>LM995447.1:465000-812500 GCA_000953215.1 [Clostridium] cellulosi
ATCTGACAGCTCGAATGCCTGAATCTGCAGGCTGTAGTATCTATTTCGGGGGAAGCAAATGTAATGTTTGAACAGCTTGAAAGTGCAGAAGAAAGATATAATGAGATAACAGAAAAGCTCGCCCAGCCTGATGTGCTGAGCGATAAGGATAAACTGAAAAAATTAATGCTTGAGCATAAAAATTTGGGAACGCTCGTTGAAAAATACAGGGAATATAAAAATGCCTGCCAAACGGAAAAGGACGCACTGGAGATTATAGAGTCAAAGCCTGAACGCGAATTGCGGGAGATGGCGGAAGAGGAGCTTGCGAAAGCAAGAAAAGACAAAGAGCGGCTTACAAATGAGCTGAATATCCTCCTTCTGCCGCGAGACAAAAACGACGACAAAAACGTGATAATGGAGATAAGAGGCGGTGCAGGCGGAGAAGAGGCTGCCCTTTTTGCGGCTGAACTTTTCCGCATGTATTCTATGTATGCCGAGCATAAGGGATGGAAGATAGAGGTGCTGAACCTCAATGAAACTGAGCTTGGCGGTATCAAGGAAATCAGCTTTATGATTGAAGGGGACGGCGCATACAGCAGGCTCAAGTATGAGAGCGGCGTCCACAGGGTCCAGCGTGTCCCCGAGACCGAGGCGTCGGGGCGTATCCATACGTCAACCGTCACTGTCGCGGTTTTGCCGGAGGTAGAGGACGTCGAGGTCGAAATCAACCCGAATGACATTCAGATTGACACCTTCCGTTCAAGTGGTGCGGGCGGCCAGCACATCAACAAAACCGATTCTGCAATCCGCATTACGCATATACCCACTGGGATAGTTGTCGAATGCCAGGACGAGCGCAGCCAGTACAAGAACAAGGATAAAGCCATGAAGGTGCTTCGCTCAAGGCTTTACGAGCGCCAGCAAAGGGAGCAGGAAGAGAAGATTGCCGCCGAGAGAAGGTCGCAGGTCGGCACCGGAGACCGCAGCGAGCGTATCCGTACCTACAATTTCCCGCAGGGCAGAGTTACGGATCACCGCATAGGACTTACGCTTTATAAAATAGAGTCAATTTTAAACGGCGAGCTTGACGATATAATTGAGCCGCTCATCACTGCCATTCAGGCAGAAAAGCTCAAACAGGGCGGCGCCATAAGCTAACTACTAAACTTTCAGTAATTTTAATCTTCTCTTGGATATCTTAAGGGAGAATCAAATGTTAACAGAAGTTATAAATTGTGAAAATAGTATTGATAAAGACGGTATAAAGCGCGCGGCTGAGCTATTAAGGGAAGGGAAATTGGTCGTAATCCCTACGGAAACCGTCTATGGGCTTGCGGCTAATGCCCTTGACGAAAAGGCCGTCGCCAATATATTTACGGCGAAGGGCAGGCCGCAGGATAATCCGCTTATCGTTCACGTCGCGTCAAAGGACTGGCTGCCGCGATACGCCGCCGAGATACCTGAGTCCGCCAAAAAACTTATGGATGCGTTTTGGCCTGGGCCTCTTACGATAATCTTAAAAAAGCTGCCTGTTATCCCGTCGATAGTTTCGGCAGGGCTTGATACAGCCGGTTTTAGGTGTCCCTCCCATCCTATCGCCCATGCAATAATAGAGGAAGCGGGTATCCCGCTGGCAGCACCGTCCGCAAACCTTTCCGGCAAACCCAGCCCGACGCTGGCGTCCCACGTTTTGCAGGATCTTGACGGGCGCGTTTCCGCTGTCGTCGACGGGGGCTCCTGCGGAGTCGGGGTTGAATCCACCGTCATAACATTGGCGGACGGGCATCCGCGTATACTCCGGCCGGGAGGAGTCACGCCGGAACAGATAAAAGACGTTTTAGGCGAGGTTTTTATCGACCGCGCTGTTACGCATAAAGTGAGCATGGGCGAAATAGTGGCCTCGCCGGGTATGAAGTACAAGCATTACGCCCCAAAAGCCCATGTCTCGATTATCAATGCCCCGCTTGACAAGATGGCGGAGTTTGTGAATGAGAGGGCAAAAGACGGGGTCGCGGTGCTTTGCTTTGAGGGTGAGCAGAACCGCTTCAATGTTCAGTGTGTCACCTACGGCCAGTCTGACGACGGCGCCTCACAGGCTCAGAGGCTGTTCGACGCCTTAAGGGAGCTTGACGAGATTGGGGCCAAGACAGTTTATGCCCGCTGCCCGAGCCTTGACGGAATTGGGCTTGCCGTATATAATCGACTGTTGAGAGCTGCAGGGTTTGAAATATTTAACCTGTAACGCCATATTTTCGCATTAATATGGAATTTTGCTGCATTATAAACTTGAAACTTGGTGAATATAAAAGTAGTAATCGAAAAGGAACTTAAACGTATGTTTGTTTTAGGTGTTACCGGACCGTCAGGAGCAGGGAAAAGCCTTGCTTCACAGCATCTTGTAAAACGCGGATTTGCTCACATTGACGCCGACAAATCCGCCAGAGCGGTGGTAACCCCCGGCAGCCCGTGCCTTTTAAAGCTCAAAGAGGCTTTCGGGGACGACATAATATTGGATGACGGATCGCTCGACCGAAAAAAACTCGCTCATCTCGCATTTGACGGCGGCAAGGTTGATCTATTAAACAGCATAACCCACCCCTATATCCTTCAGCAGATTCAGTCTGAATTAAAGGGCCTTGCAGACAGCGGCTGCAAGTTTGCGGTCCTTGATGCGCCGACGCTGTTTGAAAGCGGCTCAGACAGGCTCTGTGACAAGGTGATGGCGGTTTTGGCGAACCGTGAACTTCGCATTAAGCGCATAATGGAGCGCGACGGTATCAGCAGAGAAAAGGCTCTTGAACGCATAAGAGCACAGCCTGACGACGAGTTTTATAAGAGTCGGGCAGACTATATTGTGACAAGCGACGGCGGCGACAAGGAGCTTTTTGCCGGCGTGGACAAGATAGCCGATATTATTTGCGGCGACGGAGGTTTACATTAGCATGAGAAAACGGCGGCAAGGCATAAAGACCCTGACAATTTTGCTGATTATTGCTGTTGCGGCTGCTTTTCTCTGGGAACCTGCCTATAATATCTTTCTTAAATCAGCCTATCCGGACAAGTATAAAGAGTATGTCACCTTATATGCTGAAAAAAATGGAGTTGAACCAAGCCTTGTCTATGCCGTTATAAAAAGTGAGAGCAGCTTTGACCCCAATGCGGTTTCAAAAGTCGGCGCGATTGGGCTTATGCAGGTGACACCGCCGACTCTTGAATGGATAATGAAGAAGAGCAATGATTCGTCGGAATATACGGCCTCTGACCTCTATGACCCGGAAATCAATATTCGTTACGGAACGGCAATTTTAGCGGAACTGCTTAAAGAGTACAATGACGAAAAGGTTGCCCTTGCCGCATATCATGCGGGAAGGGCCAATGTCAGAAAGTGGCTCAGCAACCCTGACTATTCAAAAGACGGAAAAACGCTCAACTACATTCCTTTTTCCGACACGCGGGCTTATGTCAGCAAAGTCAAGAACATCAAAGAGATTTACAAAAAGCTCTACTATGGAAATAAATAAAGCGACTTGCAATCGCTTGTCATAAAGCAATAAGTGTGTTAATAGGCTATTTATAAATTCGTTTTGGAGGAATAATAATGGAGGAAAAATCTAAGGCAAAAGCTTTAAAGGAAAAGCTGTTGATGAATCCCAAGAACGGCGGAATTGTGATGTCTGATGAGGAGATTAAAACCGCGTTTAATTACTGCAACGGTTATAAAGCATTTTTAGACGCCGCTAAAACAGAAAGGGAAGCCGTAACTTACGCCATAAACGAGGCGCAGAAGCTCGGATTTGTTCCGTTTGACAAAAAGCAGAAATATAAGAAGGGCGACAAGGTTTACTACAACAACCGCGGCAAGTCGATAATACTCGCCGTCATAGGTTCAAAACCCCTTGACGAGGGCGTACACCTCACCGCGGCCCATATTGATTCACCGAGGCTGGATTTAAAGCAGCGCCCGCTTTATGAGGAATCACAGCTTGGCCTTTTCAAGACGCATTATTACGGCGGCATCAAAAAATATCAGTGGCCTACAATCCCGTTGGCACTTCACGGCGTGATTGTCAAAAAGGACGGAACGCAGATAACTGTCCGTCTCGGCGAGGATGAAAACGACCCTCAGTTCTGCGTAACCGACCTTCTGCCCCATCTTGACAAGGACATGGGCAAGAAGACGATGGACAAAGCGTTCAATGGTGAGCAGCTCAATGTCCTTATCGGCAGCCTGCCTTTCCGCGACGACAAGGAAAGCGAGCTTGTAAAGCTCAATATTATAAAACTGCTCAATGAAAAATACGACATTGTTGAAGCAGATTTCCTGTCTGCTGAACTCACAATGGTTCCAGCGTTCAAAGCTGTCGATATCGGTTTTGACCGCAGCATGATAGGTGCCTACGGGCATGACGACCGTGTTTGCGCTTATCCGGCGCTGACTGCACTCTTCAAATGCGGCGTTCCGGAAACAACATGTGTCTGCTGCCTTACTGATAAAGAGGAAATCGGCAGCGAGGGCAACACTGGTCTTATTTCTTCCTATCTTAAGAATTTTATCGCCGACCTCGCCCGTCCTTACGGACTTGAGGCCAGAGACGTGCTCAGCAACTCAAAATGCCTCTCCGCTGATGTAACGGCGGCGTTCGACCCGACCTATCCGGACGCAATGGAAAAGAACAATGCTGCGTTTTTAAATTACGGCGTCGGCGTCAACAAATTCACTGGCCACGGCGGCAAATATAGTACAAGTGACGCTTCTGCAGAATTCACAAGCTGGGTACGCCAACTGCTGGACAGCAAGGGAATCATGTGGCAGATGGCCGAACTCGGCAAGGTCGACCAGGGCGGCGGCGGAACAGTTGCAAAATATATTGCCGAGCTTGATGTAGATGTCATAGATGTGGGCGTCCCCGTTCTTTCAATGCACTCACCCTTTGAGGTTGTCTCAAAGCTCGATGTATATTCCGCCTACAGGGCTTTCTACGAGTTCTATAAAGCGTAATAACGCATAAAAAGCGGTCTGTCTCCTTTTGGGGGCAGACCGTTTTTTCCTTTCAGAGGGGTAATGAATTTAAGTTTTGGCCAAGCCTATTGATTTATTACAAATTAGCATATAAGCCAGAAACAAAAATAAACCTCTGTACGGATACCAGTACAGAGGTTATTAAACGCTATTTTTACTTGCTGTAACCGTTGGGGTTTAAGGACTGCCAGCGCCATGAGTCGGCGCACATATCCTCAATGCCGAGCTCGGCCTTCCAGCCAAGCTCCTCATAGGCCTTTGTCGGGTCTGCATATACCTCAGCGATATCACCGGGACGGCGATCAGTAATCTCATAGGGGATTTTTACGCCGGAGGCCTTTTCAAACGCCTTGACAACGTCAAGAACGCTGTAGCCTACGCCTGTGCCGAGGTTGTAGATGTGGGTGCCGCCTGCAAAGGCCTTTTTAAGGGCTGCAACATGGCCTTTGGCAAGGTCGACTACATGGATATAATCGCGCACCCCTGTGCCGTCGTGGGTAGGATAGTCGTTGCCGAAAACGCGGAGCTTTTCGAGCCTGCCCGTCGCGACCTGGGTGATGTAAGGCATGAGATTGTTCGGGATGCCGCGCGGGGAGTCACCGATAAGCCCGCTTTTGTGGGCACCAATCGGGTTGAAATAGCGCAGCAGGATTACAGTCCACTCGCTGTCCGCCTTGCTGATATCCATAAGTATTTGTTCAATAAACAGTTTTGTGCGTCCGTAGGGATTGGTTGCCGAGAGAGGGAAGTCTTCTTTTACAGGCACTTTTTTGGGTGAACCGTAAACAGTTGCAGAGGAACTGAATATAATGCTCTTGACGCCGGCTTCACGCATTGCCTGACAAAGCGTGATTGTGCTGCCGATATTGTTTTGATAGTACTCCAGAGGCTTCATGACGGATTCACCGACTGCTTTGTAGCCTGCAAAGTGGATGACGGCGTCGATTTTATTTTCAGTGAAAATGGTTTTCAAAAGGCTGTAGTCATTGACATCGCCTTTGTAGAATTTAAGCGTCTTACCTGTAATCTTTTGGACGCGCACAAGTGCCTCTTCATCACTGTTGCTCAAATTGTCTATAACGACTACCTGATGTCCACTTTCAAGAAGCTCGACACAGGTATGGCTGCCGATATAACCTGCGCCGCCAGTAACAAGAATATTCATAGATTTACTCCTTCTAATCTGTTTTTCATATCGTATTTATTGTTGGTTTGCAGTATATTATATCACTGACTCGAAAAGAGTACAAGACTTTGTAAAATTGTTTAATAAACTTGCGTCAAATCTTCCTTCGCTATTGACTTAAAGAGATTCGGTTGATATACTAAAAGCAAAAATGAATATGCTACCTACAAAGGCTGTGAAGGAACAAAGACCTGTTTATTGCGGCAAAGAGAGACCGCGTTTTGGTGCAAGCGGGGGCGCGGAACAGGTGTATAACTCATTCCGGAGCTGCCGTTCTGACAAGGGACGGACGTTAGAGTTTGCGTTAAAAACCGGGTCTTGTTTGAGACCTTAGAGGGCGGCTTTGCCGTCGAAACAGGGTGGTACAGCGTGGATATAAGTCCTCGCCCCTGATATGGGGCGGGGATTTTGTAATATGGAGGCATTTCAATGGTGCGAGCATATGAAAAATATCATCCGTTTCCACAAGTGCCTATTGAGAATCGCGAATGGCCTTCTAAAACTATTACAAAAGCGCCCATTTGGTGCAGTGTCGACCTGCGCGACGGAAATCAGGCACTTGTGGAGCCGATGAACCTCGATGAAAAGTTACTCATGTTCAACACACTTATAAATATCGGATTCAAAGAGATTGAAGTTGGTTTTCCGTCCGCGTCTGAAACAGAATATGAGATAATCAGGACGCTTATTGAGGAAAATTATATCCCCGACGACGTGACAATTCAGGTGCTCGTTCAGGCAAGAGAACATTTGATACGCAAGACGTTTGAGGCTATCCGCGGTGCCAAAAACGTAATTTTGCATTTTTACAATTCTACATCTGCCTTGCAGCGCAAGGTCGTGTTCAAGACGGATGTGGACGGAATTATAGACATCGCGGTCAACGGTGCCAAGCTTATAAAAAAGCTTTCAAAAGAAGTTGACAGCGATATGAACCTGCGTTTTGAGTATTCGCCGGAGAGCTTTTCCGGAACTGAAATGGACAACGCGGTAAAAATCTGTTCAAAAGTCATGGAGGTTTTTGAGCCTACCAAAGATAATAAAATAATTCTGAACCTGCCGGCAACGGTTGAATGCAGCACGCCGAACTGCTATGCCGACCAGATAGAGTATTTTTGCAAGCACCTGCCGGGCAGGGAAAACGCGATTATAAGCATTCATCCTCACAACGACAGGGGAACCGGTGTTGCGTCCGCGGAGCTGGGACTGCTTGCCGGGGCGGAAAGGGTAGAGGGAACGCTTTTCGGCAACGGCGAGCGCACAGGGAACGTCGACATTGTAACGCTTGCGCTGAATATGTATTCGCAGGGCATTGACCCGAAGCTGAATTTCAGCAATATAAAAAAGATAATGGAAGTCTATGAAAAGACGACAAAGATGAAAGTCCCGCCGCGGCATCCTTATGCCGGCGAGCTGGTGTTTACGGCGTTCTCCGGGTCACATCAGGATGCGATTAACAAGGGTATGGAGTATATGAGGAGCACAGGCTCCAAGTATTGGGAGGTGCCGTATCTGCCCATAGACCCTGCGGACATAGGAAGGGACTACGAGCCGATTATCCGCATAAACAGCCAGTCGGGCAAGGGCGGCGCTGCTTATATCATGCAGACCGAGTTTGGATACAACCTGCCTAAGGAAATGCGGGCTGATTTCGGCGCGATAGTCAAGGCTCGGTGCGACGAGACGGGCAAAGAACTCAAGCCGCAGGAAGTGTTCGACCTGTTCAAATCGGAGTATATCGGCATAAACGAGCCTTATGAACTTTGCGGATATAGCTTTAAGCACGAACGGACAGACAAGGGCACAGTTGTGAAGTTCATAGGCGAAATAAAACATAACGGCGTTGAAAAGGTAATCTCCGGAACCGGTAACGGCCCCATAGACGCATTTTTCAGGGCTATTAAGGGCACAGGCCTTGACAAATATGTATTTGTCTCCTACAACGAACAGGCCATATCCGACGGCTCTGATTCCCTTGCGGTGAGCTATATTCAGTTGAAAGACCCGGACGGCAGACCTGTATTCGGAGTAGGCATTGATTCCGATATCAGCATCGCGTCGCTTAAGGCAATAATGTCCGCTATTAACCGTTCTTTGAAAAAATAATGTTCAAATATATAATCCGAGGCGCGGAGCGCTTAAATTAAAAGCATAAGATTTTCTAAATGAATATCTTATGCTTTTTGTTTTAAGGTGATATAATACATAAAACAGGAAAAATTAATTTTATAAAATGCCGTTTTGACAATATGGCTCTAATAGAGTAAAATTGTTATATTACCGGTAATGTGTAAATATGTCTTTAAAGGTTTTAATTATAGGAAATTAAACTTGGAGCTGATTTAATGGTAAATTTGCGCGTTCTATCGAAATATAATGGTCTTAAAGCTCTTAAAAACTCGTGGTTAAAGGCAATAGCTGTATTGCTTATATTAGGGCTTTTGGTTTTTGGCATATCTCAACTTGAGAGCGCGTACAGAAAAATCACTGAGATACCTGAGTTAACGGATAACGGGCTTATTAATCTAAATATTTATTCTTTTATAATAAGTCTTGTATTTAGCATTATTGCGTTCTTTATTATGACGCCGCTAATTCTAGGAATGACTGAGTGGTATTGGAATCTGACAAGCGGCGCAAAGCCAGCGATAGGGGATATTTTCGGCTGGTTTGGTTCCGGAAAACTGTATGGGAAAAGCCTCTGGCTCAGATTTTATGTCGGTGTGCGCAAGGCATTGTGGTGGCTTTTAACTTGCGGGCTTCCTGCGGTTTTGCTTGTTGCCGCCGAGTATTATCTTTCAAATGTAAATATCAATAATCCGCAAAACCTTTCGGATTCGGATATCCGGAAGGTGCTGATTGCCGGTGTCCTCTCGTTTTTCGGCGGGACGCTGATGATTGGCGGTATAATCCTCTTTTTATTTGTAACCTCAAGATACACATTGGCCAACTACCTAATTGTAGAAGACAGCAGCAGGAAAGTTTCTGACGTTGTGCGCGATTCTATCAGATATACTAAGGATTACAGATGGGAAATTACAAAATTCTTCCTGTCCTATATCGGATGGGCCATTGCTTGTATCGCAATAGTTCCCATTTTATTTGTTGTCCCGTATTTTTATTCGTCGTTCACAGTTTATTCAAAGCATATAATCTATGAGCAGAGAAAGATTGAGAACAACGGCGCGCCTGTTAATCAGCAATGAGCTGTAATTTGTTTATGAAGAGGGGAACTGTCCCCTCTTTTTTGTTTCGCTGCATTTTTAAGAAGCGGGAGCAATAAGGGTTTGCAGTTAGTTTGGCAAAATGAAGGAATATAGCTATTCTTTTAATAAACAGGTGTTGTAAACAAAAAAGCTGGTTTAAGCAAATTGCTTAAACCAGCTTTTATAAAATGCGGAATTTAAATTATTTCGCATCAACTTCGGCCATATGCTTAATCAGCTCAAGGACCTTGTTGGAATAACCCCACTCATTGTCGTACCAAGCAACCAGCTTGACGAATGTCGGGTTCAGCATGATACCAGCCTTAGCGTCGAAGATTGAAGTGCGAGGATCGGTGAGGAAGTCTGATGAAACAACATCCTCGTCAGTGTAACCAAGAACGCCCTTCATTGTGGTCTCGGAAGCCTTTTTGACAACTTCGCAGATCTCTTCGTAGGTGGTTTCCTTTGCGAGCTTGCAGGTGAGGTCAACAACTGAAACATCAAGAGTAGGTACGCGGAATGACATACCAGTCAGCTTGCCCTTGAGTTCAGGAATAACGAGTGCGCAAGCCTTTGCAGCACCAGTTGATGAAGGAATGATGTTGCCAGCAGCTGCACGGCCGCCGCGCCAATCCTTCTTGGAAGGACCGTCAACAGTCTTCTGGGTAGCTGTTGTTGAGTGGACTGTAGTCATAAGGCCTTCGACAATGCCGAAGTTATCGTTGATAACCTTGGCAAGAGGAGCAAGGCAGTTTGTTGTGCAGGATGCGTTAGAAACAATGTTCATATCCTTTGTATACTTGTCAAAGTTAACACCGCAGACAAAGGTCGGAGTAACTGAATCCTTTGCAGGTGCGGAGATAACAACCTTCTTAGCACCGGCTTTGAGGTGAGCGGAAGCCTTTTCAGAGCTTGTGAAGACACCGGTTGATTCGACGACATATTCAGCGCCGCATTCTTTCCACGGAATCATGGCAGGCTCTTTTTCAGCATATACGCAGATTGCGTGGCCGTTAACGACAAGTTTGCCGTTTTCAGACTTGATGTCACCGTTGAAACGTCCGTGCATTGTATCGTATTTTACCATATAGACCATGTAGTCGACATCGATAAACGGATCGTTTATGCCAACAATCTCATAGAGGTCCGGATTTGCTACAGCAGCACGGAATACGAGTCTGCCAATGCGGCCGAAACCGTTAATACCAATTTTGATTCCCATATTGCTTAACCTCCAATTAGTAAATTCCTCAACATATTTTATAACATTTTATCCAATAATACAAGTGATAGTTTGTTAAATATCAAATTTATTAAATTTGACAGCCAAATAAATAATCACTTCGTTATATTTGGCAAAAAGGAATATGGCGTTTTAATATTTTGCCCAAAGTATAGAAAATGTACCGAAAAATTGTTATAATATATAAAAGTTGATTGACCGACAGACACATTAGTATGATGACCAAATGACAGAAGAATTAATTATATTTAATCCTGCATGTGGTTTGGATGTGATGTAATGGATATTGATGAATTTGTCCTTACCGGCAAACGGCTGTACGAAAAAACCAAAGAACCTATAGCGATTACTGATTCGGAGCTGAATACTGTATGGGCAAATGAAGCTGCTTTGAAGCGCTACCCCTCTTTATCGTTGCAAGACGGTGTCCGCGAGCTTATCAGCAGCTATGATTTTGATAAGGTTTTGTCGCAGCTTAAGACCGGAGTATCATTTGAAGCAAAAAAGCAGTCCGAACCATTGAGCGGGTTTACGGCACAGCTTATACCGATTTTAATTGAAGATAAATTTATTGGTTGCCATGTTTTTATAAAAAATGCTGATAAGAATGAATCAGTACTCCCAGACGGGGAGCCGGAAAAGATTATAGCGTCATTTTCAAATGAGTACAAGATTCCGCTGACTGTGATTTTCTCGACTCTGGGACTCATGGCAAGGCATCTTGAGGACAGCGACGACGAGGTAACAAAAACCTATTTAAAACTTATTACCCAGAACTGCTATCGGATTTTGCGGCTGTCCAACAATATCGTCGAGGTTTCAAAATATCGTTCAGGCATAGCTAAGTTAAATCTCAAAAAGGGCAATCTTACAAAATTTATTTCAAACTTGTGCGAAGCTTGCAAAATACTCACAAGGTCGATAAATATTGAGCTTGACTATATTGTTCCGGAAAAAAATATAATCACAGTGTTTGACCCGGACAGGCTTTCTACAGCGATAATAAACCTCATTTCAAATTCCTGCAAATACACAAGAGAGGGCAACCGAATTGTGGTCAAGCTTGAGGACCAGGGCGAAAAGGCGGTAATAAGCGTCAGCGACAAGGGTCAAGGCATAAAAAGCGAGATTATGGGGAGGATATTTGACCCGTACTTTTCGTTTAAAAACGAAAGCGAACTGTCTGGAGCGGGCCTGGGCCTTTCGATTGTAAAATTTATTGTGACACAGCACGGCGGTACGGTCGCCCTGCATAGCAAGGAAGGCGAGGGAACAACGGTGGCTCTGTCCTTGCCGATTCGTGTTGATGACAACATGCCGGATTATATCGCAAAAAACGGAGCCGACTATCTTGCAGACAGATTTTCGTCGCTTTATGTCGAATTATCTGATGTTTGCGGCTGTCCGCTTCCATAATATGTATATTACCATTCACATACTTAATAAATATTAAGAAAATTTTTAAGGCGGCTCTTTAAGGAGCCGCCCTTTATTTTATTACCTGCCCTGCTTCTATTATAAAGAACTTTTGCAACAAATTTAAGCCCTACAAAAAGGCTTTATGATGCAAAGATACAAAAGGAAAATTTTATGAAAAAATAATGTTGAAAGGCGTATTTAAAGCTTGATATCTGGTAAAATTTATGATACACTATCCAATTAAAATGAGCTATTATTCAAACCACTATAAAAAATTAAATTATGGATGGAGAATTATGGATAAAACAATTACAGAAAGCATACTTGAATCAGCTTCTACAGTTTTGTCACAAATGGTAGGAATGAATTTTAAAACAGGCGAAATTACATATGAAAAAACGCCTTTTAATGGTCAGAATCTATTGATTTTAGTTGGGATTACGGGCAGGATACACGGAAATGCTGTTATTAGTTTTTCAAATTCTCTTGCCTGTAAATTTGCCGGTACCATGATGATGATGCCGGACATTACTGAAATTGACGATTTTGCCCAGAGCGCTATTTGCGAATTGTGCAATATGATAATGGGCAATACGGCGACAGCTTTGTCACAAAGGAGCGTTATAATAGACATAACTCCGCCGACGGTTTTGACGGGACAGAATCTCGAGGTTCATGTCGAGCAGACAAAAAACATTAACATTCCTTTGATTTTTGATGGAAATGATGTGTTAAATATAACTGTATCCTATAAAGAGTGAGATCATTTCTCTTTTTCGGAAAATTTTCTGGCAAATATAATAGAGGTTCCAATTAAAATCACTGACATTATGATAAGCGGCAATGCAGAATTGTTTTGACTGCCCGAATTTTCAAACATTTCTGAGTCCGTGTAGTAATGTGCGGCATTGCTGCTTTTTGAAGAATTATCAGGTTTGTTCGGTGAGGAAACATTTGTGCCGTTTACCTCAGAAACGGGAGCCATATAGTAAGAAGTTCCGCTTTCATTAGACCTATTGGTTTTAGTGGAAGCGGAATTTTTGCTGGTGGATGAGGATGCGGAAACTGCTGAAATGCTTTCAGCCACTCCGTATATCGTACCCTCTGCGTTTGTTCCGTCTTTCTTTTTTAATATTGCAGTAACTATATATGTTTTGCCGGAAACATTGGTGTGTTTGACCGTTTTTTGTCCCTTGGCGAGATTTATTGTATCGAGATAAAAATCACTTTCATCGTCTTTGTTTTTTGAGAGCACAATAACCTGAGGATATGTCCTTGATGAAACGCCGCTGACGGTGACAGTAAGAACACCGTTTTCGACAGAACCCGACAAAGCCGGGACAGCAGCAAACGCAGTATATGGGAATAAAACCATAATAAACGAAGTTACGATGACATATGTCAATAACTTTTTCATTATATGTTTTCCCTTCACTACAAATAATAAAATAACTATGAAATTTGTAGTTGAAATTATTTTTAATTGCAGTATAATACCCTTTTGGGTATTGAAAATAATCTGGTATATATCGGATTATAGTTATGTTGAAAAAACATGTCAAGATTATATCGGATTAACCGGATAATGGTATAACGGCTAACGGCCTGAGTTCAGATGGAGGACTGTTTTTTTCAGTCATACTAAAAAAATGAATATTTATACATGATTAGCTTATAAAAACAAATTTTAACTGAAAGGGGTGATAGCGATTGTTTTCGGAAACATTGCGTAGATTAAGGCATGAGAGACACCTGACCCAATACGACATGGCAAAGGCGCTTAACATTTCACGTGTTGCTTATACAAATTATGAGCTGGGAAACCGTGAGCCCGATTTTAATACCATGTTGAGTATTGCTAATATACTAAATACAACAGTGGACTACCTGCTCGGAAGTTCCAATAACAAAGACAAAGTGGAATACAGCGATACGACTTTAGCAATTCCTTATAAATATGAGCATATGATAAAAGACATAATGACATTAAGCCCGGAAAGCCTTGAAGACCTCAGGAAATATTTGGAGCTTCTTAAAATAAGGGAAAAGGCCAAGCTGACAGAAGACGAAGATAATAAAAGGACAAAAAAAGGAAATTCAAAGTTATAAAAATACAAACGTGTCTTTTAATATGGACGTAAAACTGTTATAATTAATACCGCTGTGAAAAAACAGCACCATAAAATACAGTATATTTAATATAGAAAACAGGGGTTTTAATTGAAAAAAGGTTATCTTTACATCAT
Organism: [Clostridium] cellulosi; assembly: GCA_000953215.1. Taxonomy (NCBI): domain Bacteria; kingdom Bacillati; phylum Bacillota; class Clostridia; order Eubacteriales; family Oscillospiraceae; genus Ruminiclostridium; species [Clostridium] cellulosi. The sequence continues at coordinate 479,303 of LM995447.1, forward strand.
TTTATCTACCATTCTATTCAGCACCATGGAAATAGCTTTAAAGATCTCATCAAGCAGCTTTAACCCGATTCAGATGACGTTTCTTCGGTTTCTGATAGGTTCACTGGTGCTAATTACTCCAGCGGTAAGTGCTCTTATAAAGCGGGGTATAAGACTATGTATTAAAGATTTAGGGTATTTTGCCCTGACAGGTTTTATCTGCGTCGTTGTCAGCATGGTGTTTTATCAGCTCGCAATATTAAACGCTCCCGCTTCCTTTGTAGCTGTATTGTTCAGTTGCAATCCGGTTTTTGTGGTATTACTGGCGTTTTTCTTCCTAAATGAACAGATAAATAAATCGACGGTAATTTCACTGACTATAAGTTTCACCGGGATAATGTTCATAATGAACCCGTTTAAGATGTCGGCGAGTGTTCAGGGGATTGTACTCACGCTGCTCGCAGCAATCACCTTTGCGATATACAGCGTTGCAAGCAGGGGGCGCAGCAAACAGTTCGGCGGGCTTGTCCTAACCTGCTTTAGCTTTATTTTCGGAAGCGCTGAGATGCTTGTGTTGATTCTTATTACAAAAATAAGTCCGGTAGCGTCGTTCCTCCAAAGCGCTGGACTCAGTACATTCTCAAACATTCCGATTTTCGGCGGTATTACGCTCCAAAATATAGCGCCGCTAATTTACATAGGCGTTTTTGTAACCGGCTTAGGTTATGCATTTTATCTGCTTGCCATTGAAGTTACAAACGCCTCGACTGCATCATTTGTTTTCTTTATTAAGCCGGCGCTGGCACCTATCCTCGCATTAATAATATTGAGAGAAAAAATAAGTGTTCCAATGATAATAGGCATTATATGCCTGCTCGCAGGTTCTTCGTTTTCAATTCTTCCCGGTGTTATTGGAAAACCCAGCCTGAATTGCGCAGCAGACGAAAAAGATGAACAAGCGTAAACGGTGGTATATTATTTTGATAAAAACACCCTAAACAGGGTGTTTTTTTATTTAAATTATTGAAAAATAAGGTTCTTTATCTTGATTGTTTACATATTTTTTTGTATATTATAAATGAACACTAATACACTTATTCCAATATATAAATTAATTGACATCAAATAAAATTTTTTGAAAAGAGGAAAAAACTATGAAAAAAGAAAACATCAGGCAAAACAAACGCAAAATAGCACTGCCCCTGCTAGTAGCTTATATCCTAGCATTTTGCGCAGGACTGTTCGGAGCGTGTGCAATTACGGGACCACAGTCTTCAAAAATCATTTTTGGAGTACTTTTCTTTGTATTTTTTATTGCTTTACTAATAACAGTTACTTTGACGGTGAGAAAAACAAACAATATATTTAAGTCAGTTAAGAAACTGTTAGATGACGGCAAATATTACAAGGCGGTTCTTGACTGCATACCTTTTCCGGTCCATGCGGTTGACAATAATATGAAATGGAAGTTTGTCAATAAGGCGTTTGAGAAAAGTCTTGTCAAAAGCGGCAAGATAGCTGACCGCAAAAGCGCATACGGCATGGTTTGCAGCACTGCCGGTGCAAATATATGCAACAATGAGAAATGCGGCATTAAGCAGTTGCAAAAAGGCGTTCACGAGAGCTATTTCGAGTGGAGTGGCAACAAATGCAGGCTGAATGCAGCGGCTATTGTCGGCGAAAACGGCGAGAAACTGGGATATGTTGAAACCGTAACCAACTTGACAAAACTCATTGAAAATGAAGAATACTACAAAAAAGCGATAGCCAATCTCATGAGCAATCTCGAGAAGCTCTCAAGGGGTGATCTTGACCTTGACCTGTCAGTTCCAGAGGCCAACAGCAACACCCAAGAATCCAGAGAAACATTTGTCATGATTAATGAGAGTCTCGGTAGAGTAAAGGAATCGCTTGAACTTTTAACAAACGACGCTGCGTATCTGCGTGCTGCGGCTGTTGAAGGACGTTTGGATACAAGAGTTGATGCTTCAGGACACAGCGGCGTATATCAGAAGATTATCAGCGGCATCGACGATACGCTTGAGGCAATTGTTAAACCGGTTAAGTTCACCACTGAATACATATTAAAATTAGCTAATGGCGAAGATTTAGAGGAAATTGAAAATACATACAGCGGCGATTACGCAGTTTTAATGAATAGCCTTAACAGTGTAAGAGAATCATTATATACGCTACTCGACGAATCCATTAAGTTGCTAGAAGCCGGACGTGAGGGTAATCTTACAGCGAGAGCGGATACATCGAAGTTCAAAGGCGGATATGCAAAAGTAATTGCCGGCATAAATGGTATGTTTGAGGCTTTCGCAACACCGCTCAATGAAGCGAATGAAATACTTGCTTTAATGGCAAATAACGATTTCACCCGCGGGATGGATAAAGATTACAACGGTGAGTTCGGCAAACTTGCAGAGTCTGTAAACAAATTAAGAGAGACTTTCCTGATAATTGAGGAACTTCTTATAGAAATCTCGAATGGTGATTTGAGCCAGCTCGAAGAGATAATGAAAATGCCGAAGAGAAGTGAAAACGATAGGTTACGGCCTGCTTTCATTGAAATGATGAAATCAGTTAAGCAACTTGTTGATGAAGCTAACATGCTCGCAGAAAGCGCGGCGAACGGCAAACTCAGTGTAAGAGGCAATGCGGCCGGCCTTAAGGGTGAATACGGTGAAGTTGTCGCACATATAAACAGAATGATAGAAGCAGTAGAAAAACCGTTTAATGATCTGGTTTTTGTCCTTGAAAAGTGGACTGAAGGCGATTTGACAGCGGAAATTGACAAAGAATATATAGGGGATTATCTCAGGATCAAGAATGCGGTTAACACAACTGGTGAAAAATTTAGGCAGATGCTCAATAGTATAAACGAAGCGGCGTCACAGGTGGCATCAGGCTCAAAGGAAATAGCTTCCGGCAGCCAAAACCTGTCTCGCGGCACAACTGAACAGGCAAGCTCAATTGAGGAACTGACCGCAGCTATTTCTGAGATTGCGGAGCAGACAAAGAACAACGCAAAGAACGCCGAAAACGCAAAATCACTTTCGCTGGAGGTTCAAAAAGAAGCAATCGAGGGCAATGAAAAGATGAAGAGCATGCAGGAGGCTATGCGCGGCATAAGCGATTCCTCCGCGAACATCGCAAAGATAATAAAGGTCATTGATGATATTGCCTTCCAGACAAATATCCTCTCGCTCAATGCTGCTGTTGAAGCGGCACGTGCCGGACAGGCAGGAAAAGGCTTTGCCGTCGTTGCTCAAGAAGTAAGAACCCTTGCCTCCAGAAGCGCAACGGCAGCCAAAGAGACGACCCAGCTTATCGAGGACTCCAGCAAACGTGTCGAGATTGGGGCTAAGATAGTAGACGAGACCGCCGCTGAATTTGAAAAGATAATGCAAAGCATTGAAAAAACCACAAAACTTGTCGGAGAGATTTCCGAGGCTTCGGCTAAGCAGGCAACGGGTATTACCCAAATTGACAAAGGAATTGAACAGGTTTCTACTGTTGTTCAGACCAACTCGGCAACCGCTGAGGAATCAGCAGCGGCAAGCGAGCAGCTTTCAGCTCAGGCTCAGGCATTGCGTGACATGGTCTCACAGTTTAAATTAGGAAAATCAAGTGAAGAGCCAGTAGAAAAAAGCAATGTAAAAGCTGAAAGAAATGCTGCGCCCGCCATTCAAGAAAAGGAAACACAACCGAAGATTGTTCTTGACGATAAACCGCAAGGCGATTACGGCAAGTATTAATAGTAAATTTTAAGAGCGCGCTGCAAAGTTTCCGCTTTGCAGCGCGCCCCTATATTGCCATTTTACAGAGGTCAGGAGAAGGTGCATAAAATAAACAAGCTACATTGTGTTTGCACAAAAGTTTAATTGATAACTTAAAAAATATAAACTCATTGTATTTGACTTGCTGCCGCTGCTATAATATATATTGTTTGCCGTTTTATAGAAACTGGCAGCGGCGAAAATATCTTTTAAAAGGAAGCTTTTCATGGATAAAGTAACACTTGCCTGCCCATGCCTGTTTGGCGTGGAAAGTCTTGTTGCCGATGAAATCAAGGCTCTCGGCTATAACGATGTCGAGACACAAAACGGCAGAGTCATCTTCCATGCCGACGAGTCGGCGATAGCAAGGGCGAATATATGGCTGCGCTGCGCAGAGCGCGTTCTTATAATGTTGGGAGAATTTGAGGCCCACAGCTTTGAAGACCTATTTCAAGGGGTCAAGGCCATACCATGGGAAAAATGGATAGGCCGCGATGACGCGTTCCCGGTAAAAGGCTGGTCGCTTAACTCAAAGCTTCACAGTGTGCCGGATTGTCAGGCAATTATAAAGAAAGCCATCGTGGAACATCTGAAAGAAAAATATCACGTCACTTGGTTTAAAGAGACGGGTGCCAAATTTCAAATCCAGTTTTCAATTTTAAAGGATAAGGTTTCAATATACATTGATACGTCCGGTGAAGGACTTCATAAAAGAGGATACCGCCGCAATTCCATTGAAGCCCCGCTCAAGGAGACACTCGCGGCCTCAATGGTAAAAATAGCGCGTTTTTACGCTGACAGGGCATTCTGTGACCCTATGTGCGGCTCAGGCACCATTCTCATCGAGGCAGCGCTTATAGGCAGAAATATAGCCCCGGGGCTTAATCGCAGTTTTGCGGCTGAAAATTTTCACCTTGACAAATCCATTTGGAAAGACGCGAGGGAAGAGGCCAGCGCCGCAATAAACAGCGAACCAATCGAGGTTTTCGGATATGATATCGACCAGAAGGCTGTTGAACTGACGCTTGAAAACGCCAAAAAAGCGGGCGTGGGGGACGTCATAACTGCTTCAAGGCAGGATCTGCGCGATTTTGCGCCTACACAGGAGCACGGGACGGTCGTTACAAACCCGCCTTATGGTGAGCGGCTTCTCGACATAAAAGCCGCTGAGGAAATTTACAAAACTATGGGTTCAGTGTTCTTAAAGCTCAAAGGCTGGCGATTCTATATTATCAGCCCGAGCGAAAATTTCGAATCGCTTTTTGGAAAGCGCGCCGACAAAAAACGCAAGCTCTATAACGGAATGATAAAATGCGAGTTTTTCCAGTATTTCCGAAGATAGCAGAGTAATTAGCAGACAGATATTTTGAATGCCAGCGCAAAAAATCCGGTAATTTTTCAATAACACTGTGAATATGATACACAATACTGGTTATAATTTCTCATGTTACACAAATCGCTCTATTAAAAAAATTGGTATATTATCAATATTGACGAAAATGCAAATGATGCTAATTAAAGACTTGATTTTTAATTAGTCAGTGATTACAATATGCTTAGCACTCATGGTTAAAGAGTGCTAATGGTTGAGTTAATAAAACACAGGTTCAGGGAGGAATTAAAAATGACGATTAAGCCTCTTGCTGACAGGGTGGTTATTAAAATGGTAGAAGCTGAAGAGACCACCAAGAGCGGCATTATTTTAACCGGTTCGGCCAAGGAAAAACCTGAAGTGGCTGAAGTAATAGCAGTAGGCCCAGGCGGTATGGTTGACGGCAAGGAAGTCAAAATGCTTGTCAAGGTTGGAGACAAAGTATTGACCAGCAAATACGCGGGCACCGAAGTTAAGGTTGACGGTACCCAGTATACTATCGTACGTCAGAGCGATATTCTTGCAATAGTTGAGTAATGTTGTAACGGAAGGAAAGAAGAACTATGGCAAAAGAGATTTTATTCGGAGAAGAAGCCCGCAAGGCTCTTCAAATCGGCGTTGATAAACTTGCAGACACCGTTAAGATAACACTTGGACCGAAAGGCCGTAATGTTGTTCTTGATAAAAAATTCGGTTCACCGTTAATTACAAACGATGGTGTTACAATAGCCAAGGAAATTGAGCTTGATGACCCGTTTGAGAACATGGGCGCACAGCTCGTCAAGGAAGTTGCTACAAAGACCAATGACGTTGCCGGTGACGGTACAACAACAGCAACACTGCTGGCGCAGGCTATGATCCGCGAAGGCATGAAGAATGTCGCCGCGGGTGCCAATCCGATGATAGTAAAGAAAGGTATCCAGAAGGCTGTCGACGCAGCAGTTGAAGGCTTAAAGGCAAACTCAAAGAAGATTACCGGCAGCTCAGATATAGCACGTGTTGCTACCATTTCAGCGGCTGATGAGGTCATTGGTAAACTCATAGCCGACGCTATGGAAAAGGTTACACATGATGGCGTTATAACTGTCGAAGAATCCAAGACGGCCGAAACAGAGTGCGAAGTCGTCGAAGGTATGCAGTTTGACCGTGGGTACATTTCACCATACATGTGCACAGACACCGATAAGATGGAAGCAGTCATCGACGATGCTCTCATTCTTATCACAGATAAGAAGATCTCCAGCATTCAGGATATCCTGCCGCTGCTTGAGCAGATCGTTCAGGCCGGCAAGAAGCTGGTAATTATCGCTGAGGACGTAGAGGGCGAAGCTCTTGCAACCCTTATCGTCAACAAGCTCCGTGGAACATTCAACTGCGTTGCTGTCAAGGCTCCTGGCTTTGGCGATAGACGTAAGGAAATGCTCCAGGATATCGCGATTTTGACCGGCGGTGAGGTTATCTCCTCTGATCTCGGCCTTGAGCTCAAAGATACCCAGTTGTCACAGCTCGGCCGTGCACGTCAGGTTAAGATCACAAAAGAGAACACAATCATTGTCAACGGCATGGGCGATCCTGAGGCAATCAAGAGCAGAATCAACCAGATTAAGAGCCAGATTGAGACAACTACTTCTGATTTTGACCGCGAGAAGCTCCAGGAGCGTCTTGCAAAGCTGTCAGGCGGTGTTGCTGTAATTAGAGTTGGCGCCGCGACCGAAACTGAAATGAAAGAGAAGAAGATGCGCATTGAGGATGCCCTCGCAGCAACAAAGGCTGCTGTTGAGGAAGGCATCGTAGCCGGCGGCGGCACTGCTCTTGTAAATGTTATTTCCAAGGTCAGCGCTCTGCTTGACAAGTGCGAAGATCAGGATGAAAAAACTGGTATCCGCATTGTCCTCAAGGCTCTCGAAGCACCGATCCGTCAGATTGCTAAGAACGCAGGCCTTGAAGGCAGCGTAATAATTGATAAGATTATCAGCTCTGGCAAGGTAAATTACGGTTTCGATGCTGCAAAAGAAGAATATGTTGACATGATTTCTGCTGGCATCGTTGACCCGACAAAGGTTACCCGCAGCGCTCTGCAGAATGCTGCTTCAGTTGCTTCTATGGTGCTCACAACCGAGTCACTTGTCGCTGACAAGAAAGAACCAGAAAACTCTGCTCAGAATCCTGCCGGTATGGGCGGAATGGGCGGTATGTATTAATTTCCCTCCCTTCAATAGATTCAGAAAGTGCGTTTCCGAAAGTACGGGAACGCACTTTTTTGCATTTCTTTGAAAAACTTTGGTTGACGCAGCGTCTTACAAAATGCTATTATTGACTATAGCCGAAAATGCGCATAATAATGACGGGAGGATAACGGCTTATAGCCGCAAATTTATGAAAGAGGATATATGTACTATACCGATAAATGTGGTATTTGAGAAAAAAGATGGGTGCCCTATCTGCCGCATGCGTGCAGAACTTGAGGAGCGCGCACTCGATTTCGTAATGGGCCCGGCAATGATGGAGCCTGACGTACGCCATGAAACCAATCGGCTCGGGTTTTGCCCTAAGCACATTGAAATCATGTATGGCCGGGGAAATAAGCTGCCCTTTGCCCTGATGCTTGAAAGCCATCTTATAGAGATAAATAACACGGTTTTTGAACGGCATAAAAAGAGCCTTCTGCGCAGCACAGCGTCACAGGCCGCTGCAAGCGCCAAAGACGCCAGAACAATGGCAGAGTCGTGTTATGTATGCGCGCGTGTTGAAAAAGCTATGAACAGTGAATTTGAAACACTGTGGCAAATGTGGAAAAAAGAAGAGGAGTTTCGGCAAAGCGTAGCCGATCAACCGTGCATTTGCATTTCCGATTATGCTGAGCTTATTGAGAGAGGCATGAAGGCACTGGATAAAAAATCATTTGAAGAATTTTACGATGTGATAACAAAAGTTGCTAAAAAAGGGCTTGCGGAGCTGCAGAGCAACGTCAGCGGGTTCTGCAGGATGTACGATTACCGCAATAACGGCGAGGATTTCGGAAACTTAAGAAACGCAGTAAAAGACGCGGTTTCGTATCTGACGGGAAGAATGCAGAAATAATATTAAAGCGGCGGATACCTATAAGTTCTGTAAAAGCGCGCCTATGTCCGTAAGGCTAACGCAAAAAAGGGCGCAAAAAAGCCCCTTTGTAATGCAGAACAAGGCTGCCCGCTTTTGGTTCCAATAAAGCGTATACCTGCGACAGTAACGGCTATAATACAACAAAATAGGGATTTACGTATATGGCTGTAAAAAGTGCATTTTATTAAAATGTGCCAAATATTAAATAAATTGTTGACAAACAGCTCGAAGGATGTTATTATTATAAGCGACAATGAAGCAGGAGAGCAAAAGCCTTCCTCACCCCATGCTTTTGGTTATGGGGTCAATACCGTAACTTCAGCTTTAGGATAGCTGTATTTATTTGGTGTTGAACGCGGAAGGGCGATTTGTCTTTCCGCGTTAGTTGTTTATTAAAGGGCTTTTTTGGAGGTGCCGCATATCAGCAAGGAACTGCTCATCAATGAGGAGATTAAAGACAGGGAAGTTAGGGTAATTGATGCCGACGGTAATCAGCTTGGCATAATGCCGACGCGCGAAGCGCTTAAAATTTCGGCAGAAAAGAATCTTGATTTAGTTAAGATTGCTCCCAAGGCAACACCGCCTGTCTGCCGCATAATGGATTATGGCAAGTATCGGTTTGAATTAGCTAAGAAGGAAAAAGAAGCGAGAAAGAATCAAAAAGTTGTGGATGTTAAAGAGATTCGCATGTCGCTTAATATCGACACGCATGATCTCCAGACTAAGGTTAATCATGCACATCAATTTTTGAAAAGCGGTAATAAGGTAAAGGTAACAGTCCGCTTTCGCGGCCGCGAGATGGCTCATACGGAGCTGGGCGGCAACCTGCTTGCACGTTTTGCCGAGGCTTGCGCGGACTATGCCTCACTGGAAAAGCAGCCAAAGCTAGAAGGACGTAGCATGTCTTTGTTCCTGGCACCGAAGCCTGCGAATAACAAAGCATAACGTACTTAAGCAAAAGGGAGGTTACTACGATGCCGAAGTTGAAAAATCACAGCGGTTTGTCAAAACGTGTAAAGCTGACCAAAAACGGTAAGGTCAAGCGTGCACATGCATATAAGTCACATATTTTAAACAAGAAAACTACAAAGCGTAAAAGAGGTTTGAGACACGCAACCTATTTTGACGCTTCAAACATGAAGGCGGCAAAACGCCTCATCCCTTATATGTAAACAGATAGACCGCTGTCTGCGGTACGGAGGTAATAGAAAATGGCGAGAGTTAAGGGCGCGATAATGACGCGCAAAAGAAGAAAAAAGGTATTAAAGCTTGCCAAGGGTTACTGGGGCGGTAAGAGTAGGCTTTTCCGCACAGCTAACCAGGCAGTTATGAAGTCTTTGGCTTACGCATATGTAGGCCGTAAAAATAAAAAGCGTGATTTCCGTTCTTTGTGGATTACTCGTATTTCAGCGGGTTGCAAAATGAACGGTATAAACTACTCAACATTTATCTATGGACTTAAAAAGGCTGGCATTTCGCTCAACCGCAAGATGCTTTCAGAGCTCGCGGTCAATGATGCACAGGCCTTTACAGCTCTTGTTGAGAAAGCAAAAGCGGCGCTTTAATCGCAGCTTAGCCCGGGTACAGAAATGCGCCCGGGCATTCGTGTTTTCAAGTGCAAATAGGTGGGAGGTCGTAATTACGGTTATTTCAAGCCGGGAAAATAAACTTGTAAAAGAATATATATCGCTTCGCGACAAGAGAAATAAACGCCGCGAAACAGGATTGTTTGTGATTGAGGGCGCAAGGCTTTCTTTTGACGCGGCGCAAAGCGGGACTGAGCTGACTGCCGTATTCATAACGCCTGAGGCTCAGGAGAAATACGCAGACTATTGCAGTGCTATTGAGCGGACAGGTGCCCCTGTCTACCAAATTACATCCAAGGTGGCTTCCCACCTGGCCGACACGCGCACGTCACAGGGTATCTTCTGCATAGCTAAAATGCGTGATACCTCCCTTGATATCACAAACTTAAACCCGAACGGCTTATATCTTGCACTTGAAAACCTTCAGGACCCCGGAAATCTCGGGACAATACTGCGTACAGCCGAGGCGATGGGGATTGACGGCATATTGCTTTCCTCAGGCTGCACTGACATCTATTCACCGAAAGTCGTAAGGGCCTCGATGGGCGCGGTTTTTCGGGTTGATTTTGTTTCGGGTCTTGACCTCACCACGGCACTAAGTACGTTAAAGGCAAAAGGGCACACAGTATTGGCCGCTGTTGCAAAAGGTGGGGAGGACTTGCTCTCTGTTGACTTCTCAAAAGGCGCCGTAGCGGTCATTGGCAATGAGGGAAACGGGCTTACCGACGACTGCATAAAGGCATGTTCAAAGAGCGTGACTGTAAGAATGAGGGGACGTGCCGAGTCGCTTAATGCCGCTGCTGCCGCGACAGTGATCATTTGGGAAATGACAAAGAAGCTGATGTAAGGATAGTTATAAATTTGGCTGATTCGGTTCGCAAACACAAATCGTATGGTTTTGACGGAGGTTATTATGGCAGAGGATTTGGTTGAACATTGGATCTGGCTGCAGCAGGTATTTGGAGCGGGCAGCCCTAAACCTGACAAGCTTGTTAAAGAATTCGGCAGCGTCGGGGCCGTCTATGAGGCAGGGCAGGCCGATTATCTGAAAACGGGCTTTTTGACTGAAAAAGAGATAAGGCGCCTTAATAACAAATCCCTTGAACGAAGCAAAAAAATAGTCAGCGACTGTATGAAAAATGGCTATAAGATATTAACGACGCCAGATATGCCGCAGACGCTTCAAGATATATATGCGCCGCCCTGTGTCCTGTATGTATGGGGTGATCTTCCGCAGCCTTACGACAGCCTATATATTGCGATGGTCGGCACGAGAAACGTAACTCCATACGGGGTGGAGGTCGCCACAAAATTGTCAGTGGGGCTTGCACGCTGCGGGGTTACAGTAGTCAGCGGTTTGGCTGTCGGTGTCGACGCGGCGGCTCACAAAGGTGCGCTTAAGGGCGGCGGAAAAACCGTTGCGGTTGTCGGAGGCGGAATAGATATCGACTATCCTTCGGGACACCGGGAGCTAAAACGACTTATTTCTCAAAACGGGGCGGTTGTCTCGGAATATCCTCCTGGGACGTCTCCCGCCCGCGCGAATTTTCCGATAAGAAACCGCATAATTGCTGGGCTGTCGCTCGGTTGTGTTGTTGTCGAGGCCGGCAGCCGAAGCGGAGCGCTGATTACCGCGTCACTTGCAGCGGAAATGGGCAGAGATGTTTTTGCTGTTCCCGGCAGCATTTTCAGTTCTGAGAGCAAAGGCACAAACAGGCTGCTGCGGGACGGCGTCAAACCGGTTTGCGGCGTTATGGATATTTTGGAGGAATATATCGGACTTTTCCCTCAAAATATAATCTCAAAAATAACTTCAAGAGAACTGGAAATCGAAGAACAGCAGCTTAACTTTGATTCAGTTAAAAATAGTTCCCAAAGTACTGCTTCAAACGCAGAAAGACCGCCGCTTGCTAAAGGGACAAAAGAGAATGCCGATGAGCTTCCCTTTATAACACTTGATAATAACAACGGCCTGCAAAGCAGTGCTGGCACAGAATCAACAGCGAAAGCAAAATATGTTGAAAATAATTCTGTAAAGTCTTATCCACGCGCAGTGTCTTCACATGATGAAGGGGGAAAAACCAAGCAGTTGCCAACGTCCGCGGGGAACAGAGAGGTTAACTCTGCGAACCACCTCGCGTCTTGTCACCACGCAGCGTCTTCACATGATGAAGAGGAAAAAATCAATCAGTTGCCAACGTCCGCGGGGAACAGAGATGTTAACTCTGCGAACTACCTCGCGTCTTGCCCCCGCGCAGCGGGCTTGAGCGAAAAGCAGTTGTTGGTATATAATGTATTATCAGAAGTCCCGCAGCACGTTGATGATATTGCGCTGAAGGCGAATATGGAATTAAGAACAGTGCTGGCAGTGCTGACGACCCTGGAAATCGAGGGTTACGTACAGTCCTTTCCGGGAAGAAGATATAAATTAGCCAGATAGATGCGAATACTTTTTTATTAAAAAGCATAAAAAGTTCTATTTTTTTAACGATACCCGTTATATAATAATTAAAGCAATTCCATAAGAAGTTAATCCTTTTATATCCACTGAAGAATTGTCCTAAATATAGCGACTGTTTTAGGAAAGAACAGTATTAAGACAAGTAAACTATAAAGGTGATATGTTAATGTCCGATTTGGTAATAGTTGAGTCACCCACAAAGGCGGATACAATAAAAAAATATCTCGGAAGAGGTTATAATGTCATAGCTTCAATGGGACATGTCCGAGACCTGCCAAAAAGCCGCATGGGTGTAGACTTAGACAATGGTTTCACGCCAGAATACATTTCAATAAGGGGCAAAGCCGCCCTTATAAAAATGCTTAAAAAGGAAGCAAAACAAAGCAAAAGAATTTATCTCGCAACAGACCCCGACCGCGAAGGAGAAGCAATAAGCTGGCACCTGTCAAAGATACTCGGTATCGACGAAGACGCGCCGGTTCGGGTTACATTCAATGAGATCACAAAAACCGCTGTCAAAGAGGGAATAAAACACCCGCGCAGCATTGACCTCAACCTTGTAAACGCACAGCAGGCCAGAAGAATCCTTGACCGCATTGTTGGTTACAGCTTAAGCCCATTCCTGTGGAAAAAGGTAAAACGCGGGCTTTCTGCCGGCCGAGTCCAGTCTGTCGCGGTGCGTATGATAGTCGACAGGGAAGAAGAGATAAGGGCTTTCCAGCCGCAGGAATACTGGACCATAGAGGCCAAAGACCTAACTACAAAGAATTCAAAAAAAACCTTTGACGCAAAATTTTTCGGAGACAAAAACGGGAAAATTGAGATAAAGACAAAAGAACAGGCTGACGCCATACTTGAAAAGGTAAAAGAAGCGGAGTTTGCGGTTGTGTCTGTTAAGAAGAGTGAACGCAAACGCTCGCCCGCCCCTCCTTTTACCACCTCAACCCTTCAGCAGGAAGCGTCCAAACGCCTTAATTTTCAGTCAAAGAAAACTATGCAGATCGCGCAGGAGCTGTATGAAGGTGTTAAAATAAAGGACTACGGTGCAATAGGCCTTATCACCTATATGAGAACCGACTCGCTGCGTATTGCTGATGAGGCGCGGGAAAACGCGGCAAAGTTCATTGAGCAGCATTACGGCAAGGAATACCTGCCGGAAAAACCGCGCGTTTATAAGACGAAAAAGGGCTCTCAGGACGCACATGAGGCTATCCGCCCGACTGTGCAGGAACTGACTCCAGAGAAGGTCAAAGACAGCCTCACAAAAGACCAGTATAAACTCTATAAGCTCATCTGGGAGCGCTTTACGGCGAGTCAGATGGCAAACGAGGTTTTTGACACAGTGTCCGCCGATATTGACGCGGACGGCTATGTATTCAAAGCGGCCGGCAGCACCATTAAGTTCAAGGGCTTTGCCGCCGTTTATGAAGAAGCTGATACGGAAGCCACAGGCAAACCGTTGCCCGCATTGCAAGAGGGCGATATACTCAATAAAGGCGAAATTGAGGCGAGCCAGCATTTCACCCAGCCGCCTGCACGTTATACCGAGGCGTCGCTTATAAAGACGCTTGAGGAAAACGGCATAGGCAGGCCGAGCACATATGCCCCGACCATCACGACTATACTTGCCAGGGGATATGTCACAAGAGAGAACCGCCAGCTTGTGCCGACTCCACTCGGCGAGGTTACGACAAAGCTGATGAAAGAGAATTTTGCGGACATCGTCAGCGTTGAGTTTACGGCAAAGATGGAGGAAGACCTTGACAAGATAGAAGAGGGAGGACAAAACTGGGTTGATACGCTGAGCAATTTCTACAACGGTTTTAAGAATACGCTTAAGACCGCCGAAGAAGTGCTCGGTGACGTACATGTAAAGGTGCCGGACGAGGAATCAGACGTAATCTGTGAGAACTGCGGGCGCCGTATGGTAATTAAGATGGGCAAATACGGCAAATTCCTTGCATGTCCCGGATATCCTGAATGTAAAAATACAAAGCCTTTAGTCCAGGAAACAGGGGCATTATGCCCTGCCTGCGGCGGAAAAGTCCTGCAAAAGAAATCGAAGAACGGCAAGACTTATTACGGCTGTGAAAACAACCCGAAATGTCCGTTTATGACATGGGATGTGCCGCAGCAGCAGAAATGTCCTAAATGCGGGTCAAACCTGTTCAAAAAACGCGGCGGGGTACTGCATTGTCTTAAAGAAGGCTGCGGATATGAACAGGAAAGGGGAACAGATAAGTGAGTGAAGCTGCAATAACGGTTGTGGGAGCTGGCCTTGCCGGCTGTGAGGCCGCATGGCAGGCGGCAAACCGCGGCGTTAAGGTTACGCTTTATGAGATGAAGCCGAAAAAGTTCTCACCCGCTCATCACAGCCCCAACTTTGCGGAACTTGTCTGTTCAAATTCACTCAGGGCCGATAGGCTTGAAAACGCTGTAGGCCTTTTGAAGGAGGAAATGAGACGCCTCAACTCTGTCATTATGCGAGCGGCGGACGAGACCCGCGTTCCGGCGGGCGGCGCTCTGGCAGTTGACAGAGAGAAATTCTCACAGCGGGTAACATCCCTTGTGCGCTCACATCCGCTTATCACAGTCAAAGAAGAGGAAGTAACCGAGATACCAGACGGCTATTGTGTAATCGCAAGCGGCCCGCTGACATCTGATGCATTGTCGGACAGTATCGCAAAACTGACCGGACAATCCTATCTTCACTTTTTCGATGCGGCAGCGCCTATCGTGGAATTCGACAGTATAAACATGGAAAAAGCGTATTTTGCCGCGAGATATGGGCGCGGCGGAGACGATTATATAAACTGCCCGATGAATGAAGAGGAGTATGAGGCATTCTATCAGGCGCTTATTACCGCCGAAACTGCACCCCTCAAGGAATTTGACGAGAAGGAACTGAAGGTTTTTGAGGGCTGCATGCCGGTTGAGGTTATGGCAAAGCGCGGGCACGATACTCTACTTTTCGGGCCGCTTAAGCCTGTCGGGCTTCCCGACCCGAGGACGGGAAAAGTCCCATATGCAGTGGTGCAGCTAAGGCGCGACAATGCGGCGGGAAGCCTGTTCAATATAGTTGGATTTCAAACCCACTTAAAGTTTGGCGAGCAAAAGCGGGTGTTTTCAATGATACCCGGCTTGGAGAACGCCGTATTCGCACGTTACGGCGTCATGCACCGCAACACATATCTTGATTCTCCGGCATTGCTCGACCGCTTTTACAGGCTTAAGAGCCAAAACAGGATTTTTTTTGCAGGCCAGATAACAGGCGTTGAGGGTTATGTTGAGTCAGCGTCATCTGGGCTTGCCGCCGGCATATCGTGCGCGCGGGCGGCATTGGGAATGGAGCCGGCCGATTTTGGGCGCAGCACGGCGATAGGGTCGCTCGGGTATTATATAAGCTCAGCCGAACCCGGGCGGTTCCAGCCGATGAATATAAATTTCGGGATTATGCCGCCGCTCGAGGAGAAAATTCGCGATAAGCGCGAAAAATACAGGCGGATATCCGAAAGGGCACTTAAAGAAATAGACGCTATTGCTGCAAATCTATAAAATATGGAAGGCGTAAATATGAAGATATTAGTGGATGGTTTTGGAGGGGACAATTCTCCTGATGAAGTCATTAAAGGCTGCAGGTTGGCGGCGGATGAATACGGCGTTAATATAGCTCTGGTCGGCAATAAGCAAAAGCTCGAGGAAGCGGCCGGAAAACTCGGCGTGTCGCTTTCAGGGATAACAATAATCCATGCCGATGGGTTTATAACTATGGAAGATTCCCCGAGGGACGTATTAAAAAAGAAAGCTGACAGTTCAATGGCGGTCGGCCTAAAGGCCCTCGCGGACGGGCAGGGCGATGCTTTTGTCTCGGCAGGAAACACCGGAGCGCTCGTTATGGGCACCAACTTCATCGTGAGGAGCATAGAGGGCGTTAAACGGATGGCCCTCGCGCCTATTCTCCCGTCGGAAAAGGGCTGTTTCATGCTGCTTGACGGCGGTGCCAACCTCGAATGCCGTCCCGATATGCTCTTGCAGTTCGGGCTGATGGGCTCGATTTATATGAACAAGATTTTGCATCTGGATGCGCCGCGGGTCGGACTGGTCAATGTAGGCACAGAGCCGACAAAAGGCACACAGTTGCAGCACGATACTTATGAGCTTCTTCAGAAGGCTGACTGCAATTTTATCGGCAACATTGAGTGCAGGGACCTGCCCTTGGGTGTCTGCGACGTGGCGGTTGCCGACGGCTTTACCGGCAATGTTATATTAAAGCTGACCGAAGGAGTAGGCCTTACCTTTGTCAATAACCTTAAAGCGCTGCTGACCCGAAACCTCTTGTCAAAACTCGCTGCGTTAGCAGTAAAGCCGGGGCTTTTGGAGTTTAAGAAAAAGATAGATTATACTGAATACGGCGGCGCGCCGCTTATGGGTGCTTCGAGGCCTGTTATAAAGGCCCACGGAAGTTCAAACGCTAAGGCGTTTAAAAACGCAGTGCGTCAGGCTATCGCTTTCGTATCCGAAGGCGTTGTTGATACAATAAAGGACAGCATGCAGGCATATGTCGGATAATTTTTCGTGAACATAAGTATCACTTAGGCATATCATGTAAGGGCCACAAAAAAGACTGCATAAGTTAAGTTTGCCTTTAATTTTGCAACATAATATTAGTAATAATTGACATATATTCTTATTGACAATTAGAGGCATATCGGCTGAACCGCAGGGCAAAATAGCCGCGATGGCAGTCTTTTGGAAACACTTGATTTCAAATTAGTTTTCTAAAAGTGGTAGGAGAGTGGGGTGCCTTTTGTGATAACAGAACGTGTCAAAGCCGTTATTGCCAACCAATTTGACGTTGAAGAGGAAGAAATCACTTCAGAAATGACGTTCAGTGAACTGGGGGCCGACCCGCTTGACATAGCGGAACTTGTGGACGCCCTCGCTGATGAGTTTGACTGCGACATCCCGGTATCCTGTGCCGACAGTATTGAGACGGTGGGTGACGCGATCAAATGTGTGAAAAAGTATTTACGTCAGGTATAAATTAAAATGTATAATAATTGTTTTTGTCCGAGTTAATGGCTGTTTTACTCTGGAGGCTGAAAGCATAGAACCGGGTAATAGTCAGCCGGTTCTATGCGCTTCCTTAAAAATTTTCCGGCAGTTCTGGGCGATATTATTAAAAATGGTATGTTCGGAACTGCCGGTTGATAATACATTAAAAAGTAACGGAGAAATTTTGATGGATATCTCAGAATTTGAAAAAACAATTGGGTATAGTTTTAAGAACAAACAGCTTTTGATTACAGCCCTTACCCATTCCTCTTATGCGAACGAGGCAAAGGGGAAACATTATGAGAACAACGAGAGGCTTGAGTTTTTAGGCGACGCGGTTCTCGGCATTATTACGGCAGAATACCTTTTCATGCATAACGCCGATATTCCGGAAGGTGAACTGACAAGGCTCCGCGCCATGATGGTGTGTGAAAAATCGCTGTATAAGTTTGCTCTCCAGATAAACCTCGGCAAGTACTTAAGGCTTGGGCACGGCGAAGAAAATACGGGAGGGCGGCAGCGCCCCTCAATTCTCGCAGACGCGTTTGAAGCGGTTACTGCCGCCATCTATATTGACGGAGGGCTTGAGGCTGCAAAACGCCATATCACGCATTTTGCTGACCAGTTCTTTTCCTCACATATGAGCCCGAGGCTCAAGGATTATAAGACTACTCTGCAAGAGATTGTTCAGAAAAATCATGGCGAGCAGCTTAAATATGTACTTATTGAAGAAAGAGGCCCAGACCACAACAAGGAGTTTGTCGTAGAGGTTCACCTCAACAGCAATGTAATCGGCACCGGACGCGGAGGTAGCAAAAAGGAAGCCGAGCAGATGGCCGCCAAGGAAGCTCTGGCTTTGATGGGACAATGAAGAAAGCAAATGTAGCGATTTTTGTGCCGAACCTCGGCTGCCCGCATAAATGTTCGTTCTGTGACCAGACGAAAATAGCGGGGCAGGAATCGGCTCCGACGCCGGATGAAGTGAAAAGGACGGCGGAGACTGCATTGTCACGGCTTGGCCCAAAGGCAAAGGATTCAGAAATTGCCTTTTTTGGCGGCAGCTTTACGGCAGTCGAACATAACTACATGGTGTCCCTGCTTGAGGCGGCGCAGCCGTATATAGGAGAGAACGGCTTCAAGGGAATACGCATATCCACGCGGCCTGATGCCATTGACGCGAATATGCTTATTACCCTGAGGCGATACGGCGTGACGGCGATAGAACTCGGCGCCCAGAGTATGGACGACAGGGTGCTGGAGCTCAATTACCGCGGTCACAAAAAGCGGGATGTTGAACAGGCCTCAAAGCTCATTTCAGCTTATGGCTTTGAACTTGGGCTCCAGATGATGACGGGCCTTTACGGCTCAACGCGCGAAACCGACCTTAAAACTGCCCGAGAAATAGCGGATTTAAACCCCAAAACTGTACGCATTTATCCGACAATAGTCCTAAAAAATACACTTTTAGCGCGTTATCTCGACGAGGGTAAATACAACCCGCCCTCGCTGACGGACACTGTTGCGCTCTGCGCAGAACTGCTCTTATTTTTCCATGAGAGAAATATTTCAGTAATACGGCTGGGGCTGCATGCCGGGCCGGGCATCGAGAAAAATTACAAGGCAGGCCCGTGGCACCCGGCTTTCCGTGAGCTGTGCGAGAGCGTTATATATAAAGAAAAGGCGGAGGCAGCGCTGAAAAAACTCGGCGTCAAAGAAGGCGGCAGTGCTGTCCTTTATGTATCTCCGTCCGCCGTATCAAAGCTTGTCGGACAACACCGCCAGAATCTGACAAGCCTTGAAAACGCTTTTAAGGTGAGGTTAACTGTACGCGAACGCGATTTGCCTGAGTTTGTGGTAAATGCGGAAAAGTTTTCTAAGTAAATCTTTGCGGGGGTAGAAGAGTTTTGTACTTAAAATCTCTCGAAATACAAGGCTTTAAGTCATTTCCGGATAAAACGCTGCTCAAATTTGAAAAAGGGATAACAGCAGTAGTAGGACCGAACGGCAGCGGAAAAAGCAATATAAGTGACGCAATTCGCTGGGTTCTCGGGGAAGTTTCATCGAAAGCGCTGCGCGGAACCAAAATGGAGGATGTTATATTCGGCGGCACAGTGGACAGGCGTCCGCTGGGGTTTGCCGAGGTTTCTTTAACATTGGACAACACCGAGCGCAGACTGCCCTATGACAGTGACGAGGTCAAGATAACCCGCCGCTGCTACCGTTCCGGAGAGAGCGAATATTTAATCTGCGGAAAATCCGTGAGGCTAAAAGATATCCACGAGCTTCTCATGGATACGGGTCTTGGCCGCGACGGCTATTCAATAATCGGGCAGGGGCGTATCGACGAGATAGTCAGCGCGAAAAGCGAGGACAGGCGCCAAATCTTTGAGGAAGCGGCAGGCATATCAAAATACCGCAGCCGCAAAGAGGAATCGGAACGCCGCCTTGCCGAAACGGAGGAAAACCTCGTCCGTCTGCGGGATATTCTTGCGGAACTTGAGTCCCGCGTTGGACCACTAAAGGAACAAGCGGAAAAGGCAAAGAAGTACATAGAACTCGCGGGAGAAAAGAAAAATCTCGAAATCGGGTTGTGGCTCAATAACCTTGACAAGCAGCGCAGCGTTTTGCGCGAGCATGAAAACAGGCTGGAATATGCCCGCGCCCAGTACGACGCGGTTAATGAAAAGCTCGAGGCCGCCCAGGCGAAGATGGAAGCGGTATGGCTTGAATCGCAGAAAAAGGCTGCCCAGATTGAGCAGTTGCGCAGGGAAGCGCGCGAGCTTTATGAAACCGCCATACAAAAGCAGTCGCAGACCGGCATACTCCAAAACGACATAAACCACAACACCGAGAATATTGAGCGCTTAAACGATGAGATAAAAAAGGCTGAGAGTTCCGGCGACGAAAGCGAAACCGAGATGGCGAGAATCAATGCGGAAATCGAGAAAAAGCTCGCCGAAGCCGAGGATATAGAAAAGCGCCTCACCGAATGTGAAAACGGTGTGACGGATATTTCAAAGCAGAGCGAGGGACTTTCTGGAGAACTCGAGAGAGCTGCGGCCGAACTGTCGGCGCTTACAATAAAGCTGTCCGACATCCGCGTCGAGAAAAACGGCGCAGTTGCTTCCATAGCACATTTGAAGGAGCGCTCCGAAGCGATAGACGGCGAAATAGCCGCGAGAGAGCAGAGGCTTTCAGAGGCTAAGTCAGGTTTAAAGGACGCTGAAGCAAGGCTTTCAGAGCGTGAAGCTGATATAGAAACGCTGTCGAATGAGCAGCGGGGTTATGAATTAAAGCTCAACTCGAAAAAGGACAAGCTGTCAAGGATAGACGAGAGCATCCGCTCTTTTACGCTGCAGTATGAAGGGAAAAAGCAGCGCGCCGCAATGCTCGAGGATATGGAACGCAGCCTTGAGGGCTTTTCCCAGAGCGTAAAGACCGTTATGCGTGAAAAAGCATACGGAAGGCTCAGCGGCATACATGCCCCTGTTTCAAAGATAATAGACGTGCCTGCGGAATATGCACTGGCCATTGAAACTGCCCTCGGGTTTTCCGCACAGCACATTGTTGTAGATACAGAAGAAAACGCAAAAGCGGCAATAGGCATGTTAAAGCGGACAAACGGCGGCCGCGCGACATTCTTGCCGATAAGCTCAGTTCACGGCAATATCCTGTCGGAGCGCGGGCTTGACTCCGAAAGCGGCTTCATCGGCATAGCAAGTGAGCTTATCAGCTTTGACAATAAGTATCAGGGCATAATCAGGAGCCTTTTGGGCCGGACAGCACTCGCGAAAGACCTTGACTGTGCCGTCCGGATAGCGCGAAAGTACAACTATCGTTTCAGGATTGTTACGCTTGACGGCCAGCTTGTCAATGCAGGCGGTTCCATGACGGGCGGTTCAACAAGTAAGAATATAGGCCTGCTGTCCCGTTCGGCGGACATAGCCGAACTCCGCAAAGAGGCCGATGCGATAAAGCAGAGAATTGACGCGCTGACGGAGGAGCGGAAAACGCACGCTCAGCAGTATTCTGCGTTAGAGGCCTCCGTTTTGGGGATAAAAGGCGAGCTTGCGACGGCGCAGGAGGATAAAATCCGCATAGAGGCTGAAAAACGCCGCTTTGAGGAGCAAATAGCCCAAATAAACGACGAGATAGCCGCCTTAAAGAGAGAAAAAGAGGAATCCGCGCACAGAATAGCGGAGTATGAGAAAAAGGCCGCTGAAAACGACGAGGCAATAAAAGCTATCACCTTAAAAATAGAGGAAGAACAGCGCAAAACTGAGGACTTAGGTATAAGCAGAACCAAGCTCATGCGTATGCGTGAGGAGCGGACTGAAAAGCTTGCTGCCCTGCGCCTTGAGAAAGTCACATGCGAAAAGGATATCGAGGCTTTAAGGCAGGAACTCAACAATATCATTCTCCGCCGTCAGAGCAGTGAGGACAGGATAAAGGAACTTAAGCTGCAGATTGCGGAGCTTAACGCGAAGAGTGAACAGGCGAGGGCAGATATTCAAAGGCTTAAAGATGAGGAAGAAGAGCTGCGCCGCCTGAGCGAAGAAAAGACTAAGGCTGCTGCAGAGCTTGCCGAAGAACGCGAAAAAATGGAGCGCGACACCGCCGATATGCGGGCTAATGAACGCGATCTTTCCGATGAAAAGGAAAAAATCAGCGAGGAGCTTGCAAGGCTCGAAGAGCGCAAGTCCACTGCACAGGCCGAATATGATTCGATTATTGCGCGCCTGCTTGACGAGTATGACATGACACGCTCACAGGCTGAGAAAACAGTGCCGAAGATTGAGAACCCTGCACAAGCGCAGCGAAGGCTCAATGAGGTAAAGAACAGCATAAAGGCCCTCGGTACAGTCAACGTCGGGGCAATTGAGGAATACAAGGAAGTAAACGAGCGGTACACGTTCATGAAGGCTCAAACCGACGACGTCGAAAAATCGAAGCGTGAACTCGAAAAGCTCATTGCCGCGCTGACTGACAAGATGAGGGATATATTCAAGGAGCAGTTAGAAATCATAAACAAGAACTTCTCCGAGACATTCGTCGAACTGTTCGGCGGCGGGTCGGCTCATCTTGAACTGACCGAGCCGGAGGACGTGTTGAACTCAGGTATTGATATTATCGTTCAGCCGCCGGGCAAGATTATAAAGAACCTTTCAATGCTCTCCGGCGGAGAGCGGGCGTTTGTCGCAATCGCGCTTTACTTTGCGATTTTGAAGGTTCGGCCGTCGCCGTTCTGCGTGCTTGACGAGATTGAGGCGGCGCTGGACGACGCGAACGTCTCAAGGTTCTCTGCATATCTGCGCCGCATGTGCGATAATACCCAGTTTATCGTTATAACCCACCGCCGCGGCACTATGGACGAAGCGGACGTGCTTTACGGCGTTACAATGCAGGACGAGGGCGTTTCAAAGCTGCTCACGTTGGACGTCGACGAGCTGGTCGAGAAGCTCGGCCTTAAAAATTAAATATAAGACGTTAAGGTTTTGCAGGTTCAGGTTTCGGCGGAATCTGGACCTGCCTATTTTATGCCGTTGACGCGTCACGTAGTTGTATAAATAAAAGAAATTAAGTAAAATATTGTAATAATTAAAGAATAAATTCAAAAATAATTATTGCCATAAGCGCTAAAATCGCCATGAAACTGTTGCCATATGTCAATACTGATAGTACAATATATATTACTCCTATTTTTTATTTAGCTAATTTTTGAAATTACTTTATGCCATTGCGGCAGGATGGAGTAACGATGGGCTTTTTTGAAAAAATAAAAAACGGGCTTGCAAAAACGCGTGAAAGTGTTATGAAACAGGTTAACGGCGTTTTCAAGTCCTTCACAAAAATTGATGAGGAACTTTTTGAAGACCTGGAAGAAATTTTGGTAAGCTCCGATGTGGGCATCGAGACGTCGGAGTATATCATCTCGGAGCTGCGCGCTAAGGTTAAAAAGGAAGGCGTAAGTGATCCGGCCGATGTCAAAAAGCTGCTTCAGGAGATAATGGCGCAGATGTTGTCTGGCGGCGAGGAACTTGACCTTTCGACAAAGCCGTCGGTAATTCTCGTAATCGGAGTAAACGGCGTCGGCAAGACTACGACGATAGGCAAAATGGCGGCGAATCTAAAGTCTCAAGGCAAGCGCGTAATCTTGGCGGCGGCGGATACATTCCGCGCGGCGGCCATCGACCAGCTCGAGATATGGGCCCAGCGGGCCGGAGTTGAGATTGTAAAGCAGAAAGAGGGTGCGGACCCGGCGGCGGTTATATTTGATGCCATCAATGCCGGCAAGGCAAGAGGCGCCGACGTAGTAATATGCGACACCGCAGGGAGACTGCACAACAAGAAAAATCTCATGGATGAGCTGGCCAAGATATCTAAGGTTATCGAAAGGGAACTGCCGGGCGCGGCGCGCGAAAATCTTCTGGTTCTCGACGCTACGACGGGGCAGAACGCCGTCAATCAGGCGAAGGTTTTCAAAGAGGTGGCGGGGCTTACCGGTATTGTGCTGACCAAGCTTGACGGTACAGCCCGCGGCGGCGTAGTTTTCGCGATAAAGCATGAACTGGGTGTACCTGTAAAATATGTGGGTGTCGGTGAAGGAATTGACGACCTGCAGCCGTTCAATGCCAGCGACTTTGTCGACGCCTTGTTTTCAGAAAAATAGAAAAGAGGGACAGCCGTGAAATTTCTAATTGCGACGAACAATGAGGATAAGCTGAAGGAAATCAGGCATATACTCGCGCAGTTCGGTATCGAGGGTATTTCGCTTAAGGAAGCCGGGGTCACATCAAAGCCGGAAGAGACAGGCGCTACCTTTGAGGATAACGCGAGAATCAAAGCGTTAAGCGGCATGGAAGCAACCGGTTTGCCGACAGTTGCCGACGATTCCGGACTTATGGTTGAGGCGCTTCACGGCGCGCCCGGCGTCTATTCGGCCCGTTATGCTGGCGAAAACGCCACTGACAGCGACCGCATAAATAAGTTGCTTTATGAGATGCGCGATGTCCCGGCCGGAGCAAGAGATGCCAAGTTCGTCTGCGCTATTTGCTGTGCCTTCCCAGATGGAAACATAATTAATGCACACGGCGAATGTGAAGGTTCAATTGCTTTTGCACCTCAGGGCAAAGGCGGGTTCGGCTATGACCCAATTTTCATCGAAAAAACCACAGGGAAAAGCTTTGCGCTGCTTGCCGGCGAAGAGAAAGACAGGCTCAGCCACCGCGGCAAGGCACTTGCGCAGTTCGCGAAACTGCTGCATAAGCGTTTCGGTGCGTAGCAGGACCTTTATTAATAAATGTTATTTGTAAATAAGTAGGAGGAATATATTTGCTGACTTCAAAACAACGCGCTAAACTCAAATCCATCGCGAGCACGGCTGACACTATAGGGCAGATTGGCAAATTAGGGCTTAATGACACAACCTACGAACAGGTATCTCAGGCGCTTGCAGCCCGGGAGCTTGTAAAATATAGAGTGCTTGAGACCTGCCCGTTGTCTCCCCGCGAGGCGGCAGAGCTTCTCGCGGAAAAAACGGGCGCCCAGGTGGTTCAGGTCATAGGCTCGCGCATTGTGCTCTACCGCCCGAATCCGGAAAAACCGGTGATCCAACTGTGACAGAGCGCATCGGAATCTTAGGGGGTACCTTCAATCCCATTCACAACGGTCACATCAAGCTGGCTCTTGAATTTATCGAGAGGCTCGGCCTTGACAGGCTGCTTCTGATACCGGTGTGGACACCGCCGCACAAAAGCGCGGACGGCATGCTTCCCGCTGATTTAAGGCTTGAGATGTGCCGCTTGGCTGCTTCAGCTTATCCGAAGATTGAAGTGAGCAGTATAGAAATCGAGCGTGGCGGGACAAGCTATACTGTCGACACGCTTAAGGAGTTAAAGAAGCTGTATCCGGAAGCGAGGCTTTTTCTGATAACCGGCTCGGATATGTTCCTGACTCTCGATAAGTGGAAAGATTTCAAGGCCATTGCGGAAATGGCGGATCTATGCGCATGCGCAAGGCATGGGGGAGAATACTCTAAATTGAAGCAGTTCGCCCTCAAGCTTGAGAAAGAATACGGGGCAAGGTGCCATATAGAGGATTTCCCAGTTGTCGACTTGTCGTCAACGGATGTGCGCGAGCGTCTCAAAAATATGCATAGTGCAAAGGGCCTTGTGCCGGACGAAGTATTGAAGTTCATTGAAGACAAAGGGCTTTATAGGGATAAGCCCGGCAGTGACAGGAGCAATTTAATGGACAGCGGCTCTTACGAAGAAAAACTCAGCTATTTTCGGGACATACTAAAAAGAAGACTTAGCGAAAAAAGATTCATTCATTCGCTGGAGGTATCAAAGGAAGCCGAATTTCTTGCAAAAAAGTTCGGCGCCGATGTCAAAAAGGCTGAATTTGCGGGCCTTGTTCACGATATTGAGAAAGAAACACCGAAGGATGTCCAGTTGCAAACGATAGAAAAATATAGTATAATCCTTGATGATGTCGAGAGGTCGGCTCCAAAGCTGCTGCACGCTATTAGCGGCGCGGCTGTGCTACAATATGAACATAAGATAACCGATACGGAAATTCTTAATGCCGTACGGTATCACACGACGGCAAGAGCGGGTATGAGCCTGCTTGAAAAGATTATCTACCTTGCCGATTACATTTCGGCCGACCGTGACTATGATGGTGTGGACGAATTGCGCCGAACGGTTCATTCATCCCTTGAAAAAGGGCTGGATGTCTGTTTGCGTTTTTCTATTGAGGAGCTTCTTAAAAAGGGAGCGCCTATCCATCTTGACACGGTACGAGCTCGAAATGAGCTGATATTGGCAAGGAAGGATTCAGAATAAGGCGACTTTATAAGCTGACAGACGGCTGATAAAGTTAATTTGCGCCGGTTTTCCGGTGCAAATGCTCACTTGCCAATCGGCTTAAACGTCCGGACTTTGTCCGGCGCTGGAGGTCGATTTTTTGAAACATCAAGGAGCATTAAAACGCGGCATACTGATATTTGTTATTGTCGCAACTTTTATCACCGTGGCTGCCGCAGCAGGAACGGCTGCGCTCAAAAACTGGAGGCCTTTGAAGGAAAAGGGCTCAGCGCCCGAAACCGCCTCAAAAACATCTTCGACAGAAGACTTTTCGAATTTCCTTTTGTGCGGGATTGATAATACAAATTCGCTGACCGATGTTATCATGGTTGCGAATTTTGACAGCAAAAATCATAAGCTCACGTTGTTGCAAATCCCGCGGGACACCTATGTCAGCGGGGATGTGCCGTCGCACAAATATAACGCCGTTTACAGCCATCACGACAAGAATGTGAGCGGCATGGAGACGCTGAAAGCCCAAATTGAAAACGATTTCGGAATAACTATCGACCATTACGCGGCTGTAACGACAAAAGGGTTTAGAAAGATTGTCGACGCGGTCGGCGGGGTCGACATTGACGTACCGATCAATATGAATTATGACGACGATGAGCAGGATCTTCACATCCATCTGAAAAAAGGGCTTCAGCACTTAAACGGGGCAAAAGCGGAACAATTTGTACGCTACAGAAAAGGATGGTCCCAGGGCGATTTGGGGCGGCTCAACGCCCAAAGAATCTTTCTGGCGGCACTGATGCAAAAGATTAAATCCATGAGCGCTTGGGAAATTGGAACAAAGATAGTTCCGGTAGTATCTGCCCCCAATTTCCTGACGGATTTGTCAGGGTATCAAATGCTTGAGTTTTATAACTTGGCAAAGGATATAAACTTATCCGACGCCGCTGTTTACACTATGCCCGGTGAACCATTCAGTTTGGACGGCGTAGATTATTATTCGGTGCATAAGGACGAACTTTTAGAAATTTTAAATGCTCACTTTGTGCCCGAGGGCACTGAGCTAAGCATATATGACCTTAAAATTGTACAGATGGCTGATTCAGTCAAAACGGACAACAACGCCGATGATTTTGAAAATATACTGTCAGGCAACAGATGATTTGATACGAAGAATTGATATTTAAGGAGGCGGTATTCCTGACAGGCAAAGAAATTTTAAAAGAGGCAGTCAAGATTCTAAACGGCAGAAAAGCTGAGGACATCAAAGCAATTGATATTGCCGGCATAAGCATCTTAGCCGACTATTTCCTCATAGCGTCGGGCAGCAGCACCACACAGGTCCGCGCGCTGGCTGAGGAGCTTGAATTCAAGTTGTCAGAGATTGGGGTAGAACCTCTCCGCGTTGAAGGCATGCAGTCTTCTACATGGATTATACTCGATTACGGATCAGTCGTAATTCATATATTCCACCGTGATACGCGGAGTTTCTATAATCTTGAAAGACTTTGGGCCGACGGCAGAGAAGTCGAACTGTCCAAGGTAGCTGACGGCGGAAGTGCTGGGGCACAATAACGCCGTCAAACATATTGGAGGGAAAAACATTGCGTTACGATTTTGCCGCAATAGAGAAAAAGTGGCAGGACATATGGGAAAAGAAAGGCACGTTCCGCGCGAAGGACGATTATTCACTCCCGAAATATTATGCACTGGTTGAATTCCCTTACCCATCGGGGCAAGGGCTTCACGTCGGACACCCGCGTTCATACACCGCGCTTGACATTGTCGCGCGCAAACGCAGGCTACAGGGATATAATGTCCTTTATCCGATGGGCTGGGACGCTTTCGGACTTCCGACCGAAAACTTTGCAATCAAGAATCACATACACCCTGAAATAGTAACAAAGAAGAATGTCGCGCGCTTTAAGCAGCAGCTCAAAAGCCTCGGACTGTCCTTTGACTGGTCCCGTGAAATAAATACGACAGACCCGAATTATTACAAGTGGACACAGTGGATTTTCCTCCAGTTGTTCAAAAAGGGTCTTGCATACAAGAAAGAAATGGCCGTAAACTGGTGCACCTCATGCAAGGTTGTACTCGCCAATGAAGAGGTTGTCAACGGTGTTTGCGAGCGCTGCGGCGGCGAGGTCATCCGCAAGGTAAAATCCCAGTGGATGCTCAAGATTACTGACTATGCGCAGAAGCTCATCGACGACCTCGATGAGGTTGATTATCTTGAACGCATAAAAACCCAGCAGCGCAACTGGATAGGGCGCTCGACGGGCGCAGAAGTCAACTTCAAAACAACAGCGGGCGACACGCTCACTATTTACACCACCCGCCCGGATACGCTTTTTGGCGCGACCTATATGGTTATAGCTCCAGAGCACCCGAATATTGAAAAATGGAGCTCGCTTATAGAGAATATGCCAGAACTCATCGCATACCGCGAACAGTCGGCGCGCAAATCTGACTTTGAACGCACCGAGGTCCAGAAGGAGAAGACGGGTGTAGAAATAAAGGGCGTCAAGGCGATAAATCCAGTCAACGGCCGGGAGATTCCGATATTCGTGTCCGACTATGTACTTATGTCATACGGCACCGGCGCCATTATGGCGGTTCCGGCGCACGATACCCGTGACTGGGAGTTCGCGAAGAAATTCGGACTGCCGATAATTGAAGTCGTCAAAGGCGGTGACGTTGAAAAAGAAGCTTTCACCGACTGCGAGACAGGTATTATGGTAAACTCCGACTTCCTCAACGGCCTGACCGTTCAGGAGGCACAGGTAAAGATAAAAAAATGGCTGACCGAAAAAGGCATCGGCCGCGAGAAGGTAAACTTCAAACTGCGCGACTGGGTGTTCTCACGTCAGCGCTACTGGGGCGAACCGATTCCGCTTGTTCACTGCGAAAAATGCGGATGGGTACCGATTCCGGAAGACCAGCTTCCGCTGCGTCTGCCTGAAGTAGAATCATACGAACCGACGGATAACGGCGAATCACCACTTGCCGCAATGGAGGATTGGGTTAACACCACGTGCCCGAAGTGCGGAGGCAAAGCGAGAAGAGAAACCGATACCATGCCGCAGTGGGCGGGTTCATCGTGGTATTTCCTCCGTTACTGCGACCCGCATAACGACAAAGAGCTTGCAAGCAAAGAGGCACTCGAGTATTGGTTGCCTGTTGACTGGTATAACGGCGGTATGGAGCATACTACCCTTCATCTGCTCTATTCGAGATTCTGGAACAAAGCGCTTTATGACATGGGCATAGTGCCGTATAAAGAACCGTATAAAAAGCGTACCAGCCATGGCATGATTCTCGGCGAGAACGGCGAGAAAATGTCAAAATCACGCGGCAACGTCGTAAATCCTGATGAAATTGTTAAAGAGTACGGTGCAGATACGATGCGCCTTTATGAAATGTTCATCGGCGATTTTGAAAAGGCAGCGCCGTGGTCCTCAGCAAGTATAAAAGGCTGCCGCCGCTTCCTTGAGCGCGTATTTGCACTTCAGGATATCGTAACAGACGAGGAAGGCTATAGTAAAGAGCTTGAGTCCTCAATGCACAAATGTATCAAAAAGGTAAGTGAGGATATCGAGAACCTCAAGTTTAACACTGCTATAGCCGCCATGATGTCGCTCTTAAATGAGATTACAGACAAAGGCTCTATAACACGCGGGGAATTAAAAACCCTGCTGCTGCTTCTTAATCCTTTCGCTCCGCATATTACAGAAGAACTTTGGGAGATTGAAAAGTTCGGCGGAATGTTGAACGAGCAGAAATGGCCGGAATATGACGAAGAAAAGTGCAAAGATGACTCCGTCGAAATTCCTGTTCAGGTTAACGGCAAGCTGAAAGGAACAATTACGATTCCTGTCGGCGCTGAAAAAGAGCAGGTTCAGGCTATGGCTCAATCCCTCGACAAAGTTGCCTCTGCTATAGCGGGGAAGAATATCATTAAGGTAATTTATATTCAAAACAAATTAATCAATATTGTGGCAAAATAATCCATTTGGGTTTCAGGCCGGACTGTTAAACCCTTGACAGATACTTGTTCGCCATAGTATAATGTGTTTATACAATTATGACTTTTTTGCTTTTGACAGGATAAATTTATTACTTTGAGATCTCCAGTGCCGGCAGCAGGAGTTTGCCGCGAATGCTGCCGGAAAAAATATATCCCTGCTGGTAGACGGAGGGAGGGAATTTAAGATGGCTGAAATTCGGGTAAAGGAAAACGAATCTCTCGAGAGTGCTCTTAGGAGGTTTAAGAAGCAGTGCGCCAGGGCTGGCGTTTTGGCAGAAATCCGTAAGAGGGAACATTATGAAAAACCCTCTGTCAAGCGCAAGAAGAAGTCTGAGGCTGCCCGCAAGCGCAAGCACTAATATTTCCCTTGCGGTGAACGGGCTTAAAAGCGGGCGTTGAACGCCCGCTTTTTTGTGCTTTTTTAAAATAAAAGACAAGCCCTTAAGAAAACTAAGGTTTATGGCAATATTATGCTGCGGCAGCACTCTGTTTAAATTGATAAATCAAGTCTTCAGTTGCAAACAATATCAGGGTAGACATATAATGCAGTACAGGCATCTTAAAAACGAAATCTCTCCGCCTTCGCGGTATTTATGGATGGTGTTCACACTTGCGGCTTGTTCCAGACAGAATATTTTCAAAAATCAATGAGATTACGCCGGAAATACTCGAAAAAGAGGGGATAAAGGCCCTTGTTCTCGATATAGACAATACGCTTGCGCCGCGTTATGTGGAACTTCCGGACGAGGCATTGATTAACTGGATAGCATCGCTGAAAAAGGTCAATATTAAACTTTATATAATATCGAATAACCGTCAGAACCGTGTTTCAAAGTTTTCAAAAGCTCTTGGTTTGCCGTTTTATTGCAACGGGATGAAACCATTTCCGCGCGCCTTTTTGCGCGCTGTACGCGAGATGGGCGTTCCCCGCGAGAATGTGGCAGCAGTAGGCGACCAGATTTATACGGATGTGGCGGGCGCACACCTTGCTGGCATAAAAGCATGGCTTGTAACGCCGATTGACCCGCGGGAAAACATTATATTCAAAATCAGGAGAATGCTTGAACGGCCCGTTATAAACCGATACTACAAGAATTTAAAGAAAGACGGAGGCACAAATTAATGAACAATATGCCGTTTTTCGGCCCTGCCGGCAATGAGGACAGCTTCTTTGAGGCTGGGTTTAAGGATGTCATTGAGGCGCCTGCTTATGTTGCTTCGCTGGGCCTTACTGCATATGAGTATCAGGGCGGACACGGGATAAGGATTACATCAAAAAAGGCAGCGGAGCTCGGCAAAAAGGCACGTGAAAACGGAATCCGGCTTTCAGTCCATGCGCCCTATTATATTTCAATGTCGAGCGCTGATGAAGAAAAGCGCAATAACAGTATAGGCTATATCGTCAGAAGCGCGCAGGCGGCCCATGATATGGGCGCCGACAGGATCGTGGTGCACTGCGGCTCTTGTTCAGGCAAAGACCGGCAATGGGCGCTGGAAACGGCTAAGGACACTTTTAAAAGGGCAGTTGAAGCCCTTGACGCCCAGGGGCTTTCTGATATACACATCTGCCCGGAGACAATGGGCAAGCTAAACCAGCTCGGTACGGCAGATGAAGTCATAGAAATATGCAACCTCGACGAGAGATTGATACCCTGCATAGATTTCGGGCATCTTTATGCACGCACCCTCGGCGGCCTTGCAACAATCGAAGATTTTGAGGCAATTTTTAAGGCGATAAAGGATAAACTCGGCACTGAACGGTTTTATACATTCCACTCCCACTTTTCCCATATAGAATACACCGAAAAAGGCGGCGAAAAGCGGCACTTGACTTTCAATGACCCCGGTTACGGCCCAGATTTTGAAATTGTGGCGGAACTGTGTATAAAATACGGATGCACACCTGTTTTTATCTGCGAATCGCGCGGAACGCAAGCGCAGGACGCCGTTACGATGAAAAAAATATATTGTGAAAAAGCCGGTGAAGTGATATGAGTATGCTTAACAAAAGAAAAGTACTGGTAATCCATGGCCCAAACCTCAATCTTTTGGGCGAGCGCGAAACGGGTATCTACGGGAAAGATACGATTGATAATATCAATGCTGAAATCATGCACAAAGCTCAGGAGCTTGGACTTGAGTGCGAAATCTACCAGTCAAACAGCGAGGGCGACATTATTGACCGCCTTCATTCTGCAAGAGGCGATTTTGACGGCGTTGTAATAAACGCCGGGGCGTACACGCATTACAGCATTGCGATTCGTGACGCTATTGCCGCAATAAAAATTCCCTGTGTAGAAGTGCATATGTCGAATGTTTACGCGCGTGAGGAGTTCCGCCGCCATTCGGTAATTGCCCCAGTATGTGCCGGGTCGATTGTCGGCTTCGGCAAAAACAGCTATATCTTAGCGCTTAATGGCCTCAAGGATCTTTTATAAAATCAAATTTACTAAGTGTGGCGCGGCTGCACCGCATTTAGCATCAATCGGAGGACTTAAGATGAGCAATATTCAAACATTCCAATCTAAGCTAAAAGATGATTCATATGCAGCGATAATCTATTCAGAACATAACCGCTATTATTTTACTGGTTTTCCGTCATCGGATGGGCTGTTGTTCATAACAAAGGACCATGCGGTGTTCCTGATTGATTCGAGGTATATAGAGGCGGCTAAAAAACAGGCACAGGGCTGTGAAGTAGTGCTTATGACTGATACAAAGGCACAGCTTGCAGAGCTTGTGAAAAAGTTTGATGTCAAGGAGATAGGCATTGAGTCTTATGACATGCCGGTGTCTACCGCCCAGCAGTTCAAACGCATGCTGCCGGACATAAAGTTCGATTTGTCAGACAGTATCAGTGAAACTATCTCACATATGCGCATGATAAAATCGGACGCTGAGATTGAGAACATCAAAAAGGCTCAAGCCATAACGGACGCGGCCTTTGACCACATACTCGAATATATAAAGCCGGGCGTGTCGGAGCGCGACATAGCGCTTGAAATCGAGTATTTTATGAAGAAAAACGGCGCAAAGGGGCCGTCCTTTGACCTTATCACCATAACGGGCGAAAATACTTCACTGCCCCATGGCGTTCCCGGTGACAGAAAGATAAAGGCCGGCGATTTCTTTACAATGGATACGGGCGCTGTCGTCAACGGATACTGTTCAGACATGACGCGGACGGTCGCCGTAGGCAAAATTACCAGCGAGCAGAAAAAGGTCTATGACACCGTGCTTAAAGCCCAGACAGAGGCCTTAAACGCCCTTGCAGCAGGCAAAAAGTGCAGTGATATTGACAAAATCGCGCGTGATATAATTGACAATGCCGGATATAAAGGCTGTTTCGGTCATGGCCTTGGACATTCCGTAGGCCTTCTTATCCATGAGGAGCCGCGCCTTTCTCCAAGCTGTGACGCTATCCTCGAGCCTGGCATGATTATGACGGTTGAACCCGGCATATATCTTGAAGGCAGGTTTGGCGTCAGGATAGAGGACATGGTACTCATCACAAAAGATGGCATTATAAACTTCTCAAAGAGCCCGAAAGAGCTTATAACACTGTAAATCATTTCTCTTTTTTAAGTAATATTTTTATTTTGGACTTGCAAATCTTTCTCATATAGGATAAACTTTAATTATATGCTATAAATGCGGCAGAAGGAATACCCGCGAAGCAGTTTACAGGAAAGATTAAGAGATTATGACGATGAATTGTTTGGGCATCCTGCGCCGCTATTCGCTATTATTCTGTATTTAATGGAGGTCACACCATGCTTTCAGCAGGCGATTTTAGAAATGGATTAACTTTTGAAATGGACGGAAGTGTATATTCCGTCGTTGAATTCCAACATGTTAAGCCCGGAAAGGGCGCGGCTTTCGTCCGCACAAAGCTAAAGAATGTTATAACAGGTGCTGTAATTGAAAAAACATTCAGCCCGACTGATAAGTTCCCGACGGCATATGTCGAGAGAAAGGACATGCAGTACCTTTATAACGACGGCGACCTTTATTACTTTATGGATAAAGAAACCTTTGAGCAGATTCCTCTTAATAAGGATCAACTGTCTGATAACTTTAAGTTTGTCAAAGAGAACATGGATTGCAAGATCCTGTCATACAAGGGAAATGTTTTTGGAATAGAGCCTCCGACGTTCGTTGAACTTCAGGTTACCCAAACCGAACCAGGCTTTAAAGGCGATACTGCGACAAACGCCACAAAACCTGCTACACTCGAAACTGGCGCTACAATCAAGGTTCCTCTCTTTATCAATGAAGGCGATATGATTCGTGTTGATACCCGCACTGGAGAGTATATGGAACGCGCGTAATGTAAATAATACAAAGGCAGCTAAAAGTCCAACTGACTAAAACAGATTAAGGAGGCGTTTGTAATGACAGTAACAGAAAAGGTCGCTTATTTAAAGGGCCTGGTTGAAGGTCTTGGTGTTGATGAATCTTCAAAAGAAGGCCGCATTATAAAGGCGATAGTAGAGGTTCTCGACGACATGGCCCTTTCAGTATCTGATATAGAAGACGGTTTATCAGAATTATCCGAGCAGGTTGACGCTATAGATGAAGATCTTGAAGACCTTGAAAAAGATTTCTATGGCGATGACGATGACGACGACGATGACGATACGGATTATTACGAGGTAACCTGCCCGAAATGCGGCGAGAAAGTTTATCTCGACGAAGAGATTCTTTCAGATGGCGAAATAAGCTGCCCGAACTGCGGCGAGAAGCTGGAGTTTGATTTTAGTTGTGACTGCGACGATGATGATACTGACGATGCTGACGACGACAATGATGATAAGGATGAAGAGGACGATTAAGTTTTAACCATTTATAATATAACAGGCGCGCTGCAAAATATGAGTTTTGCAGCGCGCCGATTTATATTTATATCGAAATATTACAGTATAACATGGCGAAAGGGCAGATAGTGAAACTATCCGCCCCGTTTCAAATAGGGACACATAGAAATTATTTATTCGGTTTCCCTATGTAACTTCGCCATTCGCCCGGGCTTTTTATGCTTGTAATCTGTTAGTCGTCGCAGCAACCGCCGTTAAAGCCTCCGTTACAGCAGCAACAAATAATGATGATGATGAGTATAATCCATAAGCACCAGTTGTTATTGTTGCCACAGAAGAAGTTTGAACCACATGACATAGTAGATAACCTCCTTTCATGCTTACATCAATATACTATGGCAGAGACTCAAAATTGGTTACACACAGAAAAGTATAAAATCAACATTTTTGGCATAAAATATATTTAAGTTTTATCAAAAGGCGATAATCCGGGTGAACAAAAGACTGCGAGAAAGTGAGCATTAGTTGGAAAAACGAAGCATGAGTGAGATTATTCGAAGTAGATTCACTAAGATTTAGAAATTTGACTTTAACTGACTTTGACTATTAATAATATGGTTATATAATATAGTTGAATGTCAAAGAAAGTCAAAGACAAAAATGAAATGAGGTGAGAGCGTGAGACTTAGTGATATGATTGAAGAAATGATACAGCAAATGCTTGCAGAAGCAGACGGTATTGCTGAAATTCAACGCAATGAACTCGCAAACAAGCTGGGATGCGTTCCGAGTCAGATTAATTACGTTATCACGTCACGCTTCACGCCGGAGCAAGGATATATCGTAGAAAGCCGGAGAGGCGGCGGAGGTTTTATCCGCATAATCCGAAAGGTTCAAAGCGGAAACGATATGCTGACTCAGGTTATAAACGCAATAGGAGATAGACTTAACGAGGAAACATCGAGGATATATATATCAAATCTTTTCAATGCCGGTGCAATCAGCGAGGAGGCCGATAAACTTCTGAGGGCGGCATCAAGTGCGCAGGTTTACAGGGGTATTCCCCAACCATTGCGCGACACCGTCAGAGCGTCGGTAATAAAACATATGCTTATTACTTTGGTGGATTCAGATTGACTGATTGAACAAACTGTAAAGTCAGAAAGGGGCTGTTATTTATGTTATGTGGAAGATGTAAGCAGAATGAAGCGACATTCCATTTTCGCGAGAATATAAACGGTAAAATAAAAGAAGTACACCTTTGCCCGACATGTGCCGCTGAACTGGGTTATGATTCGATTATCAGCGATATGAGCAGCTTTAATCCATTTGGGGCAATGAACTTTGGTATTCAGAATCTTTTAGGAAGCCTGTTTTCACAGGAACTGCCGAACCGCTCGGTGCTTGGCGGCCATAAGTGCAGTTTCTGCGGAACCACGTTTGAACAGTTTGCGCAGTCAGCGATGGCCGGATGTGCTAACTGCTATCGGGAATTTTATGACGAGATGCTTCCTTATATCCAGCGTATTCACGGCAGGACGCGTCATGTCGGCAAATTCCCGGCGGCGGCAGGCAAGGAGCTCAAGCTTCAGCGCGAGCTGACATCTTTAAGGAAGCAGCTCAACGATGCCGTAGCGGCGCAGGAATATGAAAAAGCGGCGGTGCTTCGCGACAAGATCAAGGAAATTGAAAAGAAGGTGGATGGCAATTGAAATGGTATCTTGAAACGGGCCCGGAAGGGTCGGTCGTAATAAGCACAAGGATAAGATTAGCGAGAAATATTGCCGATATTCCTTTCCCATGCAGAATGACTAAGGAGCAGAGCGCGGAGGTTATAGAGAGGGCTCGCGCCGCTCTGTTTGGCAGCGACCTTTCCGGGAAGTTCGATTTCATCGATATGCAGAAGCTTACGCCCGCGAGAGCGATGTCATTGTCAGAGAAGCACCTAATAAGCCCGGAATTTGCCGCCAACCGCGAGGGCAGAGGCCTTTTCCTTTCAAAGGATGAGAGCGTAAGCATTATGATCAATGAGGAAGACCATATAAGAATTCAGGTCATGCTTCCGGGCATGCAGCTTGAGCAGGCGCTGAAACAGGCCGATTATATCGACGACCAGTTTGACGAGAAACTGAAATACGCCTTTGATGAAAACCTCGGGTACCTCACCCAGTGCCCTACCAACTTAGGAACAGGGCTGCGCGCAAGCCTTATGCTCCATCTGCCGGCCCTCGAAGAATCAGGTGCTCTCAATAATTTCATTGCCGCTGTATCAAAGCTGGGGCTTGTAATGCGCGGTACTTATGGTGAAGGAAGCCGCGTCAACGGCTCATTCTACCAGTTGTCAAATCAGGTGACGCTCGGCATATCGGAAAAACAGGCTATTGACGACCTGACTGCTGTGGCAAAACAGCTCATAAATCAGGAGCTTGAGGCACGCGAGGCATATAGAAAGACCGGAGCTGTTTTCGAAGATAAAGTCTGGCGCAGTTTCGGTGTACTTAAGAACGCACATATTCTGAGCACCGAGGAATGTATGTCGCTCATTTCAAATGTTAGGCTTGGCGCGACAATGAAGATTATAGATATCCCGCTTGAGATACTCAACGAGATTATAAGCGAGGTGCAGCCGTCAACGCTGATAGCATCAGCAGGCCGCAATCTCGATTCAAAGCAGCGCGATGAACTAAGAGCCAAGATAGTCAGGGAAAAGCTTGTGGGATTATAAGAAAAGCGCCGCTCCGGCGGCGAATATCTTTGCAGCCGTCGGAGCGGATTAAAATAGATTTTTTGAATACTGACTTATATTCAAAATAATTGTCAACCATAGATATGTTCTGGATAAATTCCAATAGCAGGGAGGCGTAAAAAATGTTTGATAGATTTACAGAAAAGGCCGACAAAGCCTTCAGTTTGGCCATGAAGTCGGCGGGAGAAATGGGACACAACTATATAGGAAGCGAACATATCCTGCTCGGACTTTTGAAAGAAGGAACAGGCGTCGCTGCCAAGGTTCTTGAAAACGCCGGCATAACTGCCGATCAGATAGAGAGAATTATTGAACAGCTTGTCGGCCGCGGTGAGCCTTATGAGGTTTCGGCACAGGATCTTACCCCGCGCGGCAAACGCATTATAGAGCTGGCATATTATGAGGCGCGCAATATGGGGCACAGCTATGTCGGAACTGAACATCTTTTGATGGGGCTGCTGCGCGAAGGCGACAGCGTTGCGGTGAGAATTCTTATTGAACTTGGGTGCGACCCCAGGAGTCTCTATGAAAACATTATCCGTGAAATCGGTCTTGAACCGCAGGCTACCGGACCGAAGACACCGGGATTCTCACCCGCAATAAACAAGGCCGGCAAGGTTCAAAGCAAGCATACAAATACACCTACACTAAACCAGTTCGGCAGGGATCTTACTGATGCTGCCCGCGATGGCAAGCTTGACCCGGTAATAGGCCGTCAAAAGGAGATTGAGCGCGTTATTCAAATTTTGTCCCGCCGTACGAAAAACAATCCGTGCCTTATCGGTGAGCCGGGCGTCGGTAAAACTGCGATAGCCGAAGGTCTTGCGGAAAAGATCGTCGAAGGTAGACTGCCGGAGCTTTTAAAAGACAAGCGCGTATTTTCACTTGATATTTCCGGCATGATCGCCGGCACAAAATACCGCGGAGAATTTGAGGAACGCATAAAGAAAGCCCTTGAAGAGGTCAAGAATGCCGGCAATGTCATTCTGTTTATTGATGAGCTGCACACAATCATCGGCGCGGGAGCGGCTGAGGGCGCAGTTGACGCCGCGAATATCTTAAAGCCGATGTTGGCCCGCGGCGAGATTCAGGTAATCGGCGCAACAACCCTCAACGAGTACCGCAAATATATCGAAAAGGACGCCGCCCTTGAGCGCAGGTTCCAGCCGGTAATGGTTGGCGAACCGAGCGAAGAGGAGACGCTCCAGATACTTGAGGGGCTCCGTGACAAATATGAAGCGCACCACAAGGTACGTATTTCTAAAGGCGCTTTGGAAGCGGCAGTAAAGCTGTCAGCGCGTTATATCACAGACAGATATCTGCCTGACAAGGCAATCGACCTTGTCGATGAGGCGGCAAGCCGCCTGAGGTTAAAATCAGTTACGGCTCCGAATGACTTAAGAGATCTGGATGAAAAGCTCAGAAAGCTGAGGGAAGAAAAAGAGTCGGCCGTAAAATCCCAGGAATTTGAGCGCGCCGCAAAGCTGCGCGATGAAGAGAAAGCCCTCAAAGAAAAGGTTGAGGCGCAAAAGAAGCAGTGGCAGGAGTCGAACCTCAGCAAAGTCAATGAAGTAACCAGCGAGGACATAGCCGAAATTGTGTCAAGCTGGACGGGAATCCCCGTAAAGAAGCTTGCTGAGGAAGAAAGCGAGCGCCTGCTCCATATGGAAGATATTCTTCACCAGCGCGTTATAGGCCAAGACGAGGCGGTCAGGGCCGTTTCAAGGGCCATCAGGCGCGGCAGAGTGGGCATAAAAGACCCGAAGCGTCCGATAGGTTCGTTTATATTCCTCGGACCGACGGGTGTCGGTAAAACAGAGTTGTCAAAAGCTCTTGCAGAGGCGCTGTTCGGCAATGAGAATTCGATAATCAGGGTAGATATGTCAGAGTATATGGAGAAGTTCGCGGTATCACGTCTTGTCGGTTCGCCTCCGGGATATGTCGGCTATGAAGAGGGCGGCCAGCTGACAGAAAAGGTCCGCCGCAACCCGTATTCCGTCATACTCTTCGATGAAATCGAAAAGGCGCACCCGGATGTGTTCAATATCCTTCTCCAGATTCTTGAGGACGGTATCCTGACGGATTCACAGGGTCGCCGGGTTGATTTCAAGAATACTGTTATAATCATGACTTCAAACGTCGGCGCAAGAATGATTACAGATAACCGCAGGCTGGGATTTGCCTCTGATGAAAGCGCCGAGAGGACGAACCAGGATATCAAATCCGATGTTATGGGCGAACTCAAACGCACATTCCGTCCGGAATTTCTCAACCGTATCGACGATATTATAGTGTTCAAGCAGCTTACCAACGAGGATATTCAGAAGATCGCCAGACGCATGCTTGACGTGCTTGAAAAGAGGCTCAAAGGCCTTGAAATTGAGGTCAAGTTCCCGGACGAAGTCGTCGCAAAGATTGCCGAAGAGGGCTTTGATCCAGTGTATGGAGCAAGACCCTTAAGGCGTGCGATCCAGTCAAAAATCGAAGACAAATTGTCTGAACGCATGCTTGAGAACGGCATAAAGGCCGGCGACAGCGTTGAAGCTTTCCTGAACAACGGAGAAATAGATTTCAGGAAAATATCTGCCGGGGCGGCTCAATCGTAAACCTTTGCAAAAATAACGGCCGTAATTGGCCGTTATTTTTTGCGCTCATTTGCCTGAATTAAGGTAAGGGCGTTATTGCATTTGTCTGGCGGGGTCACACCCCTGCAGCTTGAAGTGCGGCAGTAATAGGCTGAGCGATAGTGGGTTTATGTCTTAATTTGCAGTTGCGAACAGACACTTATGTATGATAAAATAAGATACACTATGTGTTTGTTATAAAATAGCTTTTGGAGGCATTTATATGTCAGGTCATTCAAAGTGGAAAAATATAATGCATAAAAAAGAAAAAAGTGACGCTCAGCGCGCAAAGATATTTACAAAAATCGGACGTGAAATTGCTGTTGCTGTTAAGGAAGGCGGACCCGATCCGGCTTCAAACTCAAAGCTTGCCGATCTTATAGCAAAAGCAAAGTCAAATAATGTTCCGAACGAAAATATCGAAAGAGTCATCAAGAAGGCCGCTGGCGGTCAGGAAAAGAGCGATTACGAAGGTATTATTTACGAGGGTTATGGCCCTTCTGGAGTCGCGGTTATTGTTGAAACACTGACAGACAACCGCAACCGTACAGCAGGCGACCTGCGCCATTATTTCGATAAATTCGGCGGCAACCTCGGACAGAACGGCTGTGTTAGCTGGATGTTCCAAGAGAAAGGCGTTATTGTAATCGAAAAGGCCGCCGATGTTGATGAAGATAAGCTGATGGAAGACGCCCTTGAAGCCGGTGCAGTTGATGTGAATTCAGACGACGAAGTGTTCGAGATCTTCACTGAGCCGAATGACCTGCACAATGTGCGCGTCGCTCTTGAGGCCAAGAAGTATAATATCATATCCGCCGAGGATGAGCGTATCCCCTCAAACTATGTGCATCTCGACAATGAAGACGATATTAAACATATGAATCTCCTTCTCGAGGCTCTGGAGGACGATGACGACGTTCAGCATGTCTGGCACAATTGGGAAAACGAGGGCGAAGAAAATTAAGCCGGCTGATGGTTCTGTTAATATACATCGGGTGTACTATTGTACCTCTCAACTGGGAAAACAGGGGCGAGGATAAATAATCTCGCCGCCAATGAATTGTATGTTTTACATACCCAAGTGAGGGCAAACGACCGGCAGAGTATATTTATGTAATATATAAAATCATTTACAAAAAACTCTTTTGGAAAACCCAAAAGAGTTTTTTTTATTTGGCTTTATAAAGTTTATATCATCCTTCAACAAACTTTATCAGCTCATCATTGAACTTTTCGCGCTGGTCATAGAAAAGGAAATGCCCGCAGGCCTCAAAGGTCACAAGTTTGGAGCCTGCAATGCCGTTCTTCTGTGCGACCGCCAGCGGATACAGGCAGACCTCATCATTGATGCCGTGTAGTATCAGCGTCGGCACATTTACCGCCTTCATGTCTTCGAACAGAATCTCATTGAGCCAGGTATTTGCAATCGCCGCTGTAGCCCAGCTTGCCGCCTGAAGCCCCAGACTGAAAATCCAATCCAAAAACTCCGGCGTCACATATCTATAAAAAATCATGTCGGCGAAACCTCTGAGCATTTTCGGACGGTCAGTATATGTGCCGTTGATTATATCGGTGACGGCCTGTGTTTTCAGCCCATAGGGGAAATAGGGGCGCTGGACAAGGCTCGGAGCCGCAGCGGCAAAAAGGGCCAGCTTAGAAACGCCGTGGCCGTTATGCCTTGACATGTAGCGCAAGGCGATGGCTCCGCCTGTTGAATGTCCGCCGAGAGTAATATTATTGAGTTTCAGCGTGTCTATCACAACCCGTACATCATCGGCAAGTCGGTCGTAAGTATAACCATTCCACGGTTTATCAGACATGCCAAACCCCCGGCAGTCGATCCCAATACAGCGGTAGCCCAGTTTTGGAAGCTCGTTGAATTGATATTCAAACAGCTTATGGCTTCCCGGCCAGCCGTGAATGAAAAATATTGTTTTTTCTCCTGTGGGATTTAGGTCCTCCACATATACTCTTACGTCAGGTTCAACACTTATATAATACCCCGTAATAATCCCTCCCCAGATATTGTCATTAAACATTACTGCTTGTGGGAGAATATTATTCGTTGTTGAAACAAGAAACGGGGGAGTGAATTTTTCATCGGGTATAGTTTTTATCATTGTTAAATA
This sequence comes from [Clostridium] cellulosi, assembly GCA_000953215.1. NCBI lineage: Bacteria > Bacillati > Bacillota > Clostridia > Eubacteriales > Oscillospiraceae > Ruminiclostridium > [Clostridium] cellulosi. The sequence continues at coordinate 521,811 of LM995447.1, forward strand.
TTGTATAAAAGCAATACAAAAGCACATAAACTATCTGTAATTTTACATAATGTGCGAAGAAAAACGGTGTTTAAATCGTTTCCAACATTTCAGACGGCATAAATAGTGGACATGCCCGGAAGTTTTCAACCTTTTCAACAGAGTTTTCAACAATTATTATGTAAACCTGTTTAAACCATAATAGCATATCTTGTAGTCCATACGAGTTTTAATCAATAAATCTTTGGTGAGAATTACTTTTTGTATAACACTTAATATTGCTGATTCGAACCAAGATGAGAGTATGCCTATTATTTCCACATAAATATTTGGAACGTACAGCGAATATTTAAAACTGCTTAGACAAGAATATCCTTATGAAGAAAACACTGGCTGGGGGGACTGGACATGGTTAAAGGAGTAACCAGACGTGTTGTAGAAATAAAAGAGACAGGAAGCGACTATTTTGAACGTGCTATATTTTTTATTAACATAGACGGTAGCCGCGGTACAAATGAAAATACATTATCGCAGGAAGCCCGCCGTATCATTGATAACCTTTCACATGAGGACACGCCGTGTTCGGAAGATAAAATGCAGCGCATTAAGAAACGGGCCATCTCGGTTCTGAAATTGCTGATATCAGCGGGTGTCGGCGTTTTTGCAACACTGATTTTCACACAGGTGTTTTAGCGGTGAAAACAAAAAAGGCTGTCCGCCTATATAGGGCGGACAGCCTTTTAAATAGATTTTTAAATCAGCTCAATTTAATTTTTTTCGGATTAAACTTATTAATTGCCTTGTCGTTCTGAGTGAATTTTTCTTTGGACACGAGGTCTTTTAGAAGATTTTGAAATTCCGGATACTTCATTTCCGACAGAACAGTCTGTTTCATAGAATCGTTATAGGATGATGCGGAAGGGTCGGTTTTTACCCTGTATTCGATGAAATAGCCCATATCCGATTCCGCCATGCCGACTTCACCTTCTTTAAGTGAAAAGGCGAGGTCCACAAACTTTTGGTCGTATCCGAGTGATTGAGCGGTTTGCTTGCTGAAGATATATCCGTCGGGGTTTTGCTTCATGCCGGTATCTTCATTATATTTGTCGACGTAAGTTTGGAAGTTCTTAAGGTCATTTTTAACAGCGGCATAGGCTTCGTTCGCTTTTTTCTTCTGGGACTCAAGCTTGTCGCTGGACAGGGGCTGATAGGTTGAGGTGTCTATCTTAGAAACAAATATCTGTTTTATATGAGCAAAGTTTTTTGTATAGTAATCAGCCAATTCGGAGGCAGAAACAGCCTTGTCACCTTTCTCGCCGTAGTAAGACTTAAAAAGTTCGTCTTTTAGGTACATATCGTCTAAATATCTTTCGATAGAGGCCTGTGATATGCCGTTTTTAGTGAACAGGTCTTTGTAAGTAGTATAAGCCTGCTCGGCTTTAGCTTTAGCCGCAGACTTTTCATCGCTTGTCAGTGTTACTTTGCGTTCAGCGGCCTGTTTTTCAATTACCATAAGCTGTTTGCAACTGTCAAGCGCGTTGTTTATAGCCCAGGAAACGGCGTTTTTGCCGTCGATTTGCTGGGACCAGGGGTCGGAATTGGACGAAGTTGAAGAAGAGCTGGACGAAGCAGCATAAGTTGTTACGTAACCTGCGTTTTGCATAAGAAAATACACATAAACGCCTGTCGGCATCGTAATATCTCCGGACTTAAGTGACCATGAGGTATCAGCACAGCCTGAAAACGAAAAACTGGCTGCTAAAGCGCATACCAACGCGCATATTTTCGTAAACCTTTTCAATTTCAGATCCTCCTTCGAGTTATATAAGAATTATATACCACAAATTTTGCAATGTCTATAGCAAATCAACGAAAATTTTGTAAATAAATTGATAATTTTAAGAAATATGCTGAGAAAATTTTAAGCTGAGATCGGAATGTTGACTGTTTTGCTCCGTCATGTTATAGTGAAATATCGGTAATTTTATTTTTACAGTCTCACTAACCTGCTTATAACATGGGCTTTGGAGCTTTCTTAAGCGTAAATTTATCTTTGGTGCGGAAAACAGTGCTTAAGGAAACATCGGCCGCCAGCCTTTCGGAAAACTACGTAGTATTAATCGGAGCAAAAATATGTCACATTTATTGCTATCTAACAGCTTTCTCTATATTGGACAGTCGTCCACGTTTTATTATGTCGTTGTTGCTTTAATAGCCTTAGTTGTCGCCGCTGTGACTTTTTATATTATGGTAAAATTATATGTGCATAAATGAATAAAGACAGAGCGGAATAATACGGGCGCTTTGAAGCCTTGACGCGGCGTTTTTATTTGGTCTGAACGCTGCCAGCCCGTTAATTTATAATAAGGAGAAAAGCAATGATTATAATCGGAGAAAAAATCAATAGTTCTATACCTTCTGCGAAAACCGCAATTGAGAATAAAGACAAAGCGAGAATTATCGAGCTTGCAAAGGCTCAGCATGACGCCGGTGCGGCGTATATCGACATAAACGCAGGGATGTTTCTAAAAGAAGAACCGGAATATCTTGCGTTTCTTGCCCAGACTGTGGGAAAAGAGCTGGGGCTTCCCATATCGGTGGACACACCGAGCGTTGAGGCTGCGAGAGCGGCTTTAAAAGCCGCTGGTGTGCGCGGTGGCCTTATAAACTCGGTGACAACGGAACAGGCAAGGCTTGAGGGCATGACGGAGCTTGCCCTCGAATACGGCTGCGGCGTCGTAGCGCTTTGTTCTCCGGAGCCGGGCATGGAGGAAACGCCTGACTCCGCCATCTCAATAGCCGGCAAGCTTGTTTCATACCTAACCTCGAAAGGCATAGCAGAAAGCGACATCTATATTGACCCGATGCTGAAACCGGTAGGTGCCGCGCCGGACGCGGGAAAACAGGCGCTTAAGACGATTGAAAAATTGCACAGTGAATTCCCGAATTGCCATATTTCCTGCGGACTTTCTAACCTTTCATACGGGCTGCCAAAGCGCAGGGTTTTGAACCGGGCTTTCGCTGTCTGCGCCATCGCCGCGGGACTTGACACCGCGATAGCCGACCCGCTCGACAAGGGGCTTATGAGCCTTATTGCCGCGGCAGAAGTTATTGTCGGACGCGATGAATACTGCATGGAGTATATTGAAAAGTGCCGGAGCGGGCTAATTGAAGCGTAAGACAACGCAGAAAAACAGTGTAGAAATAAAGCCGGAACAGTCCCAAAGTGCGGACTGTTTCGGCTTTTTATTTTTCGGCTTTCACATCAGCAAGGAATGGCTTTGGAGTAAATCGAAAAGCCGCATCGGTAATAAAACATTGTAATTTTAAAATAATAAGGGTGATATGAAGTTATTATGGAGATGAGTTAATGGGCAATACAGGCAAGAAAAGAACCGACCCCCGCGGTGCTCAGGATAAAAAGCCGAAAAACGCGCAGAAGCCGGTGCCGGAAATCAAGGGCAAGGCCCGTTCCGGCAAGGAACACGCGGGTCCTATGTAAAACAACAGCCTCCCGGGCGCTTTCGCTCCGGGAGGCTGTAAGCATGATTTGTAGTATTGGCTCAACGCTGTGGCAAAATAAGGCTGTTCGAGCATTACTCTTTATCTGAAATGGGCTTTAAAATGATGCCTCCGCCGAGGACAATATCGTCCTGATAAAATACCGCCGCCTGTCCGGGGGTTATTGCCCTTTGGGGTTCATCAAAAACAACCGTCGCTGTGTCGTTCTCAATGTGCAAGGTAGCGGGGGCCTCTTTGGCGCTGTAGCGTATCTTTACGCCGACTCTGGCGCCGTCTTTCATCCTGCTTTTCAGCATATACTTAAGGTCGGTGACAATCATCGAACGGCTGAACAAGTCTTTGCTTTCTCCGACATAGACTGTGGCTGTTTTGCTGTCTATTGATGTGACGAACAGCTTTTCGTTTGAAATAGAACCAAGTCCCTTGTGCTGCCCAATCGTAAAGTTGTAAATGCCGTTGTGGTGGCCGACGACTTTGCCGTTCCATACGATATCGCCGGGGCGGGCAAGGTCCGCGCAGTTATTGCGTATAAATCCGGCGTATCCTTCCGGCCCGACAAAGCAAAGGTCTTGGCTGTCTGGTTTTTTAAAGTTGGGCAGGCCGTACTTTTCTGCAATCGCCCTTATTTCCGGCTTTGTATATTTGCCGCAGGGGAGCAGCAGCTTTGAAAGCTGCCTTTGACCCAGCATATAAAGCACATAGGTCTGATCCTTATGAGCGTCCTTTGAACGCTTGAGGGCAAGCTCCCCTTCAGGGGTTTTTATTATCGTTGCATAATGCCCGGTCGCGACATAGTCAGCGCCGAGCTGCTCCGCTTTGTTCATCAATGCTTCAAATTTAACGTGGGCGTTGCAGGCGATACAGGGGTTCGGAGTGCGCCCCTTCATGTATTCGTCAAGAAAATAGTCTATGACATCTCTTTTAAAAATATCCCGCATGTTCAATACATAATGCGGAATACCCAGTTTGTTGCAGACATGTCTTGCATCGTCGACGTCGGTTATGGAACAGCAGGTGCGTGAGCAAGAAAGCTCCGAATTTTCTGACGGCCATACGTTAAGTGTTACGCCGATTACATCATATCCCTGTTCCAATAATAGAGCTGCGGCTGCTGAGCTGTCGACGCCTCCGCTCATTGCCGCTATGACTTTTTTGGCCATTTGTTCCTCCGAAATCTATATTAACTTCAGTTAAAATTTGAAATCCAGCATGCGCTGCAGGCAGGCAACTGCGCGCTTTCTGATATCCTCGTTTACCTCAATTACAGTTCTGTTTTCGCTCAAAGCGCGATAAACGCTGTTTAAGCTTGTCTTTTTCATATTGACACAGACAAGCCGCGGCGTCATAAGGTAAAATTCCTTGTCTGGGTTGTCATTTTTGAGTTTATGGAGCACACCCATTTCCGTACCGATTATAAAACGCTTTTTGTCGCTCTTGCTGCAAAAATCTATAATCTCGCTCGTGCTGCCGACAAAATCCGCTTTGTCGCAAACCTCAGGCTTGCACTCAGGATGGACGGCGACCGCCGCGTCGGGAAATTTTGAGCGCGCCGCATCGACTTCTTCAGCACCGAAGCGGTTGTGGGTTATGCAGCCGCCATTGAACAGAATAAGGTTCTTTTCCGGAACCTGTTTCTGAACATAGGTGCCGAGGTTAATGTCCGGCAAGAATATAATTTCTTTTTCGGGCATATTGCGGACAATCTTTACCGCGTTTGACGATGTGCAGCAGATGTCACATTCGGCCTTTACTTCGGCGGTTGTATTGATATAACAGACAACAGGCACGCCGGGGTGCTTCGCTTTCAATGCTCTTACATCCTCGGCGGTTATGGAATCCGCCATAGGACAGCCTGCCGTTATTTCCGGCAGCAGGACGGTCTTTTGCGGGGATAATATCTTTGCGCTTTCTGCCATAAACTTGACCCCGCAGAATACAATGACCTCGGCGTCGCTTTTTGCGCAGACGCGGCTCAGATAGAAAGAATCGCCGACCTCGTCTGCGATATCCTGAACCTCGTCGTTCTGGTAGTTGTGAGCAACTATCAACGCATTGCGCTCGCGCTTAAGGCGCATTATTTCACTTACTAATTCCGAATTTTCCTGCTGCACGAATAATAACCTCCAAATATATGATACCCAATAATATGCTTAGCCGCTTGGTTAATTTATTATTTACCTATTATTCGACCTTAAATTTATGAGTAAAAACATAGGTGATAATAATTATACCAATACATATTGCTATTTTCAAGACGACCTGGTTTTTATGTAGGCTTGGGCGAAAAAGGCCATTTTTTAAAATTTGCGGTGAAGTTCTTGCTGCAGCCTGCTTAAATATTAATTGTAACCACCTTATACTTGACATTATTTCACAAACTAATTAAAATAATATACTATAGGCTGGTCATACACTTTAACTCTATTTTTACCAGAAAATCATGATTTTACATGCAGGCTTGATATATATCTTTGGAAATATTCTCAATGCCTGCCAAAGGCTGCGGCAGGTTCTGTCAATGGCTATATACAGGTAACTTGTTTAAGTGATATCTGCCGATTTTATGAATATATTTCAATATTTGCTAATACCGCTTTAAGTGGGTAGTTTTGGGATATGTTCATGTTCTGGCAGCTGGGTTTTAAATTTTAATGTAAGTATAGATACTTACTACAAGGTATCAATGCCGTTGAAAATAGAAGAGTTTGGGGGATATATAACGTGTGCCGCCTGCTGTGATTCAAACAACAAGGAGGTGCCCAAAAACAATTGCCGACAGGAATTTATTTAGTAGCATTTATAGTTTTGCTTATTCTGTGCAGCGCGGCAGCTTTTTACTGTGGAATTGTATATAGAAAACGTGTTGCCGAGTCAGAACTTGGTTCAGCCGAGGAACAAGCCAAACGGATTGTAAGTGACGCTGTTAAATCAACTGAGAACAAGAAAAAAGAAGTTTTGCTTGAAGCAAAGGATGAAGCACACAGAATACGCAGTGAAGCCGAAAAGGAAGTAAGAGAACGGCGGATCGAAATTCAGCGTCAGGAAAGACGTTTGCAGCAAAAAGAAGAGAATCTTGACCGCAAGATTGAACAACTTGAGGCTAAAGAGGAGCAACTCAACAAGAAAATTGCCGAAGCTGACGCGAAGCTCGCTGAAGCCGGAGAAATAAAGAAGCGCCAATTTGAAATGCTCGAGCGCATTTCCGGATTCACAGTTGAGCAAGCAAAAGAATTTATGCTGAAGAACCTTGAGAATGAGCTTATTTATGAAAAAGCTGTCAAAATCAAGGAATTTGAACAGCAGCTTAAAGAAGAATCAGAACAGAAAGCGCGCAAGCTTATATCCCTTGCAATACAGAAATGTGCCGCTGATCATGTGGCCGAGGCTACGGTTTCCGTTGTACCTCTGCCGAATGATGAAATGAAGGGGCGCATTATAGGCCGTGAAGGCCGCAATATAAGAGCTCTTGAAACTTTGACAGGCGTTGACCTTATTATTGATGATACTCCGGAAGCTATCACGCTTTCGAGTTTTGACCCAGTTCGCCGTGAAATCGCCAGAATTTCACTTGAACGTCTTATTTCAGATGGACGAATTCACCCAGCAAGAATTGAAGAAATGGTTGAAAAGGCGAAAAAAGACGTCGAAAACACTATCAGGCAGGAAGGTGAACGTGCCGTTATCGAGGCAGGTGTCCACGGCATTCACCATGAACTTGTAAAATTAATCGGACGCTTGCATTACCGCACAAGCTACGGACAGAATATACTCGACCATTCACTTGAAGTTTCTCACCTTTGCGCGGTTATGGCGTCTGAGCTCGGCGTCGACCCTGTATTAGCGCGAAGGGCAGGACTTTTGCACGACATAGGCAAGGCAGTTGACCATGAGATAGAAGGCTCGCATGTCGAAATCGGCGTTGAAATTGCCCGCAAGTACAAGGAGCATAGCGAGGTAATTCATGCCATTGAAGCACACCACGGCGATGTTGAACCTCATACTGTTATTGCTTGCCTTGTCCAAGCAGCCGATGCCATTTCAGCAGCACGACCGGGCGCTCGAAGAGAAAATCTCGATAATTACATCAGACGTCTTGAAAAACTCGAGGAAATTGCAAACTCTTTTGAAGGTGTCGACAAGTCATTTGCTATTCAGGCCGGCCGTGAAATTAGAATAATGGTTAAGCCCGATATTGTCGATGATAACAGGATAGTGCTTATGGCAAGAGAAATTGTTGCAAAAATCGAAAACGAACTCGACTATCCTGGACAGATTAAGGTGCATGTAATACGCGAAAACAGAGCTATTGAATACGCTAAGTAATATTACTAATAAAAAGGCCGCGCTGTAAAAAGTGCGGCCTTTTTATTTTACACGGTTGTATGATAAGAAAAGCGGGTATCATATACAAAAAACGAAAGAGGTCTGGTTTGATGAACATAATGGCAATCGGAGATGTTGTAGGAACTTCTGGCTGCGAAATCCTGAGAAAGCGCCTTTCATCGCTTAAAAAGCTGTATAAAATTGATCTGTGCATAGTCAACGGTGAGAATTCAGCAAATGGCAATGGCATTACGCCCGAATCAGCCGAACATATTTTCGCCAGCGGAGCAGATGTCATCACAACGGGAAACCATGTATTCAAACGCCATGAAATTCAAGATTACCTTGAGGAAAAACCATATATTATTAGGCCCGCAAACTACCCTTCCTCCGTCCCGGGAAAGGGCTATTGCATAGTCGATATGGGAAAATTCAGGGTTTGTGTTGTAAACCTCATGGGAACGGTTTTTATGGACGCCCTTGCAAATCCGTTTGAAGTTATGGACGATATATTGAGCAAGGTACAAGACGCCTTTATAATCGTAGATTTCCATGCTGAGGCCACATCGGAAAAAAAGGCTATGGGGTTCTACCTTGACGGGAAAGTCAGTGCCATTTTTGGAACTCATACGCATGTCCAAACCGCGGATGAGCAGATTCTTCCAAATGGAACAGGTTATATCACCGATATCGGCATGACAGGCCCTTCCCTTTCCGTCTTGGGGGTCGATCCTAAGCTGGTTATTCGACGTTTTGTTACAAAAATGCCAGTAAGATTTCAAAATGCTACAGGCCCAGCCAGCATGTGTGGAATAATTTTGTGCATAGATGACAAAAATGGGCGAACAATTTCTATTGAAAAAATTTGTGTTGAATAAATTATTATATGCCAACTATTGAAAAATATATCATAAAGTTATAAAATATTGATAAGGCGTTTAAAAATGACAATTAACCAGGAGGGGTATTATGGAAATCATCAAAGTTTCATCCAAATCTGCGCCCCACGCAGTTGCAGGTGCTATTGCTAATGTTGTCCGTGAAAAAACAATGGCAGAAATACAGTCAGTAGGCGCCGGAGCAACTAACCAGGCAATAAAATCTATTGCCATTGCTCGTGGTTATCTCGCCCCCTCGGGAATCGACATTGTGTGTGTGCCGGGGTTTGCAAATGTTGATGTGGGCGGAGAGACTCGCACAGCTATGCGTTTAATTGTCAAGTCAATTTAAACGCATAAACCAGCCTCGAGCGGGGTGTTAGCAAACGCTTTCACCTCGCTTTTTTTGAAAATAATTTTTTTTAATGTGTTATATTATTCAGCAGCAGTTAGTGAAAATGACATCGGTGGCGGAAGTTGACAAAGCCCGTACATAGGAGGTATTGACAAATGATTGCAATCTATGCTCGGCAAACAAAAAATGACCCTAATGGCGACAAACAAATTGAACTTTGTTTGCGAGAGTGTACCGGTGAATACGCGCCCTTTATCGAAAAACCGGTTGACAGCAAGAGTAAGGAAAGGCCGGCTATGCGGAGCCTGATACAAGCAGTTGAGCGTGGAGAGATAGAGAGGGTTGTAGTTTACCGCATTGACTTAATGTTCAATACACTGACTGAATTCAGCCATCTGTGGAATGTTTTGCAACAAGCCAATGCAGAATTTACTTCAGTAAGTGAAAATTTCGACACCTCAACTGAGAAAGGCAAAGAAATCCTTAAAATAATGATGGAATTTGCCAGAATCGAACGTGAAAATATCGGCAACCGCATAAGGGACAACTACCGTGAACGGGCTGAAAAAGGAATATACCCTGGTGGGCCAGCGCCTTATGGCTTTACAATAGAACATACTGTCATCGACGGAAAAAAGGCGTCCATACTTGTTCCAAACAGCAATATTGAGGTTGTCAAAGAAATATTTGAGCTATATTCGCAGGGCGAGATTTCACTTGGAAAACTTGCAGCATATTTGCATGAAAAAGGCGTGCCGGGAATAAAACGTTCCGGCTGGGATAACGTTTCAATATCACGCATACTTCACAACCCCGTATATGTAAAATCAAATGAAGACGTCTACAATTACTACAAAGAAAAAGGGACAACGATATATAATAGCAAAGAGCAGTTTAACATGGGAAAAGGTTGCTGGTTGCTTGGCAAACGATCGCAAGACCAGGACAAAGAACAAAACGGTGAGCTTTTGGTTGTTGCCCGTCATGACGGGGTTATTTCCCCGGAAGTATTCTTAAAATGTCAACGGCGTTTAGATGCAAACCGGAAACTCAAAAACACAGGCAACGGAGCGTATACATGGCTTTCAGGGCTTGTAAAATGCGGATACTGCGGTTACTCGATGCAGGCAGTTAGCGCTAATGGTGGCAAATATGTATATCTCATCTGTACCGGAAAAACAAATTTCAAAGTTTGTCGAGCAAAATTCAGAAGTCCGCATGTTGAAGCTGTCGAGCCTTATGTTGAAGAAAAACTTAACGAGCGCCTTATTGAATTGAGAAAAAACAGAAAAACTAAAACCCGAGAAAACATAGAAGTAGAAAAGCTCAAAAAAGAACTAAATGACATTGAAATGCAAATTAATAATCTGGTAAATAGCATAGCAATGGCAAACGACGTATTAATAGGCTATATAAACGCAAGAGTAAAAGAACTGGATAAAAGAAAATCTGAAATACTAAATTATCTAAAAACTAACTTTGAACGTTGTCATTCAATGGAACTTCCTTCATCAGACTTTTCAAGCCTTTCATTTGAGCAGAAAAAGGACGTAGCAAAAGCATTGATAAAGAAAATTTCACTTACAAAAGGCAACATTGATATTGAATGGGCGCAAATATAAACCGTTATGTAAAGAAAAAAGCCGCTGCAAAATTTATTTTTGCAGCGGCTGCTTTATTGCCGAAATTGTTGTTTTATATTATAAAATGACCTGAAAATCGTCTACATCAGAAATTACAATATTTTTTCCTTGTGCCTTTGCGTCGTAGAGCAGTTTATCTGCCCTTCTGAACAGCGTCGTACGTGTGTCGTTTTTGCGGAACTCTGTAACGCCAAAACTGCATGTCACAATATTATCTAAGCCAAAATCATATTCGGAAATAAGAGTTTTTAACCGTTCGGCAATTCTATTTGCTTCGTTAAGCCTTGTGGACGGAAGCAGCAGTATAAATTCCTCACCGCCCCAACGCGTAAGTATGTCTGCGTTACGTTTGTTACTTGTAACAATGGTAACTATAGTTGTAAGGACCCTGTCGCCGGTTAAATGGCCGTATGTGTCGTTTATACGCTTAAAATCGTCTATATCAAAAATAATTAATGAGAATATTCGCCCAGTCTGCCGTGCCTTGTGTATCAACTTGTTTATATCCTCGTTGAATTTGGCCCGTGTATAGGCGCCGGTCAAGGTATCGACATTTATAAGCCTTTTCAGCATAATCGTATCATAATACCTTGAGCGCTTCAAATATCCTTTGTGGTATGCGTTCAGCGAATTTATGGCGAAAAATACAATAATACTTGCAAATCCGAAAATATTGGTGTTTCTGTCTAAAAGAAGATCCGGTTTTATAGCGCAATATACTGAAAACGCGATTATAAGGAGGAATGAGGATAGTAGAGAATTTAGCCATCTGTTGGGAATCATTGAATAGATTGTAATTATCAAAGATACTTCCAGGCACATTACCAGAAAGTTTTTATTACCGCATACGATAAGCTTTACGAAATAGAATCCTATAAAAAGCAGTTCCGTTGCATTAATTATGAGATAGTAAGAGCGAAAATTCTTAAACCTTCCCAAAGTCAGGAAGAATACAACGAGAAGTGCTATGAAAACGGCCCATACTGCAAGGACGGTAATAAATGAATTAGTTGTAAACAGGTCATCGTCTAACAAACAGAAAAAAGCGACTAAAATCAGCCCTACGATGATTAAAGGAATCAAGTAAAACTTGAATCTTGAATATGTATGATTTTCATACGCTAATTCAAAATCCTTATTATTAAAAACACACGCTGCATTTATCTGCTTTCTACTAGTTGCTTTCATATCCTTTACCCGCGGGATTAATAATCCCTAACACGTCATACATTCGCTGTCTTTAATTCAACTTCATTTGCAATGTTCTTCCTCAATAGCCTTACAAGCCGTGGCCTGTTATAGCGCTGGATTATAATGTACGGAAGGTTTAGGACACACGCCAGGAGGAACATTATTATCATCGTTGTTACGTTGCTCCAAAAGACGAAAAACAGTGTTGAAAGAATTATCATCCAGTGCGTAAATTCTGATTTACAGGATTCCATCAGAAAAACTGATAGATAATCTTTGTTTGACCCGGCGAGGTGCTTTTTGTTAAAGCGCCATTTCATAAAGTCGCTGATATCAGGGAGTTTGGTTTTCCACTTCTTGACTCCGAAATATGTATCATAGATCCTTCCGTGGTTTTCCCATTTTCGTTCGCGGTACATCCATTTTTTATAATAAAACAGCCTGTCAGGGAGTTTTTCGCAAATGACTGTCATAGCCAAAGATATAAGTATAAAAACAAGCAGACTTACTCTGAAAAACTTTATTCTGACTACACAGACCAAATTTCCCATTGCAATCCCTTCTTACTTCTCATTTACTCCAGTTAGGATATTTATGTATAATTTTGACTGCTACTATCATATAAGTATTCCGCATTAATTATGTAACAGAAATTAATGTATATATTTAATTTTACGCAGCCCCGCTAAAGGCAGCAATTTCGGCCAAAAATCTTGGCACATGAAAGCGTCACATAAAAAGCATGGTATAAATTTCCGCCGGAAAAAGGATTAACCCTACACCGGCGGCTAAAAAACAGCGAAAATAGTCGATTTGAATATATTTTATTACGAAGATAATTATTTGTCAATTAAACTCCACTGCATTATTTTAAAAAATTATGGTTCGCAGCCTGTGTAAATGCTTATGGTATAACAAATCACAGGTTAAGGCCTATTCAATACAGCACAAAAAATTTTTACCCTAAATGGCTAATCTTGCACTAATGATAGCACAAATGCGACTGATTGGGAATATCGCAGTTCATCTCTGCGTCCATAGGCTTGATAATTTAATCAAATGTGATATAATTATAGTAACAAACCGAACCTTTATTGTTGACATTGACAATATACATATATTTAACTCGCCAGGGACAAGCATCCTACTCCAAAGGAGTTGATTATATGAAGATAATCATTACAGGCAGAAAAGTCACTGTAAAAGATGCGTTTAAGGAGAGGGTGGAAAAAAAGCTCAACAAGCTCGACAAGTTTTTCGATGAGGACGCGCTGGCCTACGTCACAGTAAGTGTCGAAAAGGAGCGGCAGACGGTTGAAGTAACCGTCAAATACAAAGGCATGATTTATCGTGCTGAGGAAACCACAAAGGATATGTTCAATTCTTTTGATAACGCCGTTGATGCGCTGGTTCGGCAGATTAATAAGAACAAAGCGAGACTTGTTAAACGGCTAAGAGAGGGTGCTTTTGAAGGTGAAGAAATCGGTCCGGAAGAGGATTACGGCGAAATTCGCGTAAAGCGCTTTTCCGTAAAACCGATGAGCGTTGATGAAGCAATACTTGAGATGAATATTCTGAATCACGAATTCTTTACATTTTTGAATGAGGAATCGGATAATATATGCGTTGTATATAAAAGGCGCGGCGGAGGATACGGTGTACTTGAACCGATCCTGAATAAATAACCGAAAATTTAACGGGACTGCCTCATGGTTTCTGAGGCAGTCCCGTTTTTTGTACGGTATCTAATTTCAAAACCTCAACTTTATGCGCTATGTATATCCTTAACGAATTACTCTAAAGATTGCCAGAATAATAAGAAGTATGCCGACAGCAAGGCGGTAATAGGCGAATCCTTTCATTGGCTTATGTTTTATGAAGTCCATGAATTTCTTGACAACAATCAAAGCAACAATGAATGAAACGACGAAACCAACTATTAATGAGCTGATTTCAAGCCCGCTTAGCTGTAAATCAGAAGTAATAAGGTCTGCACCACTGGCACAAATCATTGCCGGGATTGCGAGAAAAAATGAAAATTCAGCGGCAACCGGCGATGAAAGACCCATTATCCAGCCGCCAATTATGGTTGACGCTGAACGTGAGAATCCAGTCCATACGATAGCAAGACATTGAAATACGCCTATTGCAAATGCCTGCTTGTAACTTACATCTTCAAGCCTTTTGCAGGTGTGATTTTTGCGGTAGCGCCACTCAGCATACAGCATCCAGATAGCGCCGACCACAAGTGCCAGCGAAACCGGGATAGGCTTCATCATGTACCTTTCTATTACATCATCGAATACCTTTTTATCGAGGATACCTATGATGCCTGCCGGGATCATCGCTATTATAAGACCTGTCCACAGCTTAAAGCCAAAGCCGCCGGGTTTAAGCGTTTTCAACGAATTAAGAATCTTTTTGCGATAAAGAACAATAATGGCGAGAATCGCGCCAAGCTGAATTACGACTTCAAACAGGGCTGTAAATTCACTTGAAAAACCGTTTTTACCGCTGAATCCTATAAGCTGGTCAACAATAATCATATGCCCTGTTGAAGATATCGGAAGGAATTCAGTTATACCTTCCACAATTCCCATGAGAACGGATTTGAACAGCATCCATATTATAAAAGCCATATAATTCTCCTATCAATATTTTTTTGCAAGTACTTTATTATTCTATATGAATTTACTGTTATTTGCAAGGAAGTGAAGGAATTTTATTTCTTTTCGGTGCTAAAAATTTCTGAAGGTATAGGCAGGAAACAAATTTTAAGGGGCAATTTATATTAAAAAAGCAAGGCAGTGTTAAGAATAAGGCGCTGCCGCGGCTGCGTTTTTGGAAGCGGCAGCAGTCGGGCAGGGTTGAAACAGCATAGAATATTAAAAAGAATATTTCACTTGAGTGGCCAATTTCAGTGCCATAATAGGCAGAGCATAATGTTGACATAATTTAATTGCAATGTTATAATAACCCTATATAAAGTAAAAGCGTTGATGGGGACAGTAGTGCTTGCAGTCAGTCACAGAGAACGGCGCCGCGTGAAAAAAACGTGTGCTGGAAGCGCCCGGCTGTAGCTTGCATGAAGACCACCCCGGAGTGCGCGCCTGAAATTAATTAAGGCGTGACGGGCAGCTCCCGTTAAAGGCTTTCATTGAGTGGCGTCGAAAAGCGGCGCAACATGGGTGGAACCGTGGGGTTATAATACCTCACCCCTGATTTTATTTGGGGGTGAGGTTTTTATTTTATATTTTATAAAAAAATCTTAATCGGATTTTGCTATCACAGGAACATTTATATTGTATTAATTGATTTAGAGGTGTAGAACATGATAAAGGTGACATTAAAGGGCGGCGATGTACGCGAATATGAAGCGGGAACGCCTGCAGAAAGCGTTGTAAAATCACTGGGCGCAGGCCTTTATAAGGCGGCCTGTGTTGTCTTGATTGACGGCGAGTTAAAGGACATCCGTACGGTACTTGACAAAGACTGTACTCTTGAAGTCCTGACTTTTGATGATGAGAGAGGCCGCAGGGCCTTCAACCACACCGCGTCCCATATTATGGCCCAGGCGGTAAAGCGTCTTTTCCCAGATGTCAAGTTGACAATAGGGCCTGCCATTGAGAACGGTTTCTATTATGATTTTGATACTGAAAAACCGTTTACGCCGGAAATCCTCACTAAAATCGAGGAAGAGATGAAGAAAATCGTTAAGGAAAACCTGCGCATTGAAAGGTTTGAACTGCCGGTTGACGAAGCCGTTAAACTTATGGAGGAAAAGAACGAGCCTTATAAGGTCGAACTTATAAAAGAGCACGCCTCAAAGGGCGAAAAGATTTCGTTCTATAAACAGGGTGAATTCACCGAGCTTTGCGCCGGCCCTCATATACCGGACACAGGAAGGGTGAAGGCCTTTAAGCTGATTCAGTGCACCGGCGCTTACTGGCATGGCGACTCCAAGAACAAGATGCTTCAGCGCGTTTACGGAATAGCTTTCCCGAAGGCATCGCAGCTTGAAGAGTACCTCAACATGCTCGAAGAGGCTAAAAAGCGCGACCACCGCAAGATAGGCAGAGAACTGGATTTGTTCGACATCTATCCGGAAGGCCCCGGTTTCCCGTTCTTCCTGCCGAAAGGCATGGTTCTGCGCAACACTCTGGAGGATTTCTGGCGCAAGGAACACGTAGCTCATGGTTATCAGGAAATCCGCACGCCGATGATCCTCAGCGAAGAACTGTGGCACAGATCAGGCCACTGGGATCATTACAAAGAGAATATGTATTTCACTAAAATAGATGAGGGCGATTACGCGATAAAGCCAATGAACTGCCCGGGTGGCATGCTTGTTTACAAGCGCAAAATGCACTCATACAAGGACTTGCCGATCCGCATGGCGGAGCTTGGCCTTGTTCACAGGCACGAGCTTTCCGGCACATTGCACGGCTTAATGCGTGTGCGCTGCTTTACGCAGGACGATGCCCACATCTTCATGACGCCGGAGCAGATTGAGGACGAAATAATCGGCGTAATTGACCTTATTGACCATTTCTACAAGGTATTTGGCTTTGACTATCACGTCGAGCTGTCGACCCGCCCAGAAAACTCGATGGGCAGCGACGAACAGTGGGAAATGGCGACCAATGGCCTTAAAAACGCTCTTGAACGCAAGGGTATTGAATATAAGATAAACGAGGGCGACGGCGCGTTCTATGGCCCGAAGATTGACTTCCATCTGACCGACTGCTTAGGGCGCACATGGCAGTGCGGCACAATTCAGCTCGACTTCCAGCTTCCTGAGCGCTTTGAACTCGAGTATACTGGGGCGGACGGCCAAAAGCACAGGCCTGTTATGCTCCACAGGGTTGTTTTCGGCAGCATTGAGCGCTTCATAGGTATTCTGACAGAGCAATATGCTGGCGCCTTCCCGGTTTGGCTCGCCCCTGTTCAGGTTAAGGTTCTGCCGATAGCCGACCGCCACAACGAATATGCTTATAAAGTCTGCGATACGCTGAAAGCGGCGGGTATCCGCGTTGAAGTTGACGACCGCAACGAGAAAATTGGTTACCGCATCCGCGAGGCTCAGCTTCAAAAGATACCCTTTATGCTCGTTTTGGGTGACAAGGAAGTTGAGAGCGGTTCAGTTGCTGTGCGTGCGCGCAGCGAGGGTGACAAAGGCTCAATGTCCCTCGACGCTTTCCTTGATATGGTTAAAGAAAAAATAGATACAAAGAGCCTTTCATAATTCTGTTGCAGGCAGCCTTATGAGGGCTGCCTGCCTGCATATTGAGCCTATAACTTATCATAAGTATGTGATTATCATCGCTGATTTTTTCGCAGAACTGTGTTAAAATTATTTTAAAGCAAGCTGCTTTTTTACTAATGAATATAAATATGAAAACCTTTAAACGCAGCGTAAAAAAATTGTGCAAAACCACAGGTTTTTGTTCTTATGTAAACCACACGGTTTATCAAAAAATCAACAAAATGCGCCCCTTTAGCAGTTCCTTATATTTACAAGATTCCCTTTTTGTTAAGCAAATGAGCGGGCCTAGTGTTGTTGAAAACTATGTTGAAAATGTTGAATACTCTAAGTATAGTGATAAAATTCAACAGCAATTATGTAAATGTAATGGCCACGAAATATGAACTTTGGGATAAGAAAAGCAGGAAGGTCGTTTTTCCCGCAATACATTAGGGTGAACAGCGGGCAGCCGGGCCAATACTAAGCTGAGAGGAAGGATGGTTATATGAGCAAAAATAGGCAAAACAAACATCGTGGGCTGAAGGGTAATGGGCTGCTTACTTTTGTTACCGTATTGCTCGGATGTGCAGTTATTGTATCAATTTTTGCTTTATATAAAAAGGCGCCTATTATGTTAATAGCGAGCAATTCCGAGGCATCAAGTGGGGCGTCGTCCACAGTGTCATCACAGACTGACGAATATATACAGAATGATGAACTTACACAGCCGAATGAATCTTCACAGGCTGTATCTTCATCATCCCCCTCATCCCCCTCATCCTCTGAGGTATCCAAGCCCTCAGCTTCATCCAGCTCAACTTCAAGTGAAAGCAATACTCCTGTTGACCTTAGCAAGGCAGTATTTATCGGCGATAGCCTGACGGACGGGCTGTCTATATACGGCGGTATAGACTCCGGAAGGATTTTCTATACAACCGGAATGACTGCCAGTTCGGCTTTATATAAGGAAATAACCATAGAAGGTAAAAGCCAGACCGCTGCCGATTTTGTCGCGGCTAAAAAACCAAAGAGCATATACATAATGCTCGGTTCAAACGATATTGTTCAGGGCATTTCGGCAAAAAAGTTCCAGTCATATTACGAAAAGCTCGTAGACAAGATAAAGAGCAGCAGCCCAAATTCAAAAATCTATCTGGAATCGATATTGCCGGTAACCGCGAAATATGAAGCGAAGTCTACGAAATTGACCAATAAGAGGATAGAAAGCTTCAACGCCGCCATTAAGGAGCTATGCGCAAATAAGGGTGTCAACTACTGCGACGTCGCGTATGCACTGAAAGATTCTGACGGCACGCTTCTTTCAGATTTAAGCTGGGATGGGTTCCATCTCAACAAAGCGGGTTATGCGAATTGGATTGCGTATTTGAAAAACCATTAATTTTTTGCGGCTGCGGCTGTCGAAAACGCTCGTTTTCGGCAGCCGCTTTTTATTGTAAAAATATATTTAAAAGTTTTTTCGCCTGGTTTATTGCTTTGTATTAATGCACACAAATCGTACAATATTATACGCTTCTTTTAACAAAATGCTGAAAATAAATTTTATTTACAATTCGGCGTCAGTACTATTGCAATTTTGAAGAGCATATATTATAATGATAATCGTTATCAATAGTGTGTAAAGAGGGTGGCAGCATGAGGCGAAATGCTGAGAAAATTAAAAAGAGCGCTAACCTGTTTAAACCCGGGCATGCCTTTATTGTAAAGGCGGTTGATTATAATAATGAAGCCGGCAAGCAGCTTATCGACATGGGCATTACACCCGATACACTTATATATATAGACCGTGCGGCGCCGCTTGGAGAGCCGCTGGTTGTCAAGGTAGGAGACTATAAAGTAGCACTGAGGAGCAAGGATTTATCTGCTCTTGAGGTCGAATGTGCAGACGAGGTAAAACCAAATATGACAAAGTTGGCGGAAGCCGTATAAAAAGCCAGATTCGCATTGCGAATTTGGCATATTTATTCTAAGAATGAAATTGCGAACCCGCTTAAAATATACGCCATATAATTGGTTTAAATAAGCCATACGGTTGAGAAAAGAGGTAATTTATGAAACTGGTACTTGCAGGGAACCCTAACAGCGGAAAGACTTCGCTGTTCAATGCACTGACCGGCAGCAAACAGCATGTCGGCAACTGGCCGGGGGTTACTGTTGAGAAAAAAGAGGGGTTTGTCAACATAAACGGGGAGCGGCATACAATCGTGGACCTTCCCGGCATCTACACGCTGGACGCGGATACAATTGAACAAAAAGTTGCGAGGGATTACATTTTTAACGGAAAGCCCGATTTAATAATAAATATTCTCGACGCCACCAATCTTCGGCGCAATCTTTATTTCACGCTCCAGCTTCGTGAATCCGGTATTCCTTTGATAATAACGCTGAATATGATGGACGAGGTAAATAAAAGCGGCGTTAAAATTGATATGGATAAGTTGTCCAGAATGCTTGGCGTTCCTGTTGTCGGCATTTCAGCATCAAAAGGAACCGGAATTGATGAACTCTTTAATACGATAGATAAGTTTAAAAATAAAGAGATAAAAATTGAGCCGTTCTGCTTAGGTTGCAGCAATTGCACTAAGTGCAAATCAGGCGAATTTCGATATCATTTTATAGACAATATCATCGCAAACTGTGTCATAAGCACTAAGCATGATGCGCTTAATGAGACAACAAGCAAAATCGACAGATTTGTTTTAAATAAATATTTGGCATTTCCTATATTTTTTGTTATAATGTTTTTAGTTTTCTTTATAACTTTCGGTAACGCTGTGACGAAAGTTTCGGATGGTATTGACTATCTGCTCAATACGCTGCTTTCCGGTGCGATAAGCAGTGGGCTTGAGTCGATAAATGTCCCGCAGCCGTTGATTTCAATTATCTGCGGCGGCATTATTCCCGGTATCGGGACGGTTATTTCATTCTTGCCGCAGATAGCAGTTCTCTTCTTTTTGATGTCTGCACTTGAGGACAGCGGTTATATGGCCCGAGCGGCTATAATGATGGACAGGGTCTTTGCTTCGATGGGCCTTTCGGGAAGCTCGTTTATCCCGCTTATCATGGGATTCGGTTGCACTGTCCCGGCTGTGATGGCCTGTAGGATACTCCCGACGGAGAAAGACCGGCGCATGACCGTTTTGCTTACGTCATTCGTCTCGTGCAGCGCCCGACTTCCCCTTTATGCGTTGTTGGCGGGATTGTTTTTCAGAAAATATCAGGGTGCTGTAGTTTTTTCAATCTATGTTCTCGGCATTGTTGTCGCAGTGCTCGTGGCTTTTATTCTGAACAAGACGGTTTTCAAAAAGAGCAACGCTCCGTTCATCATGGAGCTTCCGCCTTACCGTTTGCCCAACGCGCGCAACCTTTTAATGCACACATGGGAAAAGGTCAAAGGGTTTATCATAAAAGCCGGTACGGTTCTGTTCACCGCTTCTGTAATTCTATGGTTCCTGCAGTCGTTTACACCGACACTTTCACTCACAGAAAATCCGGAAAATAGTATAATAGCTTATATAGGCCGTTTTTTGGCCCCGATATTTATACCGCTCGGCTTCGGCAACTGGAAAGCCGTTACGGCTCTTCTGAGTGGCCTTGCCGCAAAAGAGATGGTTGTCTCAACGTTCTCGGTGCTGTCCGGAGCACCTGGCAGCGCTGCCGAGCTTCAAGCAGCGGTATCCCAGCTATTCACTCCGCTTACTGCATATGCATTTATGGTATTTGTATTGCTTTATACTCCCTGCATTTCGGCCATTGCAACAATGAAAAAAGAATTCAATTCATTGAAATGGACCGCAGGGACGCTTGCAATTGACTTTTCAGCCGCTTGGATTATAAGCTTTCTAATTTATAATGTGGGGAGGCTTTTCGGATTATAAAATAGGGCTAATCCTGTGGCGGAAGATGTCACTGCTCTATTTTATCCGTCAATAAGTTTGAATAAATGCTGCCGCCCTTTCGGGCAGCGGCATTTCCCATATTATCATATGGCGCGCATGCGGCGTACGGAGGTTATTATGAATACTCAGAATAAAGAAACAAGAAACACAAAACAAAAAAGATTGATACTCGACTGTATAAAAAGCAGCAACGGGCGTCATATGAACGTTGAAGAAATATATAACAGCATAAAAAAACATGACGAGCAAATAAGTATTCCGACAATCTACCGCAATCTGCGAATACTCGAGGAACAAGGCGTTGTCAAGAAGGTCTATACATCTGATGACTCTCCGTCCTTCTATGAGTTGAGCGACAGCGACGAGCATGCACATCATCATCTGATTTGCAGTGAGTGCGGCGCTATCATCGATTTCGAGGAAGACCTTCTCGATTCGCTTGAAAAAACAATAGAAGAAAAAACAGGCTTTAAAATAAAGGACCATCGTGTTGTATTTTATGGGCTGTGCAAAAAATGCAGTGAAAAAGAAAATAAATAAAAGAAATACCCCGCATAGTCTTCTATGCGGGGTAAAATTTTAGCGGAACCATTATGCAAATCACGCCAATTCATGCTGGCATTTTCATTAAAATTAAATTGAAACGTGTTTATTAAGGGATAGACCCTTCAAAATTTTACCGCAATATGTTTTCTGCAAACGCTGTAAAACAATTTCTTCTTCAATCAGTTTTTTTAATGTGTTGGCTATGGTATCTTTGCTGACATTGTTGTTGGCGCTGACATTTGCAACAGTGTTTGTAAATGTCGGTATAAATGTCGGACTAACCTCATTTTCTCGTATATAGTTGATAATTAGATCCCTGCAATAGTTTTCATCTTTTTCAACATTGATGTCAATTTGTTTGTTGACTTGTGACGTCTCATCTTTTATGCCGGTAGGGTATACTATTTCAACCCAGCTTGCCGAATTTCTCAGTTGTGTACTCAGTGTTCCGGCAACTGCGTAAATACCGACAACTTTGTCTTTAAAATTTTTAAGGAAAGCGGCCACATTTGAAAAATGGCCGTCACCCGAGAATATGATATATTGCTGAATCAAATCATTTCTTATAACTGTCTGATAAATTCGGTCCAGAATTATAAAATCGGTGTAGTCCTTTTTACTCTCTAAATTTGCACAGTCTATGATATTGCTTGTCAGGGTACGCAGTTTTAACCTGTCCTGTGCGATCATTTTATTGTTTTCAAAATCACCGAAAATATAAATATCATCAATTAACCCTTTTGTTTTAAGGTTTTTAAACCAGCCTGTGACATCCGTTTCCGCATTAAATTGATTATGCAGTCCATAAAACCACGATTCATAATCGACGAAAACGACAGTCCTCAAAGCGCTGTTTTGGTCACTCATCTATTCAACCTCTTATTTCTGCCGGTGAATTAACGTGATTTGCAATTTTCAAGGTTCCACAATAAGGATATCATAAGTTAGCTGTATAATCAACCAAATTTTCAAAACAATTTGAAACATAGTTGTTATATATGCGCAATTTGTAATCAATATTATTTTGCTTTACGACTGCAAATAATATGATTTGGAAGGGAAATTCCCTTCAAGTTACAAAACAGGGGTGTGAAATATGAAATTTAATATTTTAAAAAACATTCCTGACTTATATAAAAAGAAAGAAAGAAACCTGTATATCGCCGAGTCAAAGCGGGCGCAGAAAGATTTCATGCCTGAAATGAGGTCGATGCGGCCTATCAGTAGAAACAGCACGGTTCTGAGCACAGGCTTAGAAACTCGCAACAAATAATTTAAGCGGCGGATGGAATTGTTCTGTCCGCCACTACCTAAAATGTCAACAAATGTCGCATAAATATTCATCTCTGTTTACACTGCGGCCTTATGTTTGATATAATAAATACTGTGATTATAAAAACGCGCAGACTTTGGAAGGCGAGTGAATAGATTGATAAAAAACGCCAAGCGTATTGTTGTGAAAGTTGGCACTTCAACGCTTACATACCCAAACGGAAAACTAAACATAAGACGAATTTCCCAACTTGTTCGTGTACTGTCCGACTTTAAAAACGAGGGAAAAGAGATTGTGCTTGTCACTTCCGGCGCTATCGGTGTCGGAACAGCAAGGTTAAAGCTCAAAGAGCGGCCAAAGGAGACCCGCATGAAACAGGCTGCGGCGGCCATCGGGCAGTGCGAATTAATGTATCTTTATGACAAACTTTTTGGTGAATATGGCCATATCACCGCGCAAATACTGATGACGCGCATCATAACTGACCGCGATAATACGCGCGTGAACCTTATCAACACATTTAATACCTTGCTGAAACTCGGCGCAGTGCCGATAGTCAATGAAAACGACTCAGTGGCTGTCGAGGAAATTGAATGTGACGATATAGCTTTCGGCGGCAACGATACGCTTTCAGCGGTGGTTGCAACGCTCATAGAGGCAGATGTGCTGATTCTGCTGAGTGATATCGAGGGCCTGTATGACAGCGACCCCCATAAGAATCCAGATGCAAAGCTTATCCCATGTGTAGATAAAATAGACGACTATATACGTTCGCTTGCAGGCGGTGCAGGTTCAAGCCTCGGAACAGGCGGTATGGTGACTAAGATTGAAGCGGCACAGATAGCAACGGAAGCCGGCATAGACATGGTTATAATGGACGGTTCAGACCCTCAGAAACTATATGATTTGTTTGAAGGCAAAAGTGTCGGCACTATCTTTCATGCAAAGCACTGAGAAAAACCAGCAGTAGTCTGCTTCTTTTATGGCAATAATATGTGTAGGTGTGCATATAATCTGAACTGATGACAGGGGGCTTTACAATGAATCTTGAAGAGATGGGCAGCCGCGCTCTTGTGGCGTCGCGGGTTCTCGCGTCTGCGGGTACGGCGAAAAAGAATATGGCTCTTGAATATATTGCGGACGCACTTATCGAGTCTGCGGGCAGCATTTTGTCGGCGAATGAGGAAGATGTAAAAGCAGCGAAAAATGCCGGAACCAGGGCTTCTATGATTGACCGGCTCACTTTGACGGAAGAGCGCATAAAAGGCATTGCCGACGGCGTCAGGAAGGTCGCATTGCTGGAAGACCCGGTGGGCAAATCTGACGGCGGTTGGCAGCGCCCCAACGGGCTTAAGATACAAAAGGTCAGGGTACCGCTCGGCGTTATCGGTATAATATATGAAGCGCGCCCGAATGTAACGGTAGACGCGGCGGCGCTTTGCCTCAAGTCAGGGAACGCATGCCTGCTTCGGGGCGGTCGTGATGCGCTGCGCTCAAACCTTGAGCTTGCCCGTATAATGCGCAAAGCCATTGCCAAAGCCGGACTGCCTGAAGACTGCGTTCAAGTTTTAGAAGATACGTCCCATGAAACCGCGCAGAAGATGATGAAACTTAACAAATATATCGACGTTTTGATTCCGCGCGGGGGCAGAGGGCTTATCCGTTCGGTGGTTGAGAATTCAACAGTTCCTGTCATTGAAACGGGAGCGGGAAACTGCCATGTTTATGTAGATGAATCGGCGGATATTGATATGGCGGTAAATATCATTTTCAACGCCAAAACATCGCGCCCCTCCGTTTGCAATGCGGCGGAAACATTGCTTGTTCATAAGAATATCGCGCGGGAATTCCTGCCGAGAGCAAAGGAAATGCTGGATAAAAAGCATGTGGAGCTGCGGGGCGACGAGCTTACAAGAGAGATTCTGGGCAACAGCGTCGTTCCGGCGACAGAAGAGGATTGGGAGACAGAATACAACGACTATATTCTCGCTGTAAAAACCGTCAGCAGTACAGACGAAGCGATTGCGCATATAAATAAATACGGAACAAGGCACAGCGAGGCTATTGTCACCGACAGCTTTGCGAATTCTCAGAAATTCCTGCGGGAAGTCGACGCCGCCGCAGTATATGTAAATGCGTCGACAAGGTTTACCGATGGAAACGAGTTTGGTTTTGGCGCCGAAATCGGCATTTCGACGCAGAAGCTTCATGCGCGCGGCCCGATGGGTCTCGATGAGCTTACAACCGTTAAATATCAGATAATCGGTTCCGGACAGGTAAGATGAAAAAATATTTTCATATGAATTCGGCTCGTCAGAATGGGCTTAATGCTGCAAGCTGAAGTGTCATGGAGGTAAAAATGACGGACGAAAAAAGCCAGGATAATGAAGCGAGAATAAAGGCACATAGGCGCAAGAGAAATGCAACGGCTGCTCTCGGCGCAGGGATATTGGTTTTAGCACTGGCTGGTTTTTGTTTTATAATGTTTTTCGCGGTCAAAGCAGGAGTGGCATATATAAAGAATTTCGTCGGGCTAGAAGAGGATGAGGCATACTTTGAAAAATATCTTGAGCCTGTCGTAATGTTTGACCCCAAACCATTTAATGATATATCTGAAGCAGACCAGGAGTGGGAGATTGAAACGGCAATCTGGGCTTCGCTCGACGAGAATGAAAAGAACGGCGCCTATGCGTCCACTGCGGACGGTCGAGAGATACTCCCTCTTAAGGATGTGGAGGCCAATTTAAAGAAATACTTCGGTATTGTAAACCCCAAATTCATGTCATTTTCAAACGGGGATTTTACATATGAGTATAATCGAAAAGGGCAGTGCTATTATATTCCGCTGATTGCCGTTACTTCATATTACATACCCGATGTCAAGAATATTTCGAGGAACTTTAATTCTGTAACGCTTACCGTTGATTACAAGGAGGGCCAGAACTGGGGGCAAGAGGACGATACCGCTTCCTCCAAGAAGGCCACCGAAAAAACCGTGAAAATCGTACTTTCAAGAACACGGGGCAACTACAGGGTAAAATCAATACAGGAAGTTGGCTGATAATAAATTAAACGCCCAACCATTTTAGGATGGGCGTTTTTTTATTTGCAGAATACATGGTTGCCGATTCTCAGAAGAACCGGTCGCGACCAGATCCATGCACTCGTGGCAGTAGCGGGGTTGTAGTAATATATCGAGCCGTTTGATGGGTCCCAACCATTTAGAGCATCCTGCGCCGCCCTATATGCGGATTCGACAACGGGCTGATTGAATTGCCCGTCTTGAAGGCAGGTGAAGGCCCCAGGCTGATAGATGACCCCGGCTATTGTATTAGGGAAAGACGGGTGCTCTACGCGGTTTAACACAACGGCCCCGACTGCAACCTGTCCCACGTATGGTTCTCCGCGGGCTTCGGCCGATATAAGCCGCGCGAGCAGATAATAGTCGCTGCTGCTGTAATTTCCATAGCTGCTGTTTCCGGCCGGCAGCCCGAGGGCGCGAAGTGTTGCCGGGCCGACAATACCGTCAGGGGTAAGCCCATTTTTACGCTGGAATGAAATGACGGCGGATTGTGTTAATGGTCCAAAGATTCCGTCGATATCTCCAAAGTAGTATCCCCAGTTTTTAAGCCTTGTCTGAATTTGTACCACCTCGTTGCCGGTTGAGCCATAACTTGAAAGTGTCTGTACGGATTTTGTTTCAATTGATTTAGATATAAAAGAGAAAACCATAAAGGCAATTGATACTAATACCAAAGCAAAAGCGGTTTTAATAATATTGAGCCTAAGTGTCATTATTCTACTTTTCATAGTTTATCCCCCTTATAGAAATAATCTTTTCCATCTGGGGCTAAATTATCCATGTCTATTTGCACTATATAAAAATCTGATAGTATATTTATATATCAAGATAAAAGTTAAAGAAATATTAAAAACTGTTGACAGTGGGGAATGATTTTGATATGATAAATGAGCGCTCGGGAGAGCGGGCCTGATAGGGCCTAAACTTAGGGCGCACACCTCACAAGAGGATACACAATTTGCCGCTTGCAAAGTTCAGTTTGATATGATAGACTGAACGTCCTGCGGAATAGCAGGGAAGAGACGAGAAGATGGCAAGAAATTGTGTATTGACAAACGAAGCGGGATAAGATATAATAAATATCCCGCCGCGGAAAAACGGGCGGTGGAGAAACCGCGAGAAGACACAGAAAAAAGGTGTTGACAAACGGTTTCGAGTATGATATACTAAGCGCCGCGCCTCAAAGAGAGCGAGGCAAAAACCGCGAAGAAACGACAACAAGGTACTTGACAAGCGGAATATGGTATGATATACTTTCAATTACTGCCGCTAAGGCAGATGGGACCTTGAAAATTAAACAACGTCTTGAGAATCAAGAACCCTTGAAATGAATTTGAGTAGATTGCGGCGGACATAGAGAGATGTCCGAGCAGCGAGTGATTCGTAAGAGCGAGAGAAGCTCTGATAGAGTCATTACCAGCGAAAGCTGATAAAGAACGATATATTAGAGAGTTTGATCCTGGCTCAGGACGAACGCTGGCGGCGCGCCTAACACATGCAAGTCGAGCGGAGATAGTACTTCGGTTCTATCTTAGCGGCGGACGGGTGAGTAACGCGTGAGCAACCTGCCCTTGAGCGGGGGATAGCGTCTGGAAACGGACGGTAATACCGCATAATGTACGTTGGAGGCATCTCCGATGTACCAAAGGAGAAATCCACTCAAGGATGGGCTCGCGTCCGATTAGGTAGTTGGTGAGGTAATGGCCCACCAAGCCTGCGATCGGTAGCCGGACTGAGAGGTTGTACGGCCACATTGGGACTGAGACACGGCCCAGACTCCTACGGGAGGCAGCAGTGGGGGATATTGCACAATGGAGGAAACTCTGATGCAGCGACGCCGCGTGAGGGAAGAAGGTCTTCGGATTGTAAACCTCTGTCTTTCGGGACGAAGGAAGTGACGGTACCGAAAGAGGAAGCCACGGCTAACTACGTGCCAGCAGCCGCGGTAATACGTAGGTGGCGAGCGTTGTCCGGAATTACTGGGTGTAAAGGGTGCGTAGGCGGGTTGTCAAGTTGGATGTGAAATCTCTGGGCTTAACTCAGAGGTTGCATTCAAAACTGGCGATCTTGAGTGAGGTAGAGGCAGGCGGAATTCCCGGTGTAGCGGTGAAATGCGTAGATATCGGGAGGAACACCAGTGGCGAAGGCGGCCTGCTGGGCCTTAACTGACGCTGAGGCACGAAAGCATGGGGAGCAAACAGGATTAGATACCCTGGTAGTCCATGCTGTAAACGATGATTGCTAGGTGTGGGTGGACTGACCCCATCCGTGCCGGAGTTAACACAATAAGCAATCCACCTGGGGAGTACGGCCGCAAGGTTGAAACTCAAAGGAATTGACGGGGGCCCGCACAAGCAGTGGAGTATGTGGTTTAATTCGAAGCAACGCGAAGAACCTTACCAGGTCTTGACATCCACCGAATCCGGAAGAGATTCTGGAGTGCCCTTCGGGGAGCGGTGAGACAGGTGGTGCATGGTTGTCGTCAGCTCGTGTCGTGAGATGTTGGGTTAAGTCCCGCAACGAGCGCAACCCTTGTTAATAGTTGCTACGCAAGAGCACTCTATTAAGACTGCCGTTGATAAAACGGAGGAAGGTGGGGATGACGTCAAATCATCATGCCCCTTATGACCTGGGCTACACACGTACTACAATGGCCGCCAACAAAGGGAAGCAATACCGCGAGGTGGAGCGAATCCCCAAAAGCGGTCCCAGTTCAGATTGCAGGCTGCAACCCGCCTGCATGAAGACGGAATTGCTAGTAATCGCGGATCAGCATGCCGCGGTGAATACGTTCCCGGGCCTTGTACACACCGCCCGTCACACCATGAGAGCCGGAAACACCCGAAGTCGTTTGCGTAACCGAAAGGAGCGCGGCGCCGAAGGTGGGATCGGTGATTGGGGTGAAGTCGTAACAAGGTAGCCGTATCGGAAGGTGCGGCTGGATCACCTCCTTTCTAAGGAGTCAGCGAGGAGTTCTTGGTTTAGGACGTTGTTTAATTTTGAGGGTCCCATAATGGACCTTCAGGGAAAGGTGAGAAGCAAGAATAGATGGCCCCGGTATGTTATGGGGGTGTAGCTCAGCTGGGAGAGCACCTGCCTTGCACGCAGGGGGTCAGGAGTTCGAGCCTCCTCATCTCCACCAGCAGTTGCGAAGAGCAGCTGAAGACAAAGAGACCGGGCCACGGACGAAGAGAACCGGCAGCTCGGAGCACATGGGCTCATAGCTCAGGTGGTTAGAGCGTGCGCCTGATAAGCGCAAGGTCGGTGGTTCGAGTCCACTTGAGCCCACCAGTCCGAAGTGTTCAATGGAGCATGGAGGATAAATAAGGACCTTGAAAACTGAACAAAGTGAAGTAAAGTCTACTGCAGAAGGGTAAATCAAAGACGGAACTGAGAAAGTTTCGAGGGTAAGGCAGGGTAACCTGCCGCTACGATTTACGCTGAGTAGAACGAGCATAATACGGTCAAGCTACAAAGAGCGCAAGGTGGATGCCTTGGCACTGGGAGCCGAAGAAGGACGCAGCGATCTGCGAAAAGCCGCGGGGAGCCGAAAGCAGGCAGTGATCCACGGATGTCCGAATGGGGTAACCCGGCAGGAGAGAGTCCTGTCACCGTATACTGAATACATAGGTATACGGGGGGAACCGCCCGAACTGAAACATCTAAGTAGGGCGAGGAAAAGTAATCAAACGAGATTCCGTAAGTAGTGGCGAGCGAACGCGGAGGAAGGCCAAACCATAGGTAGAAATACCTATGGGGTTGTGGACAGTCCAAAAGGAGCAATCCTTAGCTGAATGGCATGGGAAGGCCAGCCAGAGAAGGTGAGAGCCCTGTAAGCGAAAAGGAGTGCGACGGGGACTGGATCCAGAGTACTACCGGACACGAGGAATCCGGTGGGAAGCAGGGGGGACCACCCTCCAAGCCAAAATACTACCCAGTGACCGATAGCGCAAAGTACTGTGAAGGAAAGGTGAAAAGCACCCCGGGAGGGGAGTGAAAGAGAACCTGAAACCTTGTGTTTACAAGCACACAAAGCACGTCAACGTGCGATGTGGTACTTTTTGTAGAACGGTCCGGCGAGCGTATGGATGCAGCGAGGTTAAGGGCCTCAGGTCTGAAGCCGAAGGGAAACCGAGTCTGAAAAGGGCGAGAAGTTGCATTCATAGGGCCCGAAACCGGGTGACCTATCCATGTCCAGGGTGAAGTGGAGGTAAAACTCCATGGAGGCCCGAATCGACCCTCGTTGAAAAGATGGCGAATGAGGTGTGGATAGCGGAGAAATTCCAATCGAACCCGGAGATAGCTGGTTCTCCCCGAAATAGCTTTAGGGCTAGCCTTGTGTTAGATTACCGGAGGTAAAGCACTGAATGGCCTAGGGGTCGAGAGACTACCGAAGCCTATCAAACTCTGAATGCCGGATAATTGATGCACAGGAGTCAGACTGCGTGAGATAAGTTTCGCAGTCGAGAGGGGAACAGCCCAGACCCACAGCTAAGGTCCCAAATGTATGCTAAGTGGAGAAGGATGTGGAATTGCCCAGACAACCAGGATGTTGGCTTAGAAGCAGCCATACATTAAAAGAGTGCGTAATAGCTCACTGGTCGAGTGGTTCTGCGCCGAAAATGTAACGGGGCTAAGCATACAACCGAAGCTTGGGAAACGGGAAACTGTTTGGTAGGGGAGCGTTGTATATGGGGTGAAGCCAGAGCGAGAGCGCTGGTGGACCATATAGAAGTGAGAATGCCGGAATGAGTAGCGCGAATTATGTGAGAATCATAATGGCCGGAAGTCTAAGGATTTTGGAGGAAGGTTCGTCCGCTCCAAGTAAGCCGGGAGCTAAGGTGAGGCCGAAAGGCGTAGCCGATGCACATACTGTTGATAATCAGTAGCCGCCGAAGTTGTTAAGCAAGGGGACACTCAGGAAGTCCACAACCCAGCCGATGGTAGAGCTGGGCGAAAGGGAGCGAAATTAGAGTAGCGAAGTGTGGATGGAATGAGGCGAGAAAAGCCTTGTGTATTGACTAGGCGCCCGTACCGCAAACCGACACAGGTAGACAGGAGGAGGACTCTAAGGCCAACGGGATAAGGGTTTGTTAAGGAACTCGGCAAGTTGACCCCGTAACCTAGGGAGAAGGGGTGCTCTGGGAAACCAGAGCCGCAGAGAATAGGCCCAGGCGACTGTTTAGCAAAAACACAGGTCTCTGCTAAATCGAAAGATGAAGTATAGGGGCTGACACCTGCCCGGTGCCGGAAGGTTAAGGGGAGGAGTGAGAGCTTCGAACCGAAGCCCCGGTAAACGGCGGCCGTAACTATAACGGTCCTAAGGTAGCGAAATTCCTTGTCAGGTAAGTTCTGACCCGCACGAATGGTGTAACGATCTGGGCACTGTCTCAACAACCCGCCCGGCGAAATTGTAGTGCTGGTGAAGATGCCAGCTACCCGCGATTAGACGGAAAGACCCCATGGAGCTTTACTGTAGCCTGATATTGGATTTTGGCACTTCATGTACAGGATAGGTGGGAGACTGGGAATCCAGGGCGCCAGCCTTGGAGGAGTCGCCGTTGGGATACCACTCTTGAGGTACCGAAATTCTAACCTGCTTCCGTGAATCCGGGAGAGGGACACTGTCAGGTGGGCAGTTTGACTGGGGCGGTCGCCTCCTAAAGAGTAACGGAGGCGCTCAAAGGTTGGCTCAGCACGGACGGAAATCGTGCGAGAGAGTGTAAACGCAAAAGCCAGCCTGACTGCGAGGCCGACGGGCCGAGCAGGTACGAAAGTAGGAGTTAGTGATCCGGCGGTAGTGAGTGGAAATGCCGTCGCTCAACGGATAAAAGCTACCCTGGGGATAACAGGCTGATCTCCCCCAAGAGTCCACATCGACGGGGAGGTTTGGCACCTCGATGTCGGCTCATCACATCCTGGGGCTGAATTCGGTCCCAAGGGTTCGGCTGTTCGCCGATTAAAGTGGTACGCGAGCTGGGTTCAGAACGTCGTGAGACAGTTCGGTCCCTATCTGTCGCGGGCGTAGGATATTTGAAGGGAGCTGTCCTTAGTACGAGAGGACCGGGATGGACGCACCGCTGGTGCATCAGTTGTCACGCCAGTGGCACAGCTGAGTAGCTAAGTGCGGAACGGATAAACGCTGAAGGCATCTAAGCGTGAAACCGACCCTAAGATAAGATATCCCACATCGTTAAGATGGTAAGACACCTTGAAGACTACAAGGTTGATAGGTCGGAGGTGTAAGCACCGTGAGGTGTTAAGCTGACCGATACTAATATGTCGAGGGCTTGACCTCAAAAAGTTCTACGGAAGCAGTAGAGTAAATACTAAACTTTGTTCAGTTTTGAAGGCCCTTAGAACTGCACCTCTAGCTCAGTTGGTAGAGCAACTGACTCTTAATCAGTGGGTCCAGGGTTCGAGTCCCTGGAGGTGCACCACTATTAAAATATGGCAGAGGTTCAGTGGGAGCGAGGGTCAGGGATAAGGAAGAGGAAAGAGATATAACTGGCCCGTTGGTCAAGCGGTCTAAGACACTGGCCTCTCACGCCAGTAACAGCAGTTCGAATCTGCTACGGGTCACCAAAAACGACAATAAGAAGAATTAGAATATAGCCGGTGCCTATGACGATGAGGACCCACCCGTTCCCATTCCGAACACGGAAGTTAAGCTCATCAGTGCCGAAGATACTTGGCGGGCGACCGCCTGGGAAAATAGGTCGGTGCCGGCACTAATTTTAAAAGCAAGCTGTCT
Source organism: [Clostridium] cellulosi (assembly GCA_000953215.1). Lineage (NCBI taxonomy): Bacteria > Bacillati > Bacillota > Clostridia > Eubacteriales > Oscillospiraceae > Ruminiclostridium > [Clostridium] cellulosi. The sequence continues at coordinate 554,519 of LM995447.1, forward strand.
CCAGCTTGCTTTTTTTGTTTCGCAAAGTATGAATTAGGCACTGCTCTTGCCATTATAAAGCGCCGCAGCTATCTTGTTATACTGTATACAGATAAAAAATTGAATTACAAATTAGCGTCCTATTACTGAAAAAGCAAGGACTCATTCTTCGAGCTTTTTTTCTTTTTCCCTCTCCAAAGCTCTAATGACGTATTGGGAAGTGACATCCCGCGGCAATCTTTTGTCCATGCTCAACTTTTGTATATATCGGTGAGCCTGGGGCTCTGTCCAGTGTTTTTGCTGAACGAGCATAAGCTTTGCCTTTTCAAATATGCCGCCCTTGCCACTGCCAACCTTTAAGATAAGCTTTATGGCTTGTATAAGAGCGTCTTTTGTCAAGGGCTTTGAAAGTATTGTTACGCCTGTTCCGTCAAGTAACTCATGGGTATCAGCAAGGGCTGCGCGGTCGACAATTATTACAATCCGCTCAACCCCGTTGCTGGACAGTCCTAAAGCCAAATCTGTGGCGGTTTCATCATGCAGCCGTCCGGCTATTAGAACCGCCGCAAATTCAGTAAGACTGGTAAGGCGGCGGGCCTGGGCGCCTGAATCGGCGATGGTATGTAACCCTGGCAGTACTGAAGCCAATATTGTCGTAAGCTGTTTTGCAAGCTTCTGCTGGCTGCAAACCACGAGCACGCCGTCGCCCAAAAATATCACTCCTCAAGAACCGGTTTATAAAAATCAATAGATACTGAGGTAACGCTCAAGTTCCCACTCGTTAACCTGACGGCAGTATTCTTCCCATTCAGCCCTTTTTATGCTAAGGTATCTGCTGAAAGTATAGCTGCCGAGGGTATTTTTTATAAGTTCGTCCGCTTCAAAGGCTTTCAGGGCGTCGCCGAGGGATTCTGGCAGGCGCTTGACTCCCAATTCCTTCATACGTTCGGCACTCATATTCATCGGATTTTCTGTAATTTCTGCGGGCGGTTCAATGCCTTCCCTTATGCCTTCGAGTCCGGCCTCGAGCAGAACAGACAGGGCAAGATATGGATTGCAGGCTGCATCGGGGCTTAAAAGTTCCAATTTCGCGCTGCCGTCGCGCACTATTGGAATGCGGATAAGCGGACCGCGGATATTGCGGGACCATGTGGTATAGCTTGGCGCTTCGTTGCCCGGGATAAGCCTTTTATATGAGTTTACAAGGGGGTTAGTCAAGGCGGTGATGCCGTTTATGTGTTTGAAGATTCCACCGATAAAGTGACGGGCTTCTTTAGAGATGCCGATAGGGTCGGTATTATCAGCAAATACATTTTGACCGTTTTTAAAGAGCTGCATATTGATGTGCATGCCGCTGCCAGCCTCGTTGCTCAAGGGCTTTGGCATAAAAGTAGCGTGGAGGCCATGCTTCTGGGCTATAATTTTGACTACCATTTTAAACGTCATAATGTTGTCGGCCGTTTTTAGAGCCTCGTCGTGGCGGAAATCAATTTCATGCTGTCCTGCTGCGGCCTCGTGGTGGCTTGCATCGATAATGAAGCCCATTTCCTCGAGAACAAGGCACATCTCGCGGCGCGCGTCTTCTCCAAGGTCAATAGGTGCCAGGTCAAAGTAGCTTGCCGTATCATGCGTTTGGGTTGTCGGCAGGCCACGATCGTCTGTATGGAACAGGAAAAATTCACATTCCGGACCGACATCGAAAGTGTAACCCTCTTTGGCGGCTTTTGCGAGCGTCTTTTTGAGTATATATCTCGGGTCGCCGTCAAATGGCCTTCCGTCCGGCAGGAAAACATCGCTTATAAAGCGCGCGACTTTGCCTTGCTGAGACCTCCAAGGTATAATGTTCAGCGTCGATAGATCTGGAATTAAGAGCATATCCGATTCTCCGACTCTTGCAAACCCTTCGATGGAAGACCCGTCGAAAATTGTGCCATCCAAAGCGTTTTCAATGTTACTTTCGTTGATGGCGATATTTTTCATTATGCCGCCGATATCGGTGAATTGAAACCTTATGAATTTCACGTTGTTGTCTTCTACAAAACGCAAAACGTCCTCACGTTCCACGAAAAATCCCCCTTTATTTATGCAGCTTTAATTTGACAAATGGGTATCATCAATTTAATGTTATAACAGTATCATAGATTATTTTGTAACATAAATCAATAAAACGCCGGAACTTTGCCAGCAAAAACAATGCGGAGGGTATTTTTGCGCTCATGCTTGTTGATTATTATTTGGCAATAGGCTTTTACATATTAAGCGATTTGAGTTAAAATTAAAAGGTATTTAATATAGGAAGAATATAAATGCAGATATGTAAAAGGTGATTTTTAAATGAAAATAGGAAACGTTGATATAAAAGGATACGCGGCGCTTGCCCCTATGGCTGGGGTTGCCGATACAGCATTCAGGACAATTTGCCGGCAATTCGGTGCATGCTATGTAGTCGGTGAAATGGCCAGCGCGAAAGGGCTCTGTATGTCGGATAGAAAAACTGCCCGGTTGCTGAGCGTAACTGACGCAGAGCGGCCGATGGCTATACAGCTTTTCGGCAATGACCCAGAGGTCATGGCGGCCGCTGCGGTTAAATCGGAAGAATACGGCCCTGACATAATTGACATCAACATGGGTTGCCCCGCGCCAAAGATAGTGTCGAATGGGGGAGGCAGCGCACTTCTCAAGGACCCGCTGCTCGCCGGAAAAATCATTGAGAGCGTAGTCCGGGCGGTAAAGGTTCCGGTTACGGTGAAGATCCGCAAAGGTTGGGATGACGCACATGTAAACGCCGTCGAGATGGCGCATATAGCGGAGGAATCGGGTGCTGCGGCAATAACAATACACGGGCGGACGCGCGAACAGATGTATCGGCCTTATGCTGACCTTGAAATCATCAGGAAAGTCAAAGAGGCGGTCAAAATCCCAGTGATAGGCAACGGTGACGTGACAAGTCCAGAGTCGGCGAAAAAGATGTATGACGAGACCGGGGTTGACCTTGTGATGGTGGGGCGCGGCGCTCTCGGCGCACCGTGGATTTTCCGCCAGATAGAAGAATACCTTTCAACCGGAAAGGTGGAAACAAATCCTGATGTTAAAGAGCGCATGCGGGTTATGGTCGAGCATATAAAGCTGCTTTGCAGCGTGATGGGAGAGTATCCGGGCATTCGTGAGGCGCGCAAACATGCGGCGTGGTACATGAAAGGGCTTGATGGTGCGGCGTCGCTGAGAGAAAAAGCGGGAAGGCTCGCACATATCGAGGACATCGAGCGGCTTGCAGAAGAAGCGATACGGCTGAATACGTGATTATTTAGATTTCACAAAATACTGCGGTGGTACCTTGCCAATAAAAACAGGCGGCTGTTTATACAGCCGCCGCTTTTTTGTGTTTATAATATGAAGTAATTATCAGCCATAAAGCAGTTCACTGATTACAGAGTTGCTGACAAGAAAACCTTTTCTCGTCAGAGCAAGCCGCCCATGCTCGTTTTGTATCAGCCCATTTTTTACGAGCAACGATATTTTCTGCGTATCAAAGCAGGAAAAGTCTTTTCCGTAACGCTTTTTCAATTCAGTTTCATTGATTCCATCCCGCAGCCGCAGCCGCAGCATGACATATTCCTCGAATGTCCCGCCGGTGCCGTCGTCCTGCGGGCCTGCACCAATAATATAGTCCTCTAAGCTGCGGGTGTAATAAAAGCGCTTTCCATTGAAAAAGGAATGAGCCGCAGGGCCAAACCCCAGATACTCGCCGCAGTCCCAGTACCTAAGATTGTGTTTTGATTCAAAGCCTTTATTGGCAAAATTCGATATCTCATACTGTAAAAAGCCTTTGGATTCGAGCAGCTCGCAGGCCGTGAGATAAATGTCCGCCTGTGTATCTTCATCAGGCAGGTTAAGCGAATCCTTGATGTCAGAAAAGCGTGTCCCCGGCTCAATTTTAAGGAGATACGCCGAAATATGCCGCGGTGAAAGCGAGGCGGCAAAATCGACAGACTCTTTAAGGCTTTCTTTCGTTTGGTTTGGCACACATAGCATAAGGTCAAGAGAGATATTGTCAAAGCCCGCCCGGTGGGCATTTTCAACCGCCGCCGCAACGTCTTTTCGCCTGTGGCGCCGCCCGAGCGCGGCAAGTTCGCTGTCCTGCGCCGACTGCATACCGAGGGACAGGCGGTTAAAACCGGCGCTGCGCAGCACGTTGAGCAGGTCAAAGTCAATACCCGCCGGATTTGCCTCAAAAGTAACCTCCGCATTATCAGCCACTTGAAAATATTTTTTCACACAAAGAAACAGGCGGGCCAGGTCTTCTTTAAGCAAAGAAGGCGTCCCGCCGCCAAAATATACGGTATCGGCAATCCTGCCTTTTGCAGAGACCGACCATTTTTTTAAGTCCCGCTCCACCGCTTTTATATATCTCTCTTTTAATTCTTCAGTTAAGGTTAAAGAATAGAAATCACAGTACGGGCATTTGCCGTTTTCGCAAAATGGCACATGAATATAGATTCCGACTGTATTAGCCGGTGAGCTTCCGCGCATTTTATTCACCTGATTTCATCCGCGCGCTATATGATTATATAAGTAATTGTCCGAAATCTGCCGCCGACATTGGCCGCGGCTTGCCTCAGTACAAGCTGAATACTACCGTCCGCAAGGTGAAAGGTTGAAATTATAACAAACCTACCCCTCGGCTTTGCCTGGCGCGAGCCGGCCGCGGCGCAGCCGGTTAGTCGAGTTTGAGTACGGACATAAAGGCTTCTTGGGGAACTTCAACGGTTCCGAGCTGGCGCATCCGCTTTTTGCCTTCTTTTTGCTTTTCGAGCAGCTTCTTTTTACGGGTGATATCGCCGCCGTAGCACTTGGCGAGAACGTCCTTGCGCAATGCCTTGACGGTTTCGCGGGCGATGATTTTACCGCCTATTGCTGCCTGAATAGGCACTTCAAAAAGCTGGCGCGGGATATTGTCGCGGAGTTTTTCGGCGATTCTGCGCCCTCTTGCATATGCCTTGTCAGCATGCACAATAAAGGAAAGGGCGTCCACAACTTCCCCGTTTAAGAGGATATCGAGTTTTACAAGCTTTGAGGGCCGGTATCCCAGTATTTCGTAATCGAAGGAAGCGTATCCCCGCGTGCGGGACTTTAGCGCGTCGAAAAAGTCGTAGATAACTTCATTAAGCGGCAGTTCATAATTCATATCCACACGGGTTGACTCGATGTAGGTCATACCTTTGTAGATTCCGCGCCGCTCCTGACATAACTCCATAATGTTGCCGACATATTCGGCAGGGGTTAAGATATGCGCACTGATAAACGGCTCTTCTGCACTTGCAATTTTGTCCGCCGACGGATAGTTGGTCGGGTTATCAATATACTGGACCTCGCCGTTTGTGAGCGTTATCCGGTAGGATACGCTTGGCGCGGTCGTAATAAGGTCTAAGTTGAATTCCCGTTCAAGACGTTCCTGAATGACCTCCATATGTAGAAGCCCTAAGAAGCCGCAACGGAATCCAAATCCGAGGGCAACGGATGTTTCCGGCTCGAAGGAGAGAGAGGCGTCGTTTAATTGGAGTTTTGCCAAAGCGTCGCGCAAATCCTCATAATGTGAGCCGTCAGCAGGATAAATACCGCAGTAAACCATCGGGTTTACCTTTTTGTATCCGGGCAAAGGCTCAGTTGCTCCGCCTTCAGCCAGAGTTACAGTATCGCCGACACGTGTATCCGCAACATTCTTAATGCTTGCCGTAAAATATCCGACTTCCCCGGCTTTTAACTCATCTGCTGGCTCGAGGCATGTAGGACGCATATAGCCTGCCTCAACAACGTCAAATTCTGCTCCCGTAGACATCATCTTTATGCGGTCGCCGGGGCGGATTTTGCCGTCCATTACGCGGATGTATACTATAACGCCTTTATAGCTGTCATAGTAAGAGTCGAATATCAAGGCCTTGAGCGGTTTGTTTTCATCGCCGCTCGGGGCGGGGATACCTTTGACGATAAGTTCTGGTACGGCTTCAATATTTATACCATTCTTTGCGGAGATAAGCGGGGCGTTTGATGCATCAATGCCGATTACATCCTCGATCTCCTTTTTAACACGCTCAGGGTCAGCGGCGGGCAGGTCAATCTTGTTGATAACAGGCAAAACCTCAAGGCCGTGGTCAACCGCAAGATAAGTATTAGCCAACGTCTGCGCTTCAATGCCCTGTGACGCGTCGACTACAAGAATAGCCCCCTCGCATGCCGCGAGAGAACGGGACACCTCGTAGTTAAAATCGACGTGGCCCGGCGTATCAATCAGGTTGAACTCATACTCCTCGCCGTTCTTGGCGGTATAATTAAGTTTTATAGCGCGGGCCTTTATTGTTATCCCGCGTTCGCGCTCAAGTTCCATATTATCAAGCAGTTGCTCTTCCATTTCACGCTGGGGAACTGCTCTGGTCATTTCAATAATTCGGTCGGCAAGAGTAGACTTGCCATGGTCAATATGTGCTATTATGCAAAAATTGCGAATGTGATCCTGTTGCAAATATCTCACCTCAAGTGGGAATATAAGGCCTTTTCCGGTTTTTAAACATATATATTATATCATAAACCGCGAAGTTAGCAATGCAGGCAGCTTTAGCTGCTCTATTGCTATTCAGCCTGATTTAATGGATCATAGTATTTCAGAAGTTCAAATTCCGAGGCTTTTATTCCTTCTTTGAGGACATCAAAGAAATAAAACGGTTCAGGCTCGCTCTCCAGTTTTATAGTTTTTAGCCTTTCTATCACAGAATGAGCAGCGGCGATGCTGTTTTTATCGACAGAAAAACGCTTTCCGACAACAGATACTTCGTACCTCGTGCTTGTGGCTGAAATTGAAAAAGCCTGCACGTCCATGCCGAAACCGACATGCATTGAATTCTTGTTTACGATATAAAGCCCTATAATGGACAATAGAAAAAATGCGGTGATAAAAAAAGACGCGAAAAAATAAGCCGCCCGGCTTTTAGGCGGTGCCTCATAGTATTTTACTCTTGTTTTTTTTCTTTGTTTAAAGGGCCTGGTGCTCATAAAAACCTCGATCTGCGATTATTTTATGACAAGGCGCGGCGCAGTCACTGTCCGGCCTTTTGTTTTCAGGATTAGTTTAAACATTGGTTTAGCTGACAAGTTTGTTGATATCCTCGACGGATACCCCGGGGTGCAGCGCGCGGTTTATCGCAAGCGCCGCAAGGGATGCAGCATGCTCAACGATAAGGTCGATCATACGCGGTGTTACAAAAAGCGATACGCCGTCCGGGTCTATCGACGCCCTTATCCGTTCCTCATCCTTGGGAGGCGTTTCGATACCCGCACCCTCAAGCACGTCTATGGCAAGCGTCGCTGCGTCGACGACCGTGGGCACGCCGATTGAGATAACCGGAACCCCAAGGGTTTCCTGATTTATTGCAAAACGCATATTGCCGATTCCGGAGCCCGGGTTGATACCGGTGTCGGCGATTTGGATAGTGTTGCCAAGTCTTGAGGTTCTTCGTGAGGCCAGTGCGTCGACGGCAATCACCGCTGCGGGGTGAATACGCTCCACTATCGCCTTGATGATTTCACCTGTTTCGACGCCCGTTTGACCCAGTACCCCCGGTGCTATGGCGGCGACAGCCCGCAGGCTTTCAAGCCCCTCGATTTTTGTAAGTTCACCGGCGATGTGCCGGGTTACCAGTATGTTTTTGACACAGCGGGGGCCAAGTGCATCCGGGGTCATGCCAGCGTTGCCCAGCCCGGCCACAAGCACAAGGCCGTTTCCAACTTTCTTTAAGATTTCCTTTATTTCATCCGCCACAGCTTCAACCGCCTCGTTGTATTCGTCGCCCCCAACATTGTCAAGCTTGCCTGTTTCAACGGTGACATATGTTCCCACAGGTTTTCCAATAGCCTGTTCGCCGCGCTCGTCAATGACTTTTACCCTTGATACGTTGATTCCACCGCGGCTGAATTTCTCGACGACAACTCCGTCCGGTTTGCCCGAACGCGCTGCACTTTCATGTGCTTCAAGCGCCAAGTCCGTTCTAATTAAAGACATAATCTGCCCTCCAACGTCATAAAACATTCTTCTGCAGTTGTAGCCATGGATATTATACCCGCATATGGAATTTTTACTCTGATTTTAAATAGACGACTTTTTTGAAAAACATGTTGCTTTTTTTATTGTGAAATGTTAAAATAAGTATTACTGGTTATCTGTAGAAGGAGGTGTCACCGTGCCAAACATTAAATCTGCAAAAAAACGCGTCAAGGTTAATGCAGCCAGGGCTCTGCGTAATAAGGCTTTAAAATCAGCTCTCCACACAGCTATTAAGAAAGCTAACACCGCCATAGCAACAGGTGCAGAGAACAAGGACGAAATCGTTAAAGCCGCAATTAGGACCATAGATAAAGCTGTATCGAAGGGTATTCTCCATAAGAATGCAGCGGCGAGAAAGAAGTCCCGCCTCGTTCTCAGCAGCAAGTGATGTGAATTAAATTTAATATACGAAATATAAACCCGTTGGGTCTGAAGCTCCGTTTTACGGGGCTTTTCGTATATTTTGAATAGGAAACATATATTGACAATTTTGCATGTTTCGTTTATTATAGTGATAATGAAGTCACGCGGAGGTGGGCACTCATGAAAATAAAAAGAATAATCGGAACAATCGTCGCAGCCGCTACAATTCTACTCGCTGTATCAGGCGCAGTAGCTTATCTTTTATATAAGATTTCACGCGATAAGGCATATAATGAAAAGTGGGAAGATTACGTTGAATGCGGGATCTGAACATATTGGCTTAAAATAAAATCTCCTTATTGTATTTCAGTAAATACAATAGGGAGATTTTTGGCATATTAAGAGTTAATTAATTATTCCTTATTATCTTCAACTTCCGGTTTTGGCTCTTCAGCTTTCTTTTGCCGGACTTCTTTTAACAACGATATCAGCAAAACTAAGATGTAGGCAGAGGCTGTAATATATACTGCGTCGGAAGGACCAAATACGCTGCCGCGCTTATTGTTAATCAGATGTGCAATAACCGGGGGAAGCGAAGAGAGCAGCCCGAATAATGTGCAGGGCAGCCCATAAGCGAATACTCCCTGAAGCTCGCGCCCGTTTGGCACACCGCCGATAAGTCTCGCATTATAATAAAGAAACAATATGGCAAAAACCATCTGCATGACCTCATACAGATATTCGGAAATATTGGCTATCTGGGTCAAACTCATGAACGTCGTGATGAGGTTGACAACGCCCCATACAACAGGAAGAAGTGCTAAAATACGCAGGTCTGCATGCTTTTTCCTAAAGATGCTGTCCGCAAATGTGAAGAAGAATATGGCTGCAAGAAATCCCGCAAGCCCTGTAATAAAGCCGCCGGCACCGGTCTCCCTGCGAAAAGTCTGAAGTATAGAATGAGCGGAAGAAATGCAAATGGCTATGGCGAACAGGACTGAACAGACGGCAGTTGCCCAGTTTCTCGTGCACTCGTAATTCATCTTTTTAGTACGCTTTGAAAACGCTGGCAGAATTAAAAGGACAGTTGAAATGAGCAAAACGGAGTTTTGAACGTTAACAAATTTGGCATTATCATAATAGAAATGTGTCTCTGGGTCAATCTCATATAAAATAAGATAAACGGCGAGCGGTATCGTGACAAGCGCACCTATAATAAAAATCAGCGATGAAAATGTCAGCATATTCTTCAATTTTTTCGTCACATCATTCAGCCCCTTATTGTGTACGCTTTAACTTCCGATAAAAAGTGTATAAAAAATTTAAAATTATACTTAGCGTATATAATTTTGCATATTCTATTAATTGTTCAATAAAATTAATTATATAGAATTGGAAAAGAATTTGCAAGCATATGGCAACTAAAAAGCATGGCAGGAGATTTCCTGCCATGCTTTTGCTATTTTATCTCTGATCGAGCGGAGTATACTCAAGCGGCTGAGAAATTGCCTTATATGCCGGACGCATAATACGGTTTGCGGTTGTTATTTCCTCTATGCGATGAGCGCACCAACCCGGAATTCGTGCCACTGCAAACAGTGGGGTGAAGAGCTCGGGTGGCATGCCGAGCATTTTATACACCATACCGGAATAGAGGTCCACATTAGCGCAGATATACTTGTTGTTGTTTTTAACCTTGGCAAATGCGGCAGGCGCCAGACGTTCAACAGACTCGATAAGTTTGAATTCATCAAGCATGCCTTTCTTTTCCGCCAGCTTCCGGGCATTTTCTTTAAGGATAACTGCGCGCGGATCAGAAATAGTGTAAACGGCGTGTCCCATTCCATATATGAGGCCTGAGCGGTCGCCGGCTTCTTTTTTGAGCAGTTTCTCAAGAAAGGCGCTTACCTCCTCATCATCTTCCCAGTCGCTGACGCCTTTCTTTATATATTCCATCATTTCCATGACTTTTAAGTTGGCGCCGCCGTGGCGCGGGCCTTTGAGGCTGCCGATTGCCGCGCTGATTGCGGAATATGTATCTGTTCCAGTTGAAGACAAACAACGGCAGGAGAATGTTGAGTTGTTACCACCGCCGTGTTCTGCATGGAGAATGAGGCAGATATCGAGGAGTTTAGCTTCCTCATCAGTGAATTGCTTGTCAGGCCTCATTGTGGCGAGAATACTTTCAGCGGTTGAATGTGCAGGCTCGAGAGGGTGAAAGAACATTGTATCGTGATCAAAGTTTTTGCGCTTAACCTGATATGCGTGGACCATGAGGGTCGGCATTTTGGCTATCAGTTTGATTGACTGGCTGAGAACATTTTCAATTGAGGTGTCTTCAGGGTTGTCGTCATAAGAATAGAGTGCAAGCACAGCGCGGCCCATTTTATTCATAATGTTAGGCGACGGCGCTTTCATTAAGACGTCTTCAGTAAAATACGGCGGCAGTTCGCGCAGTTCGCCTAAAATTGCGTTGAAAGCTTCTAACTGATCTTTGTTTGGGAGTCTGCCGAACAAAAGCAGCCATATTACTTCCTCAAAACCAAACCTGTTGTCCTTTTGGCATCCTTTCACGATCTCTTTTACGTTGATTCCGCGGTAAATGAGCTCACCTTCGATTGGCATTTTTTCACCCTCATTAATAAGGTAGCCATGCACGTTGCAGATTCGTGTAAGACCAGCCAAAACTCCGGTACCGTCTGAGTTTCTAAGGCCGCGCTTTACATGATAAGTATCAAAAAGCTCAGGGCTTATTTGGTTATATTTTTTAAATTCATCGCATAGCCTTTTTAACGAGCCGGCAGGTATGTTTGCATGATATCCATTCATTAAAGCTGCACTCCTTTCGTTTTAAAATTAATGAATTTTTTAAATTTCAATAAGAAATGTAATTTTCATTTTTAGGTGTTAATAATACAATTTTAATATTTTTAGATATTATAGTCAAGCAAAAGGGAAAGAAAAATGAAAGATTTTATTATCCCGGTTGCAATTTTTCTTTTATTAATGCTTCTAATACCGATGATTTCATTAATAAATGCTAAAAAGGTGAACAACCATGTTAATACATATGCATCAGCCTCACAAACTATAAGTATAAAGTCGGACAATTTTACATTTAAAATTAAAGATGGCAAAACCGGAAATTACGAAACAGTAAAGGGCTTTGACTTTATTTGCGGTGTTGTAGCCGGTGAAATGCCTGCTTCGTATAATGTTGAAGCATTGAAGGCCCAAGCTGTTGCGGCTCTGACATACTGCCTATATCAAAATGAGAACGGCACTATTGTGACAGGGCTGAGTATTGCTTATCTTACGCCGGAGGAGCAGAAAAAACGCTGGAGCTCGAACTATGAAAACAATAAGAAAAAGATAGAGCATGCGGTAAGCGAAGTTTACGGAAAAGTTCTGACCTATGACGGGAAAATTATAGATGCCGTATTCTTTAATATGTCTTCGGGCATAACCGAAAACTGTAAAGATGTTTTCGGGAAGGAACTGCCGTACCTTGTCGAGGTTTCAAGCCCCGGTGACACGTTGCAGGAGGATTTTATATCCCACACTGCGCTTACCCTTGATGAATTTAAGGCAAAGGTGAAGGGCTTCGACAAGGACGCGGATTTCAGCGGCAACCCGGCGGATTACCTTAAGATTGAAAAACGCTCCGGCGCAGGGGGTGTTATCTCGGCACGCCTGTGCGGGAAAGAGGTTTCAGGCAGGGATATACGCTCAATTTTTGGCCTGCGCTCGGCTAATTTTACGCTGTCATATAAGGATGGCACTTTCGATTTTGAAGTCAAAGGCAATGGTCACGGTGTAGGCATGAGTCAGCGCGGCGCGCAGTATATGGCCCAGCAGGGTAAAAACTGGCGCGAGATTCTTAAGTGGTACTACAAAGGTGCCGAGATAAGCGATTATTCCGAAAATTTACTTTAAGAAGCAAAAATACAATCATATTTAAGTGATTATTGGCATCATTTGATTATATGTATATATAATTAAAGCCATAATTGCATTTTTTTTGCATAATAAGATGCATTTCCGGTCAAAATATTTTCCGGAGGTGCACAGAATGAGCAATTTTAAAGTTGGAAATTCTAAGTTCACAAGATTTGTAAATGGTAAGGGCTTTTACATAGCCCTTGCAATATGTCTGGTGGCTATTGGAACTGCAGCTTATATAGCAGTCAATAATTCAATTGGAGTTCTTGACAATGTAAAATCCGGGAATAAAGCCTCTTCGCAGAATATAACTTCAAGTATTCCGAACTGGGATGATAACAATTCAGCACAGCAAACAGAAAAGACAGTAGTCGGTGTGCCGGCTTCCACATCATCGTCCAGTTCGTCTTCCTCTTCTGCTTCTTCAGCGACAGAGCGAAGCAGCAAAACTACAAAACTTGTATATACCATGCCTGTCAATGGGTCAGTTGCAACACCATTCAGCGGCGATAAGCTGACCTATGACAAAACTATGGGTGACTGGCGCACCCATAACGGAGTTGACTTGGCGGCAGCAGAGGGCACTCCAGTAAAAGCGTGTGCCTCGGGTAAAGTTGTCGAAGTAAAAACAGATGACTTGTTCGGGCAGGAAATCGTTATCGACCATGGCAATGGCATTAAGTCGATTTATGCCAATCTGACCAGCCAAGTCAATGTCAAAAAAGGGCAGGCTGTCAATGTCGGCGATGTAATCGGCGCTGTCGGTGAAACCGCCGAGGCTGAGATAGCAATAACACCGCACCTGCACTTTGAAATACAGAAGAACGGAAAGAATGTCGATCCGCTTGCCATAATCAGTGGCCAGGCCTGATGGAGCGGCAGACTTTCTGATTTATCAATTGGACTTAATTAATGAGAGCCGTATATTGTGCGTTTATTATTCGGCGGGACTGGGGTGGGCGTCTCATGGTGCCATGCGGGTCAGCCCGCACCGTGTCAGCGGTAAAATGGCATCGGAGCGCAAAAAAAGGTTGTCTTGTTCGGGCAGCCTTTTTTTGTGCTAAAAAAGTTCATAATAAATTAACAAATTTGCTGAATTTGTTTAAAAGACTTAATTTAAGATAAACTATATACAGCAGGAATATATTGATAGTTGATGAATATTTATAATATTCTTGTATTTGCAGGATAAAAGTATTATAATTAATCTGTTATTTTGGTATACGGCTTAATAAAGACTAATTTAGTTTCAATTTCATAAAAAATCAGTAACATTTTAACGGGAGTGATGCCAAAAGTTTAATTCAAACTTGTCGGTATCAGTTAAAATGGCATTTATCTTGTACTTGTTTATCATATAAAGATAATAATGAAAGAAGAGGGCTGCAGTGGAAACACAGGAGTTTTATATATCATACGATGAAGAATTACAACAAAAACAGAATCAGGCAAATGTTTCATATACATATAATGTATTGAAACGATTTTTCGATATATTGCTGTCAGTAATAGGTCTTATTATTTTATCCCCAGTATTCTTGATTATCAGTATAATAATCAAACTGACTTCACCGGGACCGGTTTTATACAAGCATAAGAGAGTCGGCTATATGGGTGAAGAGATTGAAATTTATAAATTCAGGTCAATGGTAGTTGACTCTGACAACTTTGAGAAGTACTTCACCAAGGAACAGATGAAGCACTTTAAAGAGAATTTCAAGCTTGAAAATGACCCCAGAATCACCAAAATAGGCAAATTCCTAAGAAAATCAAGCCTTGACGAACTGCCGCAGTTGATAAATATTATTAAAGGCCAGATGAGCATTGTCGGCCCGAGGCCGATTGTAAAAGACGAGGTTAAAAAATACGGAATCTATGCGGATACCTATTTTTCAGTAAAACCTGGTCTTACCGGTCTTTGGCAGGTCTGCGGCAGAAGCAACACGACATATGAAGAACGTGTGCAGCTTGATGTGAAATATGTTCAGAACCGAAGCCTTTTAAATGATTTGAAGATTATATTAAAAACATTCGGCGCCGTAGTGACAAGTAAGGGCGCCTGCTAATCACTGCTGATAAAGGCACATCCGAGGAATTCGGATGTGCCTATTTTTTTGCGAAAGAAACGGCTTTGAGAGGATAATATATCAAGATGTGGATAAAATATCCCTAAGAGCATTAGGGAGGAAATAGAATGTTCAGAATCAAACGCAGAAGAACACTGATTAGGCTGATTACATTCGGCAGCGCAGCTTTTATCGTTGCTGTCGGACTGGCGGTTACCGGACTATGGATGTCATACAAACTTAAAATGGATATTGAATATTCTTATCAAAGGTCGCTCAGCGACCTTGCAGACCAGATGAAGAACCTCGAAATGGACCTGCAGAAAGCGCAGTATGCCGGTACAACGACCCAGCTTGCCGTACTCTCCGGGAAAATACGCTCTGAGGCACTGGCGGCTAAGACCGACCTTTCACAGATTTCTATAACGGATGTAAATTTTGATAAAACGCAAAAGTTTATTGCCCAGTTAGCCGATTATGCGAACTCGCTCTCAAGGTCAATTACAGAGCAAAATAAGCTTACAGATAAAGACCGGGAAATGCTCTCAATGCTGCTCAGCACTTCCCATAAGTTGTCTGAAGAGCTTGACAACTTAGTCAGCGACGTACAATATGGCAAACTCACGTTATACAAATCAAATTATGCTATCGGGAATTTGGCAGAGACAAAAACAAAACCGGCCTCGTCGATAGAGCTTGGGTTCCAGAACATAGAGGAAAACATGTCCGGTGTGCCGGCGATGATTTATGACGGCCCTTTTTCTGACAATGTACTGAAAAAGGTGCCGGAGTTTACGAAAGGAAAACCGGCTGTTAGCCGCAAAGACGCAAAAAACGTTGCGGCGTCTTTCCTGAACCTTTCCCCAAATGCTTTAAAGGATGACGGTGAAACTGGAGGAAATCTCCCGACCTATAACTTCAAAACCTCGACCAAAAACATCTATGTATCCAAAAATGGGGGAATGGTAGTACGAGTTATTGACAGTCGTCAGCCAAAAGAATCAAAATTGAGCAATGAACAGGCTGTAAACAAAGCAAACCAGTTTGTATCAGACAAGAAACTTGGCAATTTCAAGGTGACATACAATCTGACTGATAACAATATTTGCGTAGTCAACTTCGCTTTTCTGCAGGACAATGTCATTTGCTACCCTGACCTTATAAAAGTCGGCATTGCGCTCGATAACGGTGAGATTTTATCCTATGATGCCACAGGATTTATAATGAATCATAAAAACCGTACTTTCCCCGCAATTTCTGTTTCTAAAGAACGTGCGCAGTCAATGCTCAACCCTTCCCTAAAAGTCAGCAGCGTTTCCCTCGCTCTTATTCCGCGGGACGGTGTAAAAGAGGTGCTGTGTTACGAATTTAAATGCAAAGGCAAGGCGGATAACAAGGTTTCTGGCGACGTAATTGATTATTTCAACGTGACAAATGGGATTGAAGAACAGATTTTAATTCTCAAGCAAACTCCTGGAGGCGTCCTCGCCATGTAGAAAAATTACGCTATGTTCTAATAAACCACTGCGGCATTGCCGCGGTGGTTTATTTTATTTTTATTGCGCTGATATAATCCGATATGTTAATATAGCTGTAATACAAGTAAAGAAGGTATCGGTAATTTTTCGCACGTTAAATAAATTTAAAATGTGAGGTTTTGAAAATGAAAACTATAATTATTTACTCAACGAAGTATGGCTGTGCCGGAGAGTTGGCTTATCTTATTCAGAAAGAGTTGAAGGGTGAATGTAAGATTGTCAACGTTATGAAAAGCAGTGTACCGCCGCTTAATGATTACGATACGGTGATTTTGGGCGGTTCACTTTATATTGGAAGAATCCAAAAACAGCTTAAAAAGTATGTGAACGAACATCTTGACACCCTTCTCACAAAGAAAGTCGGACTGTTTTTGAGCGCGGGCGACCCTAAAGCTGCGGAAAATGAGGTTGTGAGGAAAAACGTTTTTCCAAAGGCCCTTATTGAACATGCCGTGGCCTTTGATGTATTGGGTTATGCCTATAAGTTTGATAAAATGGGCTTTTTAGACAGGTTTATTGTGAAAAGGGTAGCGGGCCTTTCAGAAAATGTTACCGAGTATTATGAGAACAGAATAAAAGCCTTTGCAGAAGCCCTCACTCGTTGACAATAGGTAAAAAATAAATATAATAAAAAGTTAGGCTTCAGATTACTTGTGTCAGAGGAGTGGATATATGGATGAAGACTGGGAAAATTTCTGTGAAAGCGGAAAATATGCTCCCAATCATCAAAAAATGGCTTTATTCAGATAAAGATATATTTTTGAGGGAAGCGGTTTCCAATGCAAGCGACGCAATTTTTAAATTTGAGAGATTGGTCGTCTTCGGGGAAGCCCAAAAAGCAGAAAATGAAAAGATGCATATAGATGTTTCGGTTAATAAAGAAAAAGGTACTCTCAAAATCAGTGATACCGGTATCGGTATGACAGAAGATGAGGTAGTTAAATATATAGCGCAGGTTGCGTTTTCCGGCGCCGTTGACTTTATAGAGAAGTATAAGGATATAGCGGATAAAAACAATATAATCGGGCATTTCGGCCTTGGTTTCTATTCTGTATTCATGGTTTCCGACTATGTTGAATTAGACACTCTGTCTTACAAAAAGGATGCGAAACCCGTCAAGTGGATTTGCGACGGCGGGTCTGATTATCAGATAGGTGAAGGTGAACGCACTGAGCGCGGAACAACCCTCACCCTTCATATTTCAAAGGACAGCGAGGAGTTCCTTGACACGGCAAGAATAAGAGAAATACTGCGCAAATACTGCTCATTTATATCATACGAGATAACGCTTACCGACGAATGTCAAGAAAAGAAAGAGGACGAAAAGCCCGAAATTATCAATAATATCTCTCCGCTGTGGCTAAAAAATCCGAAAGACTGCACTGATGATGAATACAAAAAATTCTACAAAGATGTTTTCCACGATTATATGGATCCGCTTTTCTGGATTCACCTCAACGTCGACTATCCATTCCAGCTCAAAGGAATAATCTATTTCCCAAGGCTGCGCGAAAATCTTGACCTTATGGAAATGGGTCAGATTAAGCTCTATTACAATCAGGTTTTCGTCGCCGACAACATCAAGGAGATACTGCCGGAATTCCTCGTGGTGCTAAAAGGTGTTATCGACTGCCCGGATATCCCGATAAACGTTTCGAGAAGCTTTCTGCAGAACGACGGCTCTGTCGCTAAGATATCGAACCTCATATCGAAGAAGGTTTCGGATAAGCTCCATTCGATTTTTAAGGAAAACAGGGAAGAGTATCAGAAATACTGGGACGATATCAACCTGCTTATCAAGTTTGGCTGCATTAAAGACAGCAAGTTCTTTGACCGCATGAAAGATACTATCCTGTTCAAGACGACTGATGGGAAATATCTGACGCTTTCTGAATACCTTGAAGGGCAGAAGGATAAAGATAAAAAGACAGTCTATTATACCGACAACAAGGCTCAGCAGTCGGTTAATATTGATATGTTCAAGAGAAACGGTATAGAAGTTGTTGAGTTTAGGGGCCCAATAGACCAGCGTTTTGCGCAGGAACTTGAAATGAGAGAGGAAGGGCTTAAATTCTCCAGCGTTGTCTCGGAACTCCCTGATGACCTTGTCAGCGGCAAAGCAGCGAACGAGGATGATGTAAAGGTTCTGTCTGAGATATTTAGAAAGGCCCTCGGCAAGGACAAGCTTGAGGTCAAAGCTGAGTATTTCAAAAACGAAAACACCCCGGCTATCCTTACATTGTCAGAGCAGTCAAAGCGTTTTGCAGATATGGTGAGGCTGTACGGGCAAGACTTCGCATACAAGCCTGATGACGAATATGTGATAACTCTGAATCCAGATCACCCGCTGATAAAAAAGGTTATGGATATGCGCTTTGACGAGAGTAAGAAGGAATGCATGAATATGCTTTGCCAGCAGATTTACGATATTGCGCTTATGTCTCACAGGGACTTCAGTAAGGAAGAAAAAGAGAAGTTTATTGAACGGAATTATAAACTTCTCGAAATGATTTAACAACTTCTAATCGGTAACGGTAATAAACAAGAATTATATGAAATAAGAGCTGCCGGACGGATGAAGTCCGGCAGCTCTTTGCACTTTAATTGGGTGTTCAATATTTAAGATTTGACAGAGTTTATTAGCATTTTGTTTTTAAACTGTTTTCTGTATTTGTCTGGAGTTATGCCTTCTTGTTTGCTGAAACAGGTAATAAATTGAGGAACCGAATTAAATCCGCAAGCCTTGGCTATTGAAGAGGTGCTGTAAGATGTTGTTTGAAGCAGCTTTTTAGCAAACCGAATTCGCCTTTTGATGATATACTGCTGGGGCGATATACCAGTAACTTCTTTAAATTTATGCCTGAACCTGTGATAGCTGAGTCCTGACATCTTCGCGGCGTCTTCTATAGAAATGCCGTTTTGGCTCTGAGCATTTAAGAAATTCAAGATGAAGAAGAAGTTATCTTCTTCTATATTCTTTTTCAGGTCATGAGGCATATCCTGCCGCAAAATAAGAATAATTAATTCATTGAAAAGCAGATTCAGCATTTTTCTGCGCTGATATCTTTTGCCGTTAAGTTCGGACAAAATAATTTTCAGCAGCATTTTGACCGTATGTGTTCCGCAATTTTTAAACACAACGGGTTGGGGATATGAATGATGAATCGGATTGTTATAGCCTGCTATGAAATATTCACTGCTGCCATCGGATTCTACACGGAACTGCACGTTCGGCGGGATTATTACTATATCATTTTGCTCTATTTTTTGACATTTATCGTCAAAATAAATACGTCCGCTTCCATCAATTACATATATCAATTCGAAACTGGAACAGGTTCTAAGCACTTCTTGACGAATTTGGCCGCTGGAATACCTTGTAAAATATAACAGTTCGCAATAAGTCAATTGCAACTACCTCTTATCTTTAGATGATAGGCTTGAATAATTGGAATTTTGTTAATGAAAAATAACCAGTTGTTTTTTTATCAATGCTATTTTACTAAATTTATTGTGATTAGACAATAAATTTAATAAAAACTTTGTAATGTTATTCACAAAATAATTATTGGGCTGTCAAAAATTTGTCAATTTTAATAAAAGCCAGTGATGATTATTAAAAATAAGAATGTTTAACTTAAGATTGGATAGCATAACAAATACCGGTAGGTGATAAAAAGGTTAAAAACAATAAAGTCAGAACGTACTTAATTCATACTATTTTATAAAAACAAGGCTGGAACTAAGAAAGATGCTGCCTCTCTTCAAAAGGATGGTTAATAATATGAATATAGTTCTAATGTGCGGACATGAAACCGGCGATGAAACAATAAACACGCTTTTCAGTGCGATAAGATTTGTTCATTCCTGCGCTATTCACATTGGTGAAGAGACTTTTTCGATTATCCCGCCGAAAGCGAAGAATCCAGACTTTGTTATAATTGACAACAAAAAAATCAAAAATATCCACACTAAAAGCGGAATAGCCCTTTTCAGAAAAGAAATAGAACCAAAACACGAGATTGTAATTCCTCCGTCTTTTTTTGCAATTATAGACTCGGACAACACAAAGGCAGCCGATTTGCTTAGTTCACAGGGCAATCAGACTATTACCTGCGGGCTTTCGCAAAAGGATACGATTACATTTTCAAGCCTTGAAAATGATAGGGCAGTGGTGAGCCTGCAAAGAGGACTTGTAGCATTGGATGGCTCAGAGATTCTGCCAGTGGAAATTCCGGTAACTTTTAATACAACTCACAGTGAATATGCCATCCTGGCGTCAACGGCGGTGCTTTTGCTGTCGGGGGCAGCGATACCGGAAAGCGGCCTTGAATTTATGTAAATTATAAACAGACATTCTAATTATTTCACTTAATAAAAGCAATAATCGTGATAAAACTATTAATGCAAACGCAGAAAAAATTAAAATTCAAGGAGAGATTTATATGGCCAACAATAATAATCAGGCACTTGTACCTCAGGCTCGTGAAGCTCTCAACCGATTTAAGATGGAAGCTGCCAACGAAGTTGGTGTTCCTCTGAAGCAGGGCTACAACGGTGATTTAACTGCTCGTCAGGCTGGTTCTATCGGTGGACAGATGGTTAAGAAGATGATTGAACAGGTTGAAAACAGCATGAAATAAAGAATTCAGGGATAAGCGGCTTCCAATATGGAAGTACCCTGTCCGTCCGGATTTTGCCGGGCGGAACGCTATATAAATGATAGGCGCTGCAAACCTTTGGCTTGCAGCGCCTATATATTTTTTAGATCCGAAAAAGATTGCGGAATGATGACAGTATAAGAAGAAGCCTGTATAATTTGTGTTTTTCAAGATATAAAAAGATGAAGAGTTTCGACAATTTAATATAGGAAAGATCCAGCTTAGCCAATGCTTCTGAAATAGTATTACAATTCAGGGTGCTGACAATCTTTTTGTATTTGTCCTTAAATGAGATTTCAGTCGACGATACATAATAATTTATGATATTTATAGACTCTATGCAGATTTTATTATCGAGCCTGTGATAAAAATTAAGGTCAAAGCCGTTATTTTTAATAAGGTCACGCAGATAATCATACTTTCTGAGCTTAGCGTTAAGAAATTCCGGGAAATACCGTTTTGTCAGCGAGCTGTCGTTGTCGCAGTAAAAATACAGGCATTTTGAAATATGAGTAATCCGTTCCGCATGGAGCAGGAAGTTTAAATTAAACAGGTTATCCTCATTATAATATAATTTCTGGTCAAGAAGACGCAGATTGTTTTCTCTGATAACGGAAGTCTTATAAATGCACAGCCAGAGATATGAGCTGTAGTCAGCGAAGGGAAACAGGTTCTTGTAGTTTTGGACTTCACTGTCGCTGTAACCGAAAAAATAGGGCAGTATCAGCTCTCTGATTTCATTTTTGCTGTAAGTCCTGTCGCCGTTCAGGTCCGACTTTATTTCCTTGTTTCCGTTTTTCGTACAAAAGATATAATCACAGAAAGCCATATCAGACCCTGTCTTTACGGCAGCATCGTAAAGGGTCGCGAGCATGCCCGGATCAAGGCGGTCGTCGGCGTCTGCAAACCCGATAAATTCTCCCCGCGCTTCGGCTATCCCCGCGTTTCTCGCCTCACTGGCCCCTGAATTTGCTTTGTGAATAACCCGAACCCTTTCGTCGGTTTTATATGAATCGCAAATTTCAGCGCTGCCGTCCGTTGAACCGTCGTCAACAAGGATAAGCTCTATTTCTCTTAACGTTTGAGATAGGATCGAACTGATACATGATTTTAACTGCTCCCCTGCATTATATACAGGAACGATAACACTGACCTTTATATTCATTTGCACAAACAACCCTTCCGTAAGCATTGTATCCAGCTCATTCACATCTATTTGCAGACTTAAAGTAAGGGCGGGTATTGATATCACTATATGAATTATGATACAATATATCAATGTTAAATTAAAGCAGTAATTGAATAATTGACAAATAATGCCAATCATAATATACTTGATTTTTGTATTTTGCCTTTACTAAGGCTTAAAACGGAGGTTCATTTGAAACTTCTTACTATAACTGTTCCAAGCTATAATGTTGAAAAAACACTTGCTGCAACGCTTGATTCTCTTTGTGTTGAAGAAATTTTGCCGAAACTTGACATAATCGTAGTAGATGACGGTTCTTCGGACTCGACTCCCGAGATAGCACAGAAATATGCAAAAGCTTACCCTGAGAGTGTTAGGGTAATAAGCCAGCCAAACGGCGGCCATGGTTCTGCTGTCAACACCGGGATTAAGAACGCGCAGGGAAAATACTTTAAAGTAGTCGACGGCGACGACCGGCTTGACAAAGACGGTTTTATAGCCCTTGTCAACGGTCTGGAAAAAACGGACGCAGACCTTGTTGCTTCCAATTACAAAAAAGTGCTGCCGGATGGTTCAGATGCCGGAACTATGGAGTTTACAGGCGTCGAGTACAATAAAATTTACAGCTTTGACGAAATTCCCGTGGACGGGACGATATATTTCGGCATTCATTCGTCTACATTCAAAACCGAGGTTCTTAAGGCGAGCGGTATAGAGCTTCAGCATCACACCTTTTATGTTGACGCGGAGTATGCCGTTTTGCCGATTCCAGCGGTCAAGACTGTCTTGTTTTTAAAAGACTGCGTTTATCTTTATACTGTTGGGGCTGCAGGCCAAAGCATTGATATGGCCAATTTTGTCAGTAGGTATGACGACCATCTGCGCGTTGTCAAAAGGGTAGCCTCTTTTGCAAATGAGTGCGACTGTTCGGACAAGCATAGGGAATATATCTACAGCGCAGCGGCCAAGCTTTGCTTCACACAGTACATGCTCGCGGCTTTCTATGATGAGAATTTGGAGAGGGGACAAGTCCGGGCAAGGAGCTTTGATACATGGCTAAAAGGTGACCCAAAGCTCTATAATGCGCTGGCAAAAAGTCTATATATACGCTTTTTACGGGCGACAGATTTCAGGTTTTTGCCAAGGAGTGTAAAATTGAAGTCAGCCGTACGTGCCGTATCAAGGGCCTTTAAGCGCTTGACAGGCCGAAAAAAGCTTACTTATTAAGCAGAAAAATTTAAATAGACAAAATTTAAATGGGCGAAGTCATCCGTTGTTTGGAGGTTTCTCATGAAAGGAATAATACTCGCCGGAGGTTCCGGCACAAGGTTATATCCGATAACGAAAGCAGTTTCTAAGCAGCTTCTTCCTGTCTACGATAAACCGCTTATCTACTATCCGCTCTCTGTTGTTATGCTCGCGGGAATCAGGGAAGTTCTTATTATCTCTACTCCCCGCGACCTGCCGATGTATAAGGATTTGCTCGGCAACGGCGAAACCTTCGGCATAAGCTTAGAATATGCCGAGCAGAAGGAACCAAAGGGGCTGGCCGAAGCATTTATAATCGGCGAGAAGTTCATAGGCAATGACGGCGTATGCCTTGCACTCGGCGATAACTTTTTCTATGGCCAGGGGCTTACGCAGATTTTGTCCCGGGCTTCAAAGCTCAAAGAGGGTGCAATCGTTTTCGGCTGTTATGTCAAAAACCCGTCTGCTTTCGGTGTCGTAGAGTTTGACCAAAACGGCAAGGTTATTTCAATAGAGGAAAAACCAAAAGAGCCTAAGTCTAATTACGCAGTGCCGGGACTTTATTTCTATGACAACAACGTCGTGGAAATCGCAAAGAACGTAAAGCCCTCAAAACGCGGAGAGCTCGAAATAACAAGTGTCAACAACGCTTATCTTAAAGCCGGCAAACTCAGCGTCGAGCTTTTCGGCCGCGGGCTCGCATGGCTTGACACAGGTACATGTCAGGGCCTGCTTCAGGCGGCGAACTTTGTCGAGGCCATTCAGACACGCCAGGGATTCTATATCGCCTGCCTTGAGGAAATCGCGTACCGCAAAGGATATATAACCCGCGAACAATTGATTAAACGTGCGCAAGAGCTGTCAAAAACCGATTACGGACACTATCTGTTAGAAATAGCAGGTGAATAACCGGTGACCGAGAGCATAATGACAGCCGCCGTCATACTTAATCACAATGACAACGAAAATACGCTCCGGCTTGCCGCCGACTTTGAAAGGTTTGCGGCGGTCGGGAAAACTGTTGTCGTTGACAATTCCGCCGGGGAGGGCATTGAATTTCTTCCCGGAAAAAAGGCACGCCTTTTAAAAGTTCCGAACTGCGGCTATTCCGCAGGCAACAACAAAGGCCTTAAACTTATTGACGATGAAGGCGGCGCGAAATTTGTCATTATCTCAAATCCCGACATATATGTTGAAGAAAATGCGATAAATGCCTGTATTGAATTTTTGAATGAAAATCCGGAGTATGCCATTGCCGCGCCCCGAATGTGCGCTGCCGACGGCACCCCTCATCATCTTGCCGCATGGCATGAGAGGACCTTTCTGTGTGATTTTGCCTACAGCTCCGGAATATTGTCAAGAATCGTCGGCATGTGTAGAGAATGTTATCCGGAAAGCTACCTGCAAAGGCCCGTTGCCGATGTGGACTGCGTTGCCGGTTCATTTTTTGTGATAAGGCGTGACGCGCTGCGCAAAATTGGGGATTTTGACGAGCATACGTTTTTGTATTATGAAGAGGATATCATAGGTTTTCTGCTAAAAAGAATGGGATATAAAACGGCGTTGCTCGGGAATTACCGCTATATACACATGGAAGGCAGTTCCGTCAAAAAGTCGATGAATTACCTAAAAAAATACCGTATATTGCAAAAAAGCAGACTGTATTTTCATAGAAAATACCTTAAAACGCCGCTGCCGCTGTATCTGCTTCTCTGCCTTGCGACAGCGCTCGGGACTGTGGAAAAAGCGCTCAAGACCCTTTACTTACGCATCAAAAGGGGATTACAAAGCGGCAATTAAGTCAACATTATATAAAAACTATTTTTTTGACGAATGAACATCAGGGAGGACTGTTTGTGAAAATTCTCGTGACAGCCTGCAACGGCCAGCTTGGCACAGACGTTACTGATTATTTCAAAAAAGACAATGAAGTAATCGCCTATAAGGATATAGAACTGGATATAACCGATGAAAAAAAGGTGATGGAGGAGGTTCTCCGCGTAAAGCCCGATGTGATTATAAACACGGCGGCTATCACCAATGTCGATGGCTGTGAAACAAACGTTGAGCTGGCGTACAAGGTCAACCGCGACGGTGCCGGAATAATGGCGAAAGCGGCAAAGGCTGTAGGTGCTCGCCTGATCCATATCTCCACCGACTATGTATTCGACGGCAATTCAAAAGAACCTTACCGTGAAACCGATACCCCCTGCCCACAGAGTGTTTACGGCTCATCAAAGCTTGCAGGTGAAAAAGAGGTTTTGAAATACGAGAAGAGTTATGTGCTCCGCACAGCATGGCTTTACGGTCCCCACGGCAACAATTTTGTTAAGACTATGCTGCGCTTAGCCGCCGAAAAAGGCGAAGTCGGCGTAGTCACCGACCAGGTAGGCAACCCTACATCTACCTTTGAACTTATCCGCATAATCGACGTGGTACTTAAAAAGGGCGAATTCGGCATATATCATGCGACCTGCAATGGAGTCTGCTCATGGAACGAGTTTGCCCGGGAGATATTCCGCTTGGCTGGCGTCAATGTCAAGGTAAATGATCTGACTACCGACCAGTTCCCGCGTCCGGCAAAACGCCCGGCATATTCCAATCTATCGAAGGAAAAGCTTTGGAAAGTATGCGGATACCGCCCAATGGATTGGCATGACGCGCTCAAGGAATATTTTGATTACGTAAAAGCGGAAAACAAATAACTTTGCTGGAGGCATTAAGATGAAGGTCACAAAGACAGAGATTGAAGGTTTGCTCATTATTGAGCCGGAGGTTTTCGGCGATCACCGCGGCTGGTTCATGGAAACATGGACAAAGAAAAAGCTGCTCGAATGCGGCATAGATATAGATTTTGTGCAGGACAACCATTCTTACAGCGCTCAGAAGGGTACCCTCCGGGGTCTGCATTTCCAAATTGACCCGAAGAGCCAGACGAAGCTTTTGCGCTGCACCCGCGGCGAGATCCTCGACGTTGCGGTCGACTTGAGGAAGGGCTCGCCGACATATAAGAAGTGGGTTTCCGTAAAGCTCAGCGCCGAAAACAAAAAGCAGTTCCTGATTCCAAAGGGATTTGCCCATGGTTTTGTCACACTGACCGATGATGTTGAGGTCCAGTACAAGGTCGACGAGTATTACGCGCCGGAATGTGACCGCAGTATCCGTTTTGACGATCCCGAAATCGGTGTAGATTGGGGTATCAAAGACCCGATCCTTTCACAGAAGGATCTTAATGCGCCGTATCTCAAAGATAGTGATGTAAATTTCACATATAACGGCTGATACTAAGCAAAAATTAATTTTGCGCCACATAAGCGCCAGAATAGAGGTTATTCATATGAACATTATAGTAACAGGCGGAGCCGGATTTATCGGTTCTAATTTCGTTTATTATATGCTGAAAAATCATCCTGACTACAGGATTATCTGCCTTGATGCACTGACTTACGCAGGCAATCTTCATACGCTTGAAGAAGCTATGAAAAACCCGAACTTCAGGTTTGTCAAGGGCGACATCGCTGACAGGGAATGTGTATATAAGCTGTTTGAGGAGGAAAAGCCGGATATCGTAGTCAACTTTGCGGCGGAGTCGCATGTTGACCGCTCGATTGAAAATCCGGAGATTTTCCTCAAAACAAACATAATTGGCACACAGGTTATGATGGACGCCTGCCGCAAATACGGCATAAAGCGTTATCATCAAGTCTCAACCGACGAGGTTTATGGCGACCTGCCGCTTGACAGGCCCGACCTTATGTTTACTGAAGAAACGCCGTTGCACACTTCTTCGCCCTATTCGGCTTCAAAGGCAAGCGCGGATCTGCTTGTTATGGCTTATCACCGCACTTACGGGCTTCCGGTTACAATTTCGCGCTGCTCGAACAACTATGGCCCTTATCATTTCCCGGAAAAACTGATCCCACTGGTTATTACAAGGGCGCTGGAAGACAAGACTATTCCTGTCTATGGCACCGGCGCAAACGTCCGGGATTGGCTGTATGTTGAAGACCATTGCAGAGCCATTGACCTTATTATCCATAAGGGCCGCGAAGGAGAAATATACAACATCGGCGGTCATAATGAACGCACAAACCTGCAGGTTGTCAAGACGGTGCTTCACGAGCTAAACAAACCTGAAAGCCTTATTACCTTCGTCACCGACCGTCCGGGGCACGACAGAAGATATGCGATAAATCCTGAGAAGATTGAAAAGGAACTCGGATGGAACCCCACATATAACTTTGAACAGGGCATCAAGGTAACCGTTAAATGGTATCTTGAGCACAGGCCTTGGTGGGAAAAGATAATCTCAGGTGAATATCAGAACTACTATAAGTCAATGTATTCAAATAGATAAATGAACAATCCAGCTGTATCTGCTCACATTAGGCAGGTACAGCTTTGGTTTAATTGACACTTTAATCCAACTATACTATAATATCTGCAAAATGGAACACCAGCCGGATTTTGAATATTTTGCCCTTCAATTATATTTAACCTGATAATAATTTTTGCTGCCCCGGCAATATACCCGCATGCACCGTATGGGGCATTGATGTTGACAATATTGGATACACGGTGAGCATTAAGGGAAAATTTTGGGAATAATGTATTTAGCAGTTGCTCCAGATTTTGGCCAGGAAGATAAATAGATTTGAGGGGATGTTTTTGAAGATTGTCAATAGTATAAAAGTGTTCAGGCACTACCAATACCTGCTTCAGCAGCTGATTGCAAGGGATTTCAAGGTCAAATATAAAAGGTCCTTTCTGGGTGTTGCGTGGAGTGTTCTGAATCCGCTTTTTACAATGATAATTCTTGATGTGGTCTTTCAGGAGCTCTTTAATCTGGGAAAGAGTTCGGTGAGAAACTACCCTGTTTATCTGCTTTCTGGTATAGTCCTTTTCAACTTTTTCAGTGAGGCAACAACCCTTTCCAACGGTGCTATTGTAGGCAATTTTAATCTGCTAACCAAAGTATATATCCCGAAATATATATTTCCCATGTCAAAGGTGCTATCGTCGGCAATCAATATGGTTTTCTCACTAATCGCCCTTTACCTTATTGTCGGCGAGGAAGCAATACGCACCCACCTGATGCACAAACCGGAGATTGAGCTTGTCAATATCACATGGACGCACCTGTTGCTTCCATACGTTCTTGTATGTATGGTCATATTCTGTATCGGCCTCGGGCTGCTGTTGTCGTCACTTACAGTATTTTTCCGGGATATGTTCTATATATGGGGCGTTGTTCTTACCGCGTGGAACTATCTGACGCCAATCATGTATGCAGAGAGTTTTGTTGAAAAATCCATCTTCTATCCGGTTATGAAGGTGATATTCCATATTAACCCGCTTTACTACTTTGTCAAATACGCACATACAGTCATCCTTTATAACACGGTGCCATCATTGAAGCTCCATCTTGAATGTCTTGCGTGCGCATTTATAATGCTTATAATCGGCGTCCTTTTCTTCCGCTCAAAACAGGATAAGTTTATTTACTACATTTAAGGGGGTATGCCTTTTGATTAAAGTCGATAATGTATCAATGAAATTCAATCTCGGCAAAGACAAGGTCAATACCCTCAAGGAATTTCTGATAAAGAAAGCAAAACATCAGATTGTGGTCAATGAATTCTGGGCACTAAAAAACATCTCGTTCGAGGTAAAACCCGGCGAAGTGCTCGGACTTGTCGGTTCCAATGGTGCCGGCAAGAGTACGCTTCTTAAGATAATCGCGGGCGTTATGAAGCCTACAAAAGGCACAGTAATAAGGCAAGGCATCCTGGCCCCTATGATTGAGCTTGGCGCAGGATTTGACATGGAGCTTACGGCAAGGGAAAATGTGTTTTTGAACGGTGCGATTCTCGGGTATTCTAAAGAATTCCTCGAGGAAAAATACGATGAGATAGTTGAGTTTTCTGAACTGTCGCAGTTTATGGATGTGCCAGTGAGGAACTTTTCATCCGGTATGATTGCGCGCCTTGCATTTTCTATTGCAACGCTTGTAGCGCCCCAGATATTGCTTGTTGATGAGATATTGTCAGTGGGCGACCCGCCGTTCCAACAGAAGAGCGAAGCAAAAATGATGTCGATGATAAACGGCGGCGCAACTGTTGTTTTTGTTTCCCACTCCATGGCTCAGATTGAAAAAATCTGCACTAAGGTGTTGTGGATTGACCATGGAGAAATGAAAATGCTCGGTGATGTAAAAGAGGTCCTTTCAGAATATGAAAAGTTCAACAACGCACGATAAAATTCATTCGGAAGCAGTGACCGGGTGACTGTTTAAGGTGGTAAGATGATGGACAATTTCCCTTCAGTTTCTATAGTAATCGTTAATTTAAATGGAAAACATCACTTGCACGATTGTTTTCAATCGATCCAGCGGCTGAACTATCCGAAAGACAAAATTGAGGTAATTTTGGTTGACAACGGTTCGACGGACGGCTCGGTCGAATATGTAAGCAAGAAGTTCAGTTGGGTAAAGCTTATCTGCAACAGCAAGAATGAAGGCTTTGCAAAGCCCAGCAATGACGGCGCGCGCGCGGCAAAGGGCGAATATGTCGCTTTTCTCAACAACGATATGCGCGTTCAGCGGAACTGGCTTATTGAGCTTATAAAGTCGCTGCGTGAAAACAACGCACAATGTGCCGGTTCAGTAATACTCAACTGGAACGGCAAGCTTTTGGATTTTGCTGGCGGTGGGATAAACTTTCAGGGATTCGGCTTTCAGCACGATTTCCAGCGCCCGATGTCGGAGATGGGGCCGAAGCTGACAAAAGACAGGGAGCTGTTTTTTGCGTGCGGCGGCGCGATGATTGTTGAGCGCAAGATGTTTTTATTTGCCGGCGGCTTTGACGAGGACTACTTTGCTTATTATGAAGACGTCGACCTCGGCTGGCGCCTTAGGGTGCTGGGCTGCAAAATCGTGCTGTCAGTAAAATCCCGCGTCTACCACAAGCACAACAGCACCTCAAATACGCTGCCTCGCGAGCGTATTCAGTATCTATTTGAGCGCAACAAATTATATACCTGCTATAAGAACTACGGCGACGAGCTGTTCTATAAAGTGTTTTTCCCGTCCCTTTTGCTCGAGATACGTGAAATTTATCTCGGCAGCAAAATAGACGGATTCAATTACAATATCAAAAATCCGATGCCCTTTGAGAAAGAACCGGTTAAGATTGGCCATTATTCTGCCATGAAGCTGAGCGCTCTCAATGAATTTATCCAGAACATCAGGAAGGTGGATAAAAAGCGCGCGTTCATTCAGGCCAACCGGAAAGTACAGGACGAAGAAATAATCAAGCTGATGGGCGACCCGTTCCTTGTCTTCCCGAAGGATACGGCGGGATTCTTAAGCTCTGAATATGAGATAATCAAGACATTCGGCATTGATAAGCTGCTCAAAAAGGATTACAAGTGCAAGATACTGCTGATTTCCAATGATACTATCGGCGAGAAGATGGCCGGCACTGGTATCAGGTATTGGGAGATTGCTAAGGCGCTGTCAAAGAATGAGAATTTTGAGGTCTCTCTCGGCTGCCCGAACGAATGTGACATAGAGCATGACGGCATCAATATAGTCACATACAGCCAGCAGGAACCTGAAAGGCTGCTTCAGGCCGCAAAAGAAGCCACGATTGTCATGTTTATGGGATTTGTACTTGAAGCGATACCTGATTTAAGGCCAATCGTCGATAAAAAATATGTAATAATAGATATCTATGACCCGTTTGTCATAGAAGGCCTTGAAGTCTTCAGAAATGAGGATTATTATACAAAAAATCTGCGCCACAGAGAAGCGTCGGCCTCACTCGAATATCAGTTGAAACTCGGGGATTTCTTCGTCTGTGCCAACGAAAAGCAAAAGGATTACTGGCTGGGCATGCTCTCACAGCTGGGCAGGGTAAACCCGGAACTGTATGCGGCTGACCGAAGTTGCAATAAACTTATCGGCATAGTCCCCTTTGGAATTCCCGACGAGCCTCCAAAGCACACTAAAAACGTCCTAAAGGGTGTATGGCCCGGAATCAATAAGGACGACAAGGTGCTGATTTGGGGCGGCGGCGTCTGGAACTGGTTTGACCCACTGACGCTTATAAAAGCGGTGAGCCTGATTTCAAAAGAGCGCAGCGATATTAAACTGTTCTTCATGGGCGTAAAGCACCCCAATCCCGCCGTTGACCAGATGGAAATGCTCAATAAGGCGGTTGAGCTTGCCCATAAGTTAGATGTATATGACAAATATGTATTTTTCAATTTCAACTGGGTTGACTATAACGACAGGCAAAACTACCTGCTCGAAGCGGACATAGGCGTGTCCAATCACTTTAACACCCTCGAAACAAGGTTCTCGTTCAGGACACGGATACTTGATTACTTGTGGGCAAATCTCCCGATAATATGCACAGAGGGCGACCATTTCGCAGAGCTTGTGGAGGAAGAGAGGCTCGGCGCAGTTGTCCCCTATGAGGACGAAGAAGCGCTCGCCCGCGCAATCATTGATCTTATCGACAATAAGGAAAAATACAACAAAAGCAAAGAAAATGCGGCCCGCATCGCCGAAAAATTCAAGTGGAGCAAGGTTACCGAGCCTATCGTTTCATTCTGCCGCGAACCTGTGCACTTCTCTTCCCGCGAGGGATTATATGCCAAGGCCCATGAGGGTGAAGAAGAGCCCAGAGCCATCGAACGTCCGGTGCGCAAAGGCTCGGTTCAGGACAAGCTCAATATAATCGAAAGCCAGCAGCGGGAGATTTTGAGGATGCTGAGAACCGATTCGCGCCGCATCAAGGAGATTCATGACAATACCGATGAAATCAAGGATTGGACATATCTCATGAATGAAAGGTTTATTAAACTAAAGACGAAAATAGGGCGTTTCAGGTTGCTGCGCAGGTTTATAAAGTGAGTATTTATTTAGAATGAAGGCTTTGTTTTTGTGATATAATCGGGGTATATTATGAGGATAGTCAGAAAGTTTGTGACAGCCCAAAGGGTTTTGAGGAAACAAGGCTTTGGCGAGGTATTAGGGCTTGCAAAAGATAATATTGCCAATCTGTATAACAGGGCAAGCTATCTGTTTATCAGTTTTGCTGAGCGTTCCAACGCCAAGCTGGCAGTTAGGGTGCACCGTAAGCCGGCAAAACCCCGAATCCTCTATATAACGTCGGAATTTGAAGCCTTCCATTCCCAGACAGCGAGATATCGGATAGATAATTTTAAAAAGGCTCTTCGGGGAAAAGCCGAGACCGTATCAGTGCTTATAGATTATAAGACATCTTTTGATAATCTGATAAAATGGGCCGATATCGTGGTGCTCATGCGGGTAACATGGGTGCCTAAGGTCGATGAGATCATAGAGGCTGCAAAAAGGTATGGCACGCCCGTTGTCTTTGATATCGACGACCTTATTTTTCTGCCCCGGTATGTTGAAAATTATTGCCGCGTTCTCGGTGATATGTCCGAAGAAAATATAAAGCTGCGCGCAAAGGAATTTGCCGGGTTTGAAAAGACGTTTAAACTGTGCGATTACGCTACCGCCAGCACACCGTATATTGCGGAGCAGATGAAAAAAGAGGGCAAAAAAGCGTTTGTAATTCACAACGCGCTGAATCGGCGCCAGCTCAAGATTGCCGAACGGGCTAAAAGGGCAGCGGACGGCGTCAGGGCAATAGGATATCTGAGCGGTACCAAAACCCACGACAAGGATTTTGAGATAGTTCTTCCCGCAATAACGAGGATAATGGACGAATATCCTGGCGTCAGACTAAATGTCGCGGGCTACCTTGATTTTGACATGCTGCCTGAGCAGGTAAGGGAGAAAACGCGTATAGCGCCGTATATGCGGTGGACAAGGCTGATGAAATTCGGCGCCCAAAACTATATAAATATAGCGCCGCTCGATGTCGAGAACCCGTTTTGCCACGCTAAAAGCGAACTGAAATACTTTGAAGCGGCGGCGGTTTTTGTGCCGACAGTCGCTTCCGCAGTGGATACTTATAAGCGTTGTATTGAGAACGGCGTCAACGGGATACTTGCCACAACGACCGATGAGTGGTATACTGCTTTGAAAAAGCTGTTGGACGATAAAGATTTTTATAATACCGTATCGAAAAACGCCCATGACAGCGCGCTTGAACATTATTCGCCGGACGCGAATGCCGCAGAGGCGCTTGCCGCCTATAATGCGATAATCATGGACTTTCGGGGGGCGTAACCTCTTGAAATTTTCAAACAACGATTACGCGGTTTTATTTTTGCTCTGCGGTATTTTTGTGCTCATATTGATCTGCGCAAAAACCGGCGAAACGAAGGCTATTGCAGGGCTTTCTTTCGGCGCTTTAGGGTGCGGTATAATGCTTTATGCGTCACATCACAATAAAAAAAGTTGAGTAAGGTTATCTAAAGGAAGTGCTTTTTTATGGCTCTGAGTCATCTAATTGATCTTAACGATTGTACAACTTCGGAATGGGACGAGCTTATACGGCTTGCCGCAGATATAAGAATGAATCCAGAGGATTATCTTTCACGTTGCAGGGGAAAGATAATGGCAACTTTATTCTATGAGCCGAGTACGAGGACTCAGATGTCATTTCAGGCTGCCATGCTGCGTCTGGGCGGCCAGATTATCGGTTTTGACAATCCGATAAACTCATCGGTAGCAAAGGGAGAAAGCCTTAAAGATACCATTAAGATTGTCAGCGGCTATTCAGATATTTTGGTAATGCGCCACCCGATAGAAGGTGCCGCAAAAGCCGCGTCCCTTTACTCAAATTGCCCGATAATCAACGCGGGCGACGGGGGACACCTTCACCCGACCCAAACATTGACCGACCTTGTGACGCTTTCCATTGAAAAGGACGGCCTTACGGGACATACTATCGGCCTGTGCGGCGACCTGCGATACGGCAGGACTGTGCATTCGCTTATCAAGGCGATGTGCAAGATAGGCGGCAACAGGTTTATACTTATTTCTACCCCGGAGCTCACCGTACCCCAGTATATCAAGGATGTCATGGACAGGAGCGGCTGCGAGTATACCGAGGTTAATACACTTGAAGAGTGTATTGGCGACCTTGATGTTCTCTATATGACGAGAATTCAGCGCGAGCGTTTTGCGACGCCTGAAGAATACGAGCAGCAGCGCGGCATATACATACTTGACCGCGAGAAGATGAAAAAGGCGAAAAAAGACCTTGTCGTCATGCACCCGCTTCCGCGCGTCGATGAGATAGAGAATGAGATAGACAACGACCGCCGCGCGGCATATTTCAGACAGGCGGTAAACGGCATGTATGTCCGCATGGCGCTTATTCTAAAGATGATAGAAAATAATCTTAAAATAGAGGACACGCCCAAGATACTTGATAATAATCATACCTGTCACAATCCTCGCTGTATCACCCAGCAGGAACACTATCTGCCGCACTATTTCAAAAAGGACGCGGCGGGGAACCTTGCCTGCATTTATTGCGACGATAAGCAGCGTTAAAATTTTATTGGAGGTTTCTATGGCTGACTCAACTTGCGTAATTTTAAAGCGCGGGGAAGAAAAAGATATCTTTTCCGGCCATTTATGGATATATGACAACGAGGTTGAGCGAATTGACGGGGAGGTTGTTCCGGGTCAGATTGTTGATGTAAAGGCAAATAACGGCGCCCATCTCGGCCGAGGGTATATAAATCCTAAATCAAAGATTCTGGTAAGGCTCATGACCCGCGGGCGGGAAAAAATAGACCACGAGTTTATAAAGGCGAGGCTTGTAAGCGCTTTCAAATACCGCGAAAGGCTTGGCCTTTATAAAAACGAACGCTCGGCGTTCAGGGCTGTTTTCGGTGACGCAGATTTTCTTCCGGCGCTTGTGGTGGACAAATTTGCCGACTGCGTGGTTATCCAGACGCTGTCGCTCGGCATGGAGCGGTTCAAGCCGGATATCGTTGATGTGATACGGGAGTACTACTCGCCCCGCTGCATTTACGAAAGAAACGATGTGGCTCTGCGCGAAAAGGAGGGCCTTGAACAGCAAAAGGGCGTCCTGTACGGCGAAGAACCCGGAATCGTTGAGATAGAGGAAAACGGCATAAGGATGTTGGTAGACATAGCCGACGGGCAGAAGACGGGCTATTTCCTCGACCAGAGGGAGAACCGCGCCGCAATAGGGCCCTATTGCAAAGACGCAGAGGTTCTCGACTGCTTCTGCCATACGGGCGGATTTGCCCTCCACGCCGCTAAATTCGGAGCAAAATCGGTTGAAGCGGTTGACATCTCCGATACTGCTCTTAAAATGGTTGAACAGAACGCCGCTCTCAATGGTTTTAAAACTATAACGGCAAAAGAAGCGAATGTATTCGACCTTTTGAACGAATACCAGATGCAGGGGCGTATGTTTGATACGATAATACTCGACCCGCCGGCGTTCTGCAAAACAAAGTCGGCGCTCAAAGGCGCCTACCGCGGGTATAAAGAGATCAACCTGCGCGCCATGAAACTGATACGCTCGGGCGGATTTTTGGTTACATGCTCGTGTTCACACTATATGACGCCGGACTTGTTTATGAAGATGCTTCAAGACGCGGCGTCCGATTCAAGAAGAAGTGTCCGTATCTGCGAAATCCGTTATCAGGCAAAAGACCATCCCATTTCAATCAGCGCTGACGAATCGCTATACCTAAAATATGTAGCGTTACAGATAATATAAAAAATCCCCCGCGCAAAACACGGGGGACAATAATCTTTTTTATTATTTCTTGGAGGCAAACTTGCTTTTAAGGAAAGCAACAACTGCCGGGATCAAAGATATAACGATAATAGCAAGGACTATAATGCTGAAGTGGTTTTTCACGAAAAGCATATTGCCGAACAGAACACCGATTATGAAGAATACGGCTGCCCAAGATATTCCGCCGATTGCGTTATAGAGTAAAAAGCGCTTGTACGGCATATAGCCGACGCCTGCTACAAACGGAGAAAAAGTTCTCAGGATTGGCAGGAAACGTGTTATAATAATAGTCGCACCGCCGTGCTTATCAAAAAACTCCTGTGTTCTGTCGAGGTATTCCTGCTTTATGAACTTGATTTTTTGTTTGCTTCTTACCTTGTCGCTTAAATATCGGCCTATCTGATAGTTTAACATGTTGCCGGTTATCGCAGCGACTATGAACATAGGGAGCGCGCCCCAGCTCATTATCCCGGTGGCGGCAAGTGCACCTGAAGCGAATATGAGCGAATCGCCTGGCAAAAATGGCGTAACGACGAGTCCTGTTTCGCAGAAGATGATAAGGAATAAGAGGATGTAGACGGGCGTTCCGTATTGGGTCATGAACGCACTCAGGTGCTTGTCCAAATGCAGAAATACGTCAATAAAAAATTGAATGCCGGACATTACTTCACTCCTAATTTGTATTTTCGAAGACACCGAATATGTTTATTATACAAGAAATTAATTAATAATACAATGATATTGTATTAAATTAAGCTGTCAGGTATGATTTAAACGAACCGGCGTTTAATTGGTACTTATCATTTTAAAATCAAAGCGGAGATTTTTTATGAAAAAACAGTCGACGACAAAGAATTTTGCAATTCTCGGAACAGCGAGTATCCTTGTCAAGGTGCTTGCCATTGTATATCTGCCTTTCCAGACGATGATACTCAAAGAAGATGGCAACAGTATCGTTGCGAAGGGATACAATATATTTACGTTTTTGTTTTCTCTTTCTAATGCCGGGCTTCCCAACGCCATCTCAAAACTTGTTGCCGAGCAGACGGCTCACAAAAACTTTAAGGCTGCCCAGAAGATTCTCAAATGCGCTTTCACAGTCTTAATACTACTCGGCATTGCCGTCGCGCTTTTTATGGTGATTGCGGCAAAGCCTTTGGCAGACTGGATGGATGAACCCCGTTCATACCTCATGCTGTTGTTTCTTGCGCCGACGCTCATTTTTACGTCCGTTTCATGCGCGCTGCGCGGTTATTTTCAGGGCCGGCAGAATATGATTCCAGTTGCCGTATCAAATGTCTTAGAGCAGATTTTAAATTCCGTATTCACGGTTGTTTTTGCTTACCTGTTGATAAGATACGGCATTGAATACGGTGCGGCCGGCACAACCGTGGGCACAATTATCGGCGCGATTGGTGCCGCTGCTTTTCTCTGCTATCTTTTCTTCCCGGTTATGGGAAAGCAGCGCAGACGCGAGATAAGGAATACAGACAGCAGCCTGCCAATCCCCAAAAGCCGCGACATTTACAAGGAAATTGCGCACTACAGCTTTCCTGCGATACTCAACACAGTGGCGACCTGTGCGGCGAGCCTGATTGATTCTTTTGTCGGGACTCAGAGACTAAAAGCAATCGGATATACTGGCAAAGAGGCGGATACACTTTTTGGCATCTATTCTTATCAGTACAACCGGCTTTTTACACTGGCAATAGCCTTTTCAACAGCCCTTGTGACGACGATGATACCGGCAATAGCCGAGGCATTGGCGCTTAAAAATAACAAACTTACAAAGCACAGGATAAGTGAAAGCTATAAGTCCATCTACCTTATAACGCTGCCCAGCATAGCGGGCATTACATTCTTGGCGCACCCGATGATAAGGCTTGTTTTTATGCACCATGATGCCGGCAGCGACCTTGTAGTATTCGGCACATGGACCGCCATTTTTATGACGATTCAGTATGTCCAATCCGGCGTGCTGATTGCCGCAGGGCACCCAACAGCGCCGTCGGTGAACCTTATAATCGGCATGTCTATAAAAATACTGTGCAACTACTTCTTAATTTCTATTCCGGCGCTCAATATAAAGGGAGCGATTATCGGCACGGCAATCGGCTGGATAGTTGCAATTCTCCTCAATCAGATGGTAATCAACAGGCGGTTTAAATTTAAGGTGCATTTCATACGCATGCTTATCAAACCGACATTTGCGTCGCTCATTATGGGCGGAGCCTGTTATCTGATATTTAACCTGCTCAATTTGATAGTCAGCCTCTTTATCAAAAATGTAATAGTCGCAAACGATATTTGTGTTTTAATTACTATCTTGGCTGGCGTCTTTATCTATTTCGCAATAATGGTTGTCATCCGCGGGGTAAAGAAAAACGATATTGTAAGACTGCCTTTTGGCGGGAAAATATATAGAATGGTTACAAGAGTAGGATTCTTGCGTGCGAAACTTGAAAAGTCATAATCGCCAATAATACCGGCTTAACGAACGCATGCGCGGCGTCACATATTGACGCCGCGTATTTTTTATGTCTCAATTTACCTCCAGTATACTGCCGGAGCTTCATAGAAGCGGAATTAATCTGCCGCGTTGCGTCAATA
Source organism: [Clostridium] cellulosi (assembly GCA_000953215.1). Classification (NCBI taxonomy): domain Bacteria; kingdom Bacillati; phylum Bacillota; class Clostridia; order Eubacteriales; family Oscillospiraceae; genus Ruminiclostridium; species [Clostridium] cellulosi. The sequence continues at coordinate 592,938 of LM995447.1, forward strand.
ATAGGGTCAGGATAAATTTGGAGGTTACTATGCAAAAGAGAGTAATCGTTCTGTTCTTTTGTGTCCTGCTCCTGTTTTTTGCCGTAGACGCGCGGATTTTATGGATATCGCTTAGTGAAAAAAGCGTTCAGACGGCAGCCGGTCACGGAAGATATACAATAAAGGTCGATACAGGCAGAGGAACCATCTATGACAGGAACCTTTCCGCGATTGTAAACCTCGGAGTAAAATATGTGGCTATAGTGGCCCCGGGGATAAACTCCGAGGAACAAATAGATGCCCTGTCGAGCCATGTCTTTGACGTTTCTGTTTTAAAAACCAACATTGAAAAAGGGCTGCCGTTTACTATCACTGTTGACAGCCCTAATATAAATGTTTCCGGGGTAACGGTGGTGAATACGCGCGTCCGCTATTCGGAAGAGGCGATAGCGCCGCACATTGTAGGTTATATCGACAGTGCCGGGAGCGGCGTTACGGGGATTGAGAAGTCATTCGACAAGGTTCTGAAGGATTATTCAGGAAGCGTCACTATCACCTACGCCGTTGATGCGAAGAGAAGAGCGCTGCCCGGCGTTACGCCGACGATTACGAAAACCGGCAGCACTAACGGCGGCGTTGTTCTGACAATCGACAGGAAGATTCAGCAGGCGGCCCAGGCGGGGGCAGATAAATATTTGAAATCCGGCTCTGTAATAGTAATGGACATAAGAAACGGCGATATTCTGGCCTGCGTAAGTGAACCGGAGTTTTCCCCGCTGAATGTAAAGGCTGCCCTCAATATGAGCGAATCGCCTTTTGTCAACAAGGCTTTTTCAGCCTATAACTTAGGGTCTGTATTTAAAATCGCCGTTTCCTGTGCAGCGCTTGAATCAGGAATATCTAATGGTTATAAATACACCTGTTCCGGGGTAGTTGACGTGTCAGGGCGTGACTTCCACTGCCACAAACTCGAGGGCCATGGCCTTGAAGACATGTCCCTTGCATTTGCAAATAGCTGCAACCCCTATTTTATAACCATCGGGCTTAAGACCGGAGCGGATAAACTGCTTGAGGTGTCTAAAAAATTCGGTTTAGGCCGGCAGACGGTATTTGCCCCGGGCATATCGACCGATTCAGGCTCTTTGCCGACTTCTGATGAACTAAAAGCGCCTGCTGCGGCCGCTAATTTTTCAATGGGCGAGGGAAACCTGATGGTGACGCCCGTTCAGGTAGCGTGCATGGTCTCGGCTGTCGCCAACGGAGGGCTATTGCCGACACCGCGGCTTGTAAAGGGTATCTATGACGGCAATAAGATGGTTACAGATTATCCGGGCGCTGTCCCCGACAGGGTGATTTCCACGGAAATTGCGGAGCAGGTAAAATCCTTCATGATACGGACAGTCAACGAGGGTACAGGGCTGCCGGCAAAACCTACTTACGGCGGTGCGGGAGGCAAAACGGCGACAGCCGAAACAGGCTGGCTCAAGGACGGCAAGACTATCAATCATGCGTGGTTTGCTGGATTTTACCCTGCCGATTCGCCGAGATACGCGATAGTCGTAATGTGCGAGAACGGAAGTGCCGGCGGTACTGACGCAGGACCTATTTTCAAATATATAGCGGATGCCCTTGCGCCTACATGCGGGTATCCGGCGGTTGACCAGAGCGATTCTTCTACAGACAATAAATAAGAGTTTTCCGTTAAAGTAGCTTTGAAAGTAAATTTATTTTTTGATATGCGGTTATCCTGTCAGCTGCCGCGCGAAGGCCACGGCAGCCTTTACTTTTCTTATAGAATTAAGATAAATTATGCAATCATTTTCGAGCATATTCACTCCATATAATGCTTTTGCCCTTGAATTAGACGATTTTGCTGTGCTATAATTCTATTGTTGTGTAAAAACTTTGAATTTCAGTGTGAAACCTTTGGCCGTTCTGGCTGGAGGTTTTTCGTGCTGTTTCAAACATATAAAGAACCTACAACTAAACCTAAAAAGTTTCAAGGAGGATTCCGTTATAATGGAATGGACGGGCCTTAACGAGTTAAGGGAAAAATATTTAGCCTTTTTTGAGAGCAAAGGCCATAAAAGACTTCCGAGCTTTCCGCTTGTACCACAGGGCGATAAAACGCTTCTGCTGATAAATGCTGGCATGGCTCCGATGAAAAAGTATTTTCTGGGACAGGAAAAGCCCCCGGCAAAACGTGTCTGCACCTGCCAGAAATGTATCCGTACGCCGGATATAGACAGAGTCGGCAAGACCGCGCGTCACGGCACATTCTTTGAGATGCTGGGAAATTTCTCATTTGGGGACTATTTCAAGCATGAAGCAATCGCCTGGGCGTGGGAGTTTGTAACAAAGGTTTTGGAAATGCCAGTCGACCGCCTTTGGGTCTCAATTTTCGAGAGCGATGACGAGGCGTATGATATCTGGACAAAGGAAGTCGGCGTTGACCCGTCTCATGTAGTCCGTTTCGGAAAAGAGGACAACTTCTGGGAGCATGGCTCACTGCCCTGCGGCCCATGTTCAGAAATATATTTTGACAGAGGCGAAAAATACGGCTGCGGCAAACCGGACTGCAAAGTCGGCTGTGACTGCGACCGCTATGTTGAGTTTTGGAATATCGTTTTCCAGCAGTTTGATACCGATGGAAAAGGCAACTACACACCCCTTAAAAAGCCCAACATAGACACCGGTATGGGACTTGAGCGTCTTGCTGTTATCCTTCAGGACGTCAACAACCTTTTTGAGGTTGATACCATTCAAAATATAATGAAGCACATAAGCAGGATTGCCGGCGTAAAATACGGCGAAAACGAAGAAAACGACGTGTCACTGCGCGTAATTACGGACCACATCCGCTCCACAACCTTTATGGCTGCCGATGGAATCCTTCCTTCAAACGAGGGCAGAGGCTATGTTATGCGCAGGCTGCTCCGCCGTGCTGCGCGTCATGGCAGGCTGCTCGGTATCAAAGGCGCATTCCTTGCCGATGTCGTAGATACCGTTATAAAAGAAAATGAACAGCATTACCCCGAACTTGTCGAGAAGCGGGATTATATAAAGCGCGTTATCTCCATGGAAGAGGAGCGCTTCTCCGCGACTATTGACCAGGGCCTTACGCTCCTTTCGGCTATGACCGAAAAGATGGCCGCAAACAACGAGAAGGTATTGAGCGGCGAAGACGCGTTTAAACTTTATGATACCTATGGTTTCCCGCTTGACCTGACAAGCGAGATTTTGTCAGAAAAAAATATCACTGTCGATACTGAAGGCTTTGACAAGCTGATGAATGAACAGCGCGAGCGCGCCCGTGCGGCAAGAGCTGCCATGGGCGGCCTTGACGCGGCTGACTTCAAAGACGATGATACCCCAGAGACCGATTTTGTCGGCTATGAAAAGCTTGAATGTGAGTGCACTATCGCTGCTATCATCGCGAACGGCGAGCGCATAGGATTTGCCGGCAGCGGTGAGAAAGTTTCTATTATTCTTGACAGAACTCCGTTTTATGCTGAAAGCGGCGGACAGGTCGGCGATATTGGTGTCATAACAACTGATAACGCGGTTGTAAAGGTCAGTGACTGCAAGAAGTCGCCGTCGGGACGTTTTGTCCATTTCGGTGAAGTGATTTCCGGCAATATTGAGGTCGGCGATAAAGCTACCGCTAAGGTTGATATCACAGCAAGGCACAACACCATGCGCAATCACAGCGCCGCCCATCTGCTTCAGGCGTCCTTGCGCAAGGTTCTCGGCACGCATGTCCAGCAGGCAGGACAGCTTGTGGATTCGCACCGCGTCAGATTTGACTTTACCCATTTTGCCGCGATGACCAAAGAAGAGATAAGCCTTGTAGAGCAGGGCGTTAATGACGCTATACTTGCCGGACTTGATGTCGTGACTGAGGTTATGCCTATTGAAGAAGCGCGCAAGACCGGCGCTATGGCTTTGTTCGGTGAAAAATACGGTAACACTGTCCGCGTTGTCCGCATGGGAGAGAAGAACGCGCCTGCGTCGCTCGAATTCTGCGGCGGAACTCATGTAAAGAATACGGCTCAGATTGGGCTTTTCCATATCGTTTCCGAGTCATCTGTTGCGGCCGGAGTGCGCCGTATTGAAGGCGTGACGGGCCTCAATCTCCTCGAGCTGTTAAACAATGACGACAATGTTATCAAGGAGACTGCAAGGGTATTGAAAGCAAATCCTGCCGAGCTTGTTGAGCGCTCAGAGGCCGTTATGTCCGAGATAAAGGCTAAAAACCATGAGATAGAGGCATTGAAGGGTAGAATTGCCGGAATGCAGCTTTCGGGCCTTTTGAACGGAGCGCAGACTATCGGCAAATTCAAGGTTATGACCGAGACCGTCAAGGGCGAGGGCGGCGACGCTCTGCGGCTTTTGACCGACCGGGTCAAGGAAGCGGAGCCGAACGCGATTATTGTCATCGCGTCAATTACAGGTGAAAAACTCACATTCGCTGCGGCCTGCGGAAAAGAAGCGGTCAAGAACGGCGCTCATGCCGGCAATATCGTCCGTGAGGTAGCTAAAATTGCCGGAGGTTCAGGCGGCGGCCGTCCTGACAGCGCAATGGCTGGCGGCAAGAATCCTAATAAAGTACAAGAAGCGCTGGACGCTGTGGCGGGTATTGTTTCATCAATAACTGCTTAAAAATTCGGTAAAACAGGTATATAATTAAGTTTAGCGATAAAACTATTATAGTGGAATTAGGAGGAGAAAAATGGACGATTGCCTTTTTTGTAAGATAGTCGCGGGTGAGATACCGTCAAAGACCGTTTATGAAGACGATCTCGTCAAGGCATTTTATGATATAAACCCTTGCGCGCCCGTTCATTTTCTTGTTATTCCAAAAACGCATATACCGTCAGTAAACGGAATCAACGCAGAAAATAGTGCGGTTGTTTCGCATATATTTGAAGTTATTGCCCGTCTTGCGAAAGAGATGAAACTCGACGCAGGCTACCGCGTTGTGACCAACTGCGGCAAAGCGGCAGGTCAGACAGTTCAACATCTTCATTTTCATGTGATAGCTGGGCGAGACCTTACCCTTACTATGGGTTGATTAATCTTTAGGAGGACGTATTATGAATACATATACACTTAATGTCGCGGGACTTAAAAGGGAACTTCCGATTTGCCCGGTTGATGATAAGCTCGATATAGCTGCTTTTATCATGTTCGGCGATGTTGAATTGACGGTAAACTGTGCGCGTGAGCTTATTAAATTGGCACCAGAGCATGATGTCATCATAACCGCTGAGGCCAAAGGCATTCCGCTGGCCTATGAAATGGCCCGTCAGTTGGGCGTCAACCGTTATCTTATCGCCCGCAAAAGCCCAAAACTCTATATGAAGAACCCAATTTCGGTGGAAGTCAAGTCGATAACAACCGCAAAGATTCAAAGGCTTTATATCGATAAAGACGATGCAGATTACATGAAAGGCAAGCGTGTGCTCATAGTTGACGATGTTATCTCAACGGGAGAATCGCTGTCGGCTGTTGAAACGCTTGTTAAGCAGTCGGGCGGCGAGATTGTCGGGCGTATGGCAGTTCTTGCCGAGGGCGACGCAAAGGATAGGGACGATATCATTTATCTGGCTCCTCTACCGCTGTTTGTAAAATAATACACAGCCAATCGGTATTTACTGGCACATAACAGTATCATCAATTTATCTTGTCAGGCGGTGCTTTCAATATGCGAAGGCCTTTTGCTGTTATTGGGTTTACATGGTTAGGTGTATTAGTTGCGGCGTCATATGCCGGATTTGCACTGTCTATAGCCCTTGCCATCTTTTGTTCGGTTTGTGCTGTTGTTGTCCTGTTTTGTATAAAACCTGAAAAGCGGCGGCTTCCTGCGGCGGTCTTTTTCGCCGCGGCCGCCGCTTTTGCCGCATTTTCCTTTGCCGAATATTTTTTGTACAGGCCTGTGACGGCATTTGCCGGGAAAACGGCCCAGATTTCAGGTGTTATAGCGGAGAAACCCACTGAAAGCTACGGAAACTATTATTACACCATAAAGACAAACAGTATCACAGTTGACGGAAAACAGTATAATATCAAAACCAAAATACGGCTGCTGTCAAACGATGAACTTGACGCAGAGCCGTTTGATAGCATATCGGCCTCGGTTACGCTGTCGCTTCCGAAAACGAAGAACGCCAACGGTTATGACAGCCGTTCATACTATAAATCAAAGGGAGTTTACCTATTTGCGTCAAAAGCAGAGGATATTAAAACTGCCCACGCGAATTCAAAACCCCCTTACTACTATGCAATAAAGTTAAGGCAGTATATCTCTGGCGCGATTGAGAAATTTGTAGGCGGTCAGCGCGGCAGCCTTGCCGCCGGAATCCTTATAGGCGATACGTCCGGCCTTTCCGAAGATATAAAAAACGATTTCTCGGACTGCGGCATATCCCACCTTTTGGCTGTTTCGGGCACTCAGACCTCTCTTATTATGGAGTATCTGATGTTGCTGCTCTGCGCACTGAAACTGCCGAGGAGGGTGTCTGCCGCCGTCACAGCAGCGGCAGTAGCGGTTTTTATGGCGGTAACCGGTTTTTCGCCGTCGGTTATGCGCGCCGGCATAATGTCAATACTGACGCTTTGCGCTATAATTATAAAAAGGGACGCCGACGTGCTCAATTCACTTGGCCTGTCTGCTTTTGCTCTGTGTTTTATAAACCCATATGCTGCCACTGATATTGGCTTGCTGCTTTCGTTCTTTGCAACATTGGGCATGGTGACGGTATCAAAGCGGCTCTATGCGCTTACTAACAGCGGCATTGAAAAGCTACCGGCTCAGATTGCAAGGCCTGTAAAAGCACTTTCCGGCGTCCTTTGCGAGACAATCGGCGCATCAGCATTGACCTATCCAATAATCATTCTCGCGTTTGGGCGCGTATCCCTTATCTCATTAGTGGCGAATATGATTGAGGTGCCGGTATCCTTGTTCGTCACCCTTGCCACTGCCGTTCTTGCCATCCTTTCGCCTGTCTGGTTCCTTGTTTTTCTGATAAAGCCCATTGCCGTACTGATACGGCTCGGGTGCGATATAATGATTTATACCGCGCGGGGGCTTGCAGATGTTCCCTTTGCCACAATCTCGGCCGAATACGGCTATGTCAATATTCTGATTGTTTTTGCGGCTGTTGTTTTTATCCTATACTTTGCCTTCAGGGGCAAGGGAGCGCGGGTAGCCGTCTGCGTGACGTGCATATGTTTTGCGGTTTCCGTCGGGATCTTTTCATATACGGTAGCGGCGCATGGCGTCATGGAGATATTGCCTATTGAAAACACCGGCGCGGCGATAATAACAAGCAACGGCCACGCGGTTGTCATTGACCTGCCGACGTCGGTATACAATGTGCAAAACACGATAGTAAAAAGCCTCAAAAGGCGGAACATAAATTATATAGACGCAGTAATCCTTACTTCGGTGGACAGCAAAAAGGTGCAGGTACTGTCCGACCTCAAAAGAGATATGGGGATAGGCAAGGTTTACGCGCCCCAGAACGACGAAGGGATTGAAGATACGATATCCGTACCGTCAAAACTCAACGCGCCATATGGCGTTACGGTCATAATGCTGCCCGACAGGGACAACGCTAACCTGTTGACACTTGTTTACTGCGCGTCGAGCAAGGCAATGATAACTGGCAGCGGGAAATTCGGGGACTTTTCGGAATACGATAAGAGTGCGTTCAAATCGGACCTGCTTGTTTGCAGCAATAATGTTGATCCGGAATTTGCCTCGGCCGTTTCACCCAAAAACGTATCTTGCCCCAATGATTGCCCAAAAGAGCTGGCCGCCGGATTCCTGTCAAACGAGGCGTCAATCAGCACGGAAAACTGTTTATATTTGACGCGGGGCGGCGGAAGTTATAAAATTATCTCTGTCGGTTGAATACAAGTTTCAAAGAAAACGTAAACACTATGGAATGAAGATTAGGAGGGTTGCCTGTGAGTATAGCGATGTTAGAAAAACAGATAAAGACAGGTGACTTTGCCAATCTTTATATCATCTACGGCGACGAGGATTATTTAAAGTCATATTATTGCAAAAAAATCACTGATAAAGCGGTTACGAATTTTGAAAGCTTTAATCTGCAAAGATTTGACGGGATACCAGATATGGCGCAGCTTGCCGCGGCTGTAAACAACCTGCCGCTGATGAGCGCTAAAAAATGCGTAGTCTTGAGGGACACTGACCTAAAAGGCATGAAAGCCGGGGACTGGAAAGAGCTTCAGAATATAATAACATCACTGCCCCCGGAATGTATACTTATATTCCATTTTGATTCCGTCAAAGTCAATGCCAAGAAAGACGAAAGGTTCAAAAAGCTGCTGAGCCTCGCCAAAGGCAACGGGCTGGCCGTTCAGATTGATTCACCTTCAAAAGACGATATCATTAAATTCTTGGCGAAAAGGGCCCAGAAAAACTCATGCAGCATAGATAGACCCACAGCTGAATATATCTTTGAGACCTGCGGGGAAGGCTTGAATAATCTTGCCTGCGAGATGGACAAGATCTGCGCCTTTGCGGGTGGGGGCAAGATTACAAAGGAGCATGTCGACGCCGTTGCGATAAAGCCGATGACCTCTTCAATCTATGACCTCGCGAGGGCTGTTTCAAGCGGCAAACTCGGCGTTGCTATGGGTATCATAGACGAACTGTTCTACAGAAAAGAGGAGCCGGTGATTATCCTTTCGGCCCTTTCCGGCGCATTCTGCGACCTTTATAGGGCAAAAGCGGCCGCTGTTTCGGGGCAGGGACAGACAAGCATTGTAAATGACTTTAATTACCGCGGCCGTGAGTTCCGCGTCAGAAACGCCATGAGGGATGCGGCGAGACTTGACTTAGGCTTCCTCGAACAATGCCTGAAACTTTTAATGCAGGCGGACTTAAAAATCAAATCTGCAAGAGCAGATAAGCGCACCGTCTTAGAAGAGCTGGTTGTGGAGATAAGCAAAGCGGGTGCCGGGAGGAAAAATGCTTCATATTAAAGAGACTGTAATTGTTGAAGGCAAGTATGATAAGATAAAGCTGTCGTCGCTCATTGACGCAGTAATAATAGAAACCAATGGATTTTCCATTTTCAATGATAAAGAAAAGCTTGAATTAATACGGAGACTCGCCGATAAAAACGGAGTGCTGATTATTACGGACAGCGACGCGGCGGGTTTTAAGATAAGGCACTATCTGGGAGGCGCGTTGCCGAAAGACAAGGTGAAACATGCTTATATCCCCGATATCTTGGGCAAAGAGCCGAGAAAAAGCGCCCCGTCAAAAGAGGGTAAACTCGGCGTCGAAGGCATACCTGCCGACGTGATTGTAAAATGCCTTGAGCGGGCAGGTGTATGCTGCGAGAAGTCCCCGGACGTCAAAAGAAGGCTTGTTACAAAGGCAGACCTGTATGAGGACGGGCTTGCCGGCGGAGAATGCAGTGCTCAGCGCCGCAGAAAACTGCTGGCCCGGCTCAATCTGCCGCAAAGATTATCTTCAAACGCGCTTATTGATGTTATAAACGCCATCTATACTTATGAAGAATATAAAGAGGCGGTCAAGAGCCTTTAGGACATAAGTGTAATATAAAAAATACGGCAATAGCGAGTCTGTTTTGACAACGTTGTCTGCATTTTTACAGACTCGCTTTTTTTGCAGCCGGGAAATATTTTTGCTGTTGAGATGGTCAAAATGCACAAAATAGTAACGAAAAAGCCGGGAGCATATTGACGTTTGCAAAAATTCGTGCTATCCTATACTCATCAGACGCCTGATGTGGTAGGAGGAAATTTTTATGACAAAAGAAAAATCTGATACTCCGTCGATTTTTGAAAATGTTGGCGCCAAGCAAAAAACGGACTATCCCCAAATGATTGCTGAGCAAATTAAGCAGATGATTATTTCAAAGACGCTGTCGCCGGGCGATTTGCTTCCAAGCGAACCAAAGCTGTGCAAAGCTTTCGGAGCGGGACGCTCGACAGTTCGCGAAGCGATAAAAATACTGAAAGCGGAAAATATCGTAGAGATTAAAAAAGGAATAGGCACTTTTATTGTCAATATGCCTGGGGTATCAAAGGACCCATTAGGCGTCACATTTATGGACAAAAGGCTCGCGCTGCTTAATCTTATGGAAACACGTCTTCTTATTGAGCCAAATATTGCGGCTCTTGCTGCGAAGCGCGCTGACAGCAATAACATAGAAAAGATAGAAAAAATAGTATTTGAGACTGATGAAATACTCAAACTAAATCAGAGCCATATGGAAGTTGATATATCGTTTCACAATGCGATTGCCGAAGCTACCCATAACGATGTACTCAGCCGCATAATCCCTATAATCAACGAATCCATAAAATTAGGCTATGAAGAAACACGCGATATACTCGGCAGTTTTGAAAAAGCCACGATGTTTCACCACGAGGTTTTTGAAGCAATAAAACAAGGTGATTCCGAAGCAGCGAGAAGGGCAATGAAAAAACATATAATGCAAAGCATGCGGGATATCGTACAAAAATCCAAAAAACAGGCCTCTAAACTTGATCTAACATACAACTATATAACCGGGGGTAATAGCATTGAAAAACATTAAGGAAACCGTTACAAAAAAGGATTTGCCGGAAAAGGTTCTGCAAATTGGTGAAGGAAATTTTCTCCGTGCATTTGCTGATTGGATGATTAACACGATGAACAATGCCGGTGTATTCAACGGCAGTGTTGTCATTTCACAGCCGATTGCACGCGGCATGTCAGAAATGCTTAATGCGCAGGACTGTGTCTATACCGTACTTATGCGCGGTATAGAAGACGGCAAGGTGGTTGAAAAAGCAGAAGTCATCACCTCTGTTTCGCGCTGCATTAATCCTTATGAAGACTTTAACACACTTTTAGACGTCGCGAGAAACCCTGAAATCAAGGTTATAATTTCTAACACGACTGAAGCCGGAATCGCTTATCATGAAGGCGATAAGCCGACGGATATGCCGCCGCAAAGTTATCCTGCAAAGATGACTGTAATGCTCCATGAGCGCTATCTTGCGCTCGGCGCAGGCAGTGATTCCTCCATTCTAATTCTCCCGGTTGAGCTTATTGAACGCAACGGAGACAACCTCAAAAAGATTGTTCTGCAATACGCAACTGAGTGGGGCTTTGAACCCGAGTTTATTGACTGGCTAAAGACCGAGGTTTGTTTTGCTAATACGCTGGTTGACCGCATAGTCTCCGGTTTCCCGCGTGATGAAATAAATGAAATCTGCGAAAAGCTCGGATATGAAGATAATATGCTTGTCACCTGCGAGCCGTTCCATTCATGGGTTATTGAGGCTCCGAAGAAATGGGCAGAAGTCATACCGTTTGATAAAGTCGGCCTGCATGTAATATGGACTGATGACATGACCCCCTACAGAACACGCAAGGTCCGCATCCTCAACGGCGCACATACTGTCAGCGTTTTGGCGGCCTATCTCTCCGGGTATAATATCGTGCGGGAGATGCTCGAGGACAAGACGTTCAACCGTTATCTGAAGTCTGTTCTTAACAACGAGATTATTCCTAATATAAAGCTCCCGCGGGAGGAACTGGACAGCTTTGCAGCCGCTGTTCTGGAGCGATTTTCAAATCCGTTTATCAAGCATAAGCTCCTTGACATTTCACTTAACTCCGTCTCAAAATTTAAGGCTCGGTGCCTTGATTCGCTGCTGGAATACACCGAAAGCCGCAAAGAGCTCCCGGATATCCTTTGCTTCGGTTTCGCCGCATTGATGGAATTCTACAAAGGCGAGATGAGAGACGGCAGATACTACGGCAAGAGAAACGGCGAGGAATATGAAATTCGCGATAACGCGGACGTGCTTGCTTTCTTCAATGACGCATGGAAGCAGGGCGGTGTGGTAAAGAAGGTTTTGTCGAACACTGCTTTCTGGGGCAGAAATCTTCTTGAAGTGCCCGGTCTTGAAGAAAAGATCGAAGGTTACCTCAGCAAAATTGAGAAGAATGGCATGCGCAATGCCGTCGAAGAGCTTATGGAGGCAATCTAAGTGGAAAAACTAATAAGAATAACGCCAAAAGACGACGTAGCTGTCTGCACGCAGGAGATGGAAGCCGGTGAAAAGGTTACTATCGGCGGCACTACCGTAACGGCGCTTGAAAAGATTCCTTTTGGTCATAAAATAGCCCTCCGTGATATAAAAAAAAGCGAAAACATCATAAAGTATGGCTTTCCGATAGGGCATGCGACCGAGGATATAAAGGCAGGCAGCCATATACATTCTCATAATCTGCAAACCAATCTTGAGGGAACGCTTGAATACAAATACAAGCCGCGGGCGGCAGCCGAAGAACCAACTAAGTGCGAGCTTGCAGGAAAAACATTCCTTGGCTACAGACGCAAAAACGGCAAAGTCGGTATCCGCAACGAAATCTGGATAATCCCCACCGTTGGCTGTGTCAATAAAAGTGCTGAACTGATTGCAAAGGCGGCGAATGAGCGGTTTGCCGGCATGTGCGACGGCATATTTGCGTATACCCATCCTTACGGATGCTCACAGCTCGGCGACGACCAGCTTTATACCCAGCACATTCTCGCCGGGCTTGTTGAGCACCCCAATGCCACAGGCGTCTTAGTTTTGGGACTCGGCTGTGAAAACAACAATATTGATGTTTTCAAAAAATTTATTCACAATATTGATGAGGACAGGATTAAATTTTTATCTACGCAGGATGTAGAAGACGAGGTAGAAGCGGCACTCAAACTGATACGCCCTCTCGCAGAGCGGGCTTCGGCGGAAAAACGGGTAGAGATCCCGGTTGAGGAATTAGTTATCGGGTTTAAGTGCGGCGGTTCAGACGCATTTTCCGGTATAACTGCAAACCCGCTTTGCGGCCGCATTACTGACCGCATCACAAGCTGCGGCGGCCGCGCAATCTTAACCGAAGTACCGGAAATGTTCGGCGCTGAGACTATTCTCATGGGCCGTAGCCTTGATGAAAAGGTATTTAACCGCGTAGTCTCCATGGTCAACGGCTTTAAGGAGTATTACCAGCGTCACAATCAAGTGGTTTATGAGAACCCGTCGCCCGGAAACAAAGCGGGCGGTATAACTACGCTTGAGGAAAAATCCCTCGGATGTATTCAAAAGGGCGGCTCTGCCGTCGTTACCGACGTGCTGGAGTATGGCGAGCGTTGTGTTACAAAAGGGCTCAACCTGCTTACAGGCCCCGGCAACGACATGGTTTCGTGCACCAATATGGCCGCCGCTGGCGCACATATGATACTGTTCACCACAGGGCGTGGCACTCCCTTCGGGCCTCCGGTTCCGACAATAAAAATATCAACAAACACTGGGCTGTTCGAAAAGAAACCACAGTGGATTGATTATAATGCGGGGAAAATCTTAACCGGCACATCATTTGAAGAAGCTGCTGACGAATTGTTCTCTCTCATACTGGACACCGCTTCTGGCAAATACAAGACAAAGAACGAGAAAAACGGCTACCGAGAAATCGCTATATTTAAGGATGGTGTTACGCTTTGAAAAAATTTATGGATGAAGATTTCCTCCTCGAAACAGAAACCGCCAAAAAACTCTTTAAAATTGCCTCCAAAGAGCCGATATTCGATTACCACTGCCATCTTTCCCCGAAAGAAATATATGAGAACAAGCAGTTTGACAACATCGCTGAAATATGGCTCGGCGGCGACCATTACAAATGGCGTGCTATGCGCAGCTATGGCATTGATGAGAAGTATATCACCGGCGACAGCACATGGTATGAGAAATTTGAAGCCTATGCAGAAACGCTCGAGTACTGCATCGGCAATCCGCTTTATCACTGGACTCACCTCGAGCTCCAGCGCTTTTTCGGAATAGATACGCCTTTAAGCAAAAAGACCGCGAAAGAGATATGGGACAAGGCCAACGCAAAAATAAAAGCCGAAGGCTTTACACCCCGCGAGCTGATTAAGAATTCAAATGTCATAGCTCTCTGCACAACAGACGACCCTGCCGACAGCCTTGAGTACCACAAGCTCCTTGCCGAGGACAAGAGCTTTGACGTAAAGGTCATCCCGGCTTTCCGCCCCGACAAAGCCCTTAATATTGAAGCGAACGGTTTTGCGGCATATATAAAGCGGCTTGCCGACGCTGCGGGCAAGGAAATCAACAGCTTTGACGATTTGAAAACCGTTCTTTCCGAGCGTATAGACTTCTTTGCCTCAATGGGCTGTGTTGCAAGCGACCATGCGTTTGTTTATGTCCCGTACCGCGAAGCAACTGAGTCCGAGGTAGAGGCTATCTTTAAGAAAGCGCTTTCGGGCATAGCACTTGACACCTGTGAGATTGAAAAATATAAGACGGCCCTTATGACACATCTCAGCGCTGAGTATGTAAAGCACAACATAGCAATGGAACTCCACATCGGCGCTATGAGGAACAATAATACGAAGATGTTCAAAAAACTGGGCCCGGATACCGGTTTTGACTCAGTCGACGACAAAGAAATAGCGGAACCGCTTTCGCGCTTCCTCGACAGCCTTAATACAAAGGATATTCTGCCGAAGACTATCCTGTTCACGCTGAACCCGAAGGACAATTACGTTTTGGGCACAATGCTTGGAAACTTCCAGTCCAGCGAAGTGCCGAGCAAGATTCAGTTCGGCTCCGCGTGGTGGGTAAACGACCACATTGAGGGCATGGAAAGGCAGATGAAGGACCTGGCGGCTCTCGGCGTCCTCGGCAAGTTCTGCGGTATGGTAACGGACAGCCGCAGCTTTCTTTCGTATCCGCGCCACGAGTATTTCAGGCGCATTGTCTGCAATCTCATCGGCAATTGGGTGGAAAGCGGGCAATACCCGAATGACGAAGAAATTCTGACAAAACTCGTTAAAGGAATCGCTTTTGAAAACGCTAAGAAATATTTTAATATTTAAATGGGGGTAAACGTCATGGATCGCGCCGAAGTATTCAGCAAGATAAAAAAAGTCGGTGTAGTCGCCGTTATCCGTGCCAGCAGTGCGGCGGAGGCCGGAAAACTTATTGACGCCGCAGTTGCCGGCGGAATTGGAGCTATTGAAATCACAATGACGGTTCCGGGTGCTGTTGATATAATCAAAGAAATGGCTGCCAAATATGCCGACAATGACGACGTATTAATTGGGGCTGGAACAGTGCTTGATCCTGAAACCGCCCGTATCTGTATTCTGGCGGGAGCGCAGTTTATCGTCAGCCCTTCGCTAAATGTGGAGACAATAAAGCTGTGCAACCGCTATGCCATAGCGGTTGTGCCGGGGGTTATGACGGTGACTGAGGCAGTCACTGCCCTCGAATATGGCTGTCAGATAATCAAGCTGTTTCCGGGAAATGCTTACGGCCCGTCTATCATCAAAGCGTTCAAGGGGCCGCTGCCGCAGGCTGACTTTATGCCGACCGGCGGTGTAAGTATCGACAACGCGGGTGAATGGATAAAGGCCGGCGCTGTTGCTGTCGGTTCGGGCAGCGACCTGACCAAATGCGGCGGGGATTACAGTATCGTCACAGAGAAGGCTGCGCGTTTTGTAGAAGCTGTCGCTAAAGCACGTATGAAATAACGTTATAAGTAGGTGAACGGTATGGGTAAAATAGTAACATTCGGCGAAATAATGATGAGACTCCAGGCTCCGTCATATCAGAGAATAATGCAGGCGTCCAGCTTTACGGCATATTTCGGCGGAAGCGAGGCCAATACGGCCGCCGCTTTGGCACAGTGGGGCAAAGATTCAGTTTATGTCACAAAGCTGCCTAAAAATCCGCTGGGTGAATCCTGCCTTAGAAACCTTAAATACTGGGGTATAGATACATCAAAAATCGTACGCGGTAACGGGCGCCTCGGCGTATATTACACAGAAAAAGGAGCTTCACAGCGCCCGCCTCAAATCGTATATGACCGCAAATACTCTGATTTTTCCCTCTCTGGGCTTGACGATTACGATTTTGAAGATATTTTCAAAGGAGCGGAATGGTTCCATTTTTCAGGGATTACCCCGGCGCTCGGCGGGAATTTGCCCGAGATTACAAAGCGCGCCGTTGAGGCCGCGAAAAAAGCTGGGGTCCGTATTTCCTGCGACTTCAATTATCGTTCAAAACTGTGGTCAGTTGAAGAGGCATGCAAGGTAATGACTGACCTCATCACAGGAATTGATGTGCTGATTATAAACGAGAATCAGGCAAAAGAGATTTTTGGCATAGAAAGCGACGAGCTTGATGAGATTGCTTCAGTGCTTGCGAATAAGTTTAATGTTGGCTCTGTTGCTATAACAAAGCGCAGAACTATTTCCGGAGAGGTAAATGAGTTTTCTGCGATGCTGTTCAAAGACGGAAAAGGTTATTATTCACGCACCTATTCCATTTTTATGATAGATAAAATAGGCGGCGGTGACGCTTTCAGCGCCGGGCTTATTTACGGTCTGACAAGCGGCAAGAGCTTTCAGGAAACAATAGACTTTGCGGCGGCCTCGGCCTGCTGCAAACACACTATCGAGGGCGATATGCTGGCGGCAAGCGTAGAGGATATTGAGTGGATTGCGCGTTCCGACGGCAGAGGCCGTATGGTCAGATAAGCTTTCCTATATATAGACGTTAAGGCGGGCGGCAATAAGCCGCCCGCCTTATTATTTTGCTAAGGCCTTATATAGTTTTTCTCTTTTTGCGCGTGAGGAAATAAATAAGGCTTGAGGAAATCACTGCAACTGTTGCAAAACCAAATGGGGCGCCGTTGTTGCTGCCGGTATTCGGATTTGGAACACCATTGTCTCCCTTTTCAGACGAACCCGGCGCAGTGGAGCTATTGCCGCTGCCGTTATCCGTACTTGGGACACTGCTATCTACCTTTTCAAATTCTGCGGTCACTATGACATCTGAATCCGGCATGACAAAACTGTTGCCCTCGATAGCCTTGACAGTGCCATTGAAGCTGTATTTTAGCGAACCGGCTTTGAGCCGATAACCGCTGTTGGGTTTCACCGTTACAGTGATTGTTGTACCCGGCGCTGCTTTGCTTGGGCTTACTGAAATAGTACCGCCGGCAGTTGTCCCCGTCGTGACATTGTAAGTTACGGGCGTTGGTTCCGGGACATTGTTCGTAAATGTGACGTTGTCGAGATACATTGTTCCGGAAAAATCGCTCATGTCGTCTGCCGCGACGATTATAATATCACGCAGCAGCGTATCCGGGTCAATGACTTTGTCAGTTTTCGAAAGGTCGAACACACAGTGGGCTTTATAAAGGCCGTCAGGTGTTTTTTCCAAAGTATCGAGTTTGTTGAGCGGTATAGCCACAGTTTCTGTGACTTGGGCCCAATAGCCGAGGGACGGCGGCGCAAACGCGAGGTTTATAATGATATTGCCTGTCGTTGCGCGGTCAGGCTTTATATAGAAATCAAAGGCCAAATACTTATTCTCGCCGCGTGTCGTATTGATGTTTGACAGGATAAGGCGAGGTGCCGACGCCCAACCGTCGGTAGGTTTCGTGTCAGGATATGTGCACTCCCATGACAAGGCCTTTGAGCCGTTTGCCTCTTTAATGGTCAGTGAACCTTTGACGCCGGAACTGGAATCCCAGGTCCAGCCCTGCCTTGTCGAATCCTCGAATGTTGAAGGAAGTGTCGCAGTGCCCAACGGGTCATGGTTTACCGTCGGTATCTCAACCTCTCTGCTGCCTGAGAATGTGATATTGTCAAGTGATATCGTATCTGAATCAGACCCTATGAAAAGGATCAGGTTGGTCAATGTATTGTCTGACGCGTCTTCGGCGATATTTTTAAGGTTTGGCGCGTCCGTATCGGAAATTTTAAGCGTAGCCTTGTATTTGCCGTCTGCCTGTATTGCAAAGTCAGCGGGTGTAACCGAGACAGCGCGTGCCGGGTTTGCCCAGCCTGCAGATTTGCTTTGAGGGACAGCGGCGATAGCTACAGTCGCCGGAGCGTCCGCGATAACGTCAATTGAGATGGAATTAGCACCTTTTATATCCGCGGATTTTGTTGTCGTGTCGGCTGAAATGCGAACATTGCCCCAAAATCCGCTTTCGGATGTATCGCTGCTGGCGCTGAGTCCGGTGAGCTGCAAAGCACCCGAAACGTTTGACAGAGCTACAGACTTTACAGGGCTGTCGCCGTTAATATTAAAGCCCTGCAGCGTCCCGTCGTCAAAGTCCCATACGTTTTCGGAAAAACTCTTTTTGGTGCGGTCAATCGGTTGATATTCAATGCCTTTAATCCTTGCCCGGACATATTCGCCGGAAACAGTCAGTTCCTCTACTGTCCAAAGCTTATCGTCTCCTGGGTCAAGGGATGTCCCGTTGCTGACGCCTGCAATATAAGGCAAAAACGCCGCGGAAGTTTCACCTTTGTTTGACAGCGACCAGTTGACCCAACTGATGTTGTTCTCGTTCAAAAAGTCGAGCCAAGCATCGGCCTTGTCAAGGTAAGGGCCGTTGTCGCCCGAAGCTTCGCTTGTGCCGAATTCTGAGCAAAAGACGCCGACACCGTGTTTCAAAGCGTACCTGACATTACTCATAATGTTTGAACGGTCGGTGTCATTTGTGGACACATCATGTGTACCCGTGTAGAAGTGGAACGAATACAGGGTATTGGCGTCATTAATCGGGTTGTCTGCCGCAAGGTCTGGGCGCTGACTCCAGTTCGGGCTGCCGACAATAACGATATTGTTGTTTCCGCTGTCACGCAGCATCTTTATAATAGGTTCAGCATAGGATTTAACCGCCTGCCAGCCAGCGGCGTCGTTTGTGACACCAGGTGAGGTTGGCGAGGGTTCATTGCATAGTTCATATAAGATATATTTATTATTCGGGAATTGTTGGGAGATGGATTTAAAGAAGTCTTTAGCGCCGGAATAAACGGCGGCATTGGGGTCGCCCGGATTCAAGACGTGCCAGTCGACGATAACATACATATCGTTCTTAATGGCTAGATTAATGCCGTCGATCACCTTTTGTTTCAAATTAGGATTAGTGGCGTAACCGTTTTCGCCGACATAAAGGGCAAGACGTATGACGTTGCAGCCCCAGTCGTTTGATAAGGCCGCGAATGCGTTGTCATTGAGAATTTCGGGATACCACTGCAGGCCATGTGTGCTCATGCCGCGCAGTTGAATAGGATTTCCATTTTGGTCGCAAAGCATTTTCTGGCCGTTTTTCTCAAGAACCTGAAGCATACCGCCGACTGAAGGCTTTTCAACATTCGCCGCACCTATCAGGTGAGTATATGTACTTCCGGAATCAGCCCTGACAGACGCGGGAATCAGGCAAAAGACAAGTGCCAGAGACAAAATTACAGGTAAAATGCGCCTTTTAAAATGTCCTATCATGAGCTCCCTCCTAAAATCTTGAAATCTTCCCTTTAAAAAATCCATAGCCTCCTTTTAAATAATTTCCATAAAATTGAAAACAATTATATTATAGAATTATAAGACAAAAATTTCAATAGATAAATATGGCGAATTATGCAAATTTACTATACATGAAGATAAATAGCAAAAGCCGCACGACGACATCAACAGTCATCGTGCGGCTAAAAGACAAAGTTTAATTTTAATCAATAACGTGGTGCTTATACCACTTTTTGCCGCGAAAACGCGACATAAAAATGATACCGCGCACAGCCCATTCAAGGTCCATGGCAAGCCATACGCCGTTGACACCTAAGTGAAGAATAATGCCCAATACATAGCCCATCACAACCCTGAAGAACCACATCGAGAGCATCGCCATTATGGAGGTGAATCTTGAATCGCCGGCGGCCCTGAGAGCCGAAGGGGTGATAAAGGCGGCCGACCATAGAAGTGTCTGCGCGATTGCATTGATTATAAGGATACTTAAAATATCTGGCACAATCTCGGCCGGCGGGTGGAAGAGGGATACTATTGGATAATACAGCGGGAAGATTATCATAGACATAAGGATAAATGAAATTGAAGAGGCAGTTACAAAGGATTTGACAAATTTGCGCGCGTCTTTTACATCGCGTCTGCCCATACATTGCCCGACGACAGTAACGATAGTCAGCGACATCGCGTTTGCCGGAATCTGAGACAGTGCGGCCATCGAGCCTGCGATAGCATTTGTATCAATGGCATATGTACCAAGGCTGACGATGAAGGTCTGTGTTAATATCTTACCGCCGTTAAAGAACATTTGTTCCGCTGCAAAAGGCAGTCCGATGAAAAATATCCTTTTCAGCATGGAAAAATCAAATTTGATAATATCTATGAACTGAACGCGAAGGTTATTTCCTAACCGGACGACATATAGGATTGCAAGCGCGGCAGCGAGATAACGCGCAATATTAATCGAAATTACCATTCCGTAAATACCCATATGTAAGGTATTTATGAAAATAAAATTGAAGAACACATACGACAGATTCATTGTCAGCGACATGATAAGCGAGGAACGCGTTTCACCTATACCTCTCAAAGCACCGCAGACTGATTCCACAGTACCAATTCCGCAGTATGAGGCGCAGCTGCCAATTATGTAAATCTTCGCGTTGGCAAAAACATCGGGGGCGGCTTTGCCGAACAGCAGCCCGAGGATTTGGTCGTGAAATATAATGATGGTAACGCCTATCGCCAGTGCCAGCAGAAACACTGAACCGATAGTGCCGGCAGCGGATTTTGAGACCATTTTTTCATTGCCGCTGCCCTTATATTGAGCAACAACAACGGTACCCCCGGTGGCGAGCGCAACAAAAACATTTATAAGGAATATGTTTAAGGAGTCAACCATATTTACGGCGCTTACTGCTGCTACACCGGAGGTGCTTATCATTGCCGTATTAAGAAGGTTTAAGCAGATGACAAAGGCCTGATCAATCAAAACAGGCAAGAAAATAGCTATAACCTGTTTGTAATCTATAGATTCGCCTGAAAACCAGCGTGTTAATATTTTAAAAGTAAAGTTTTTAAGTTTATTGACCAATGGAACTCACTTTCGATACTCACTTTTTGAAAAGCGTTTAGTAAACTAATTAGCTATTTTATCACTTATTTACGTTTATTACAAGTAAATCAAAACTTCGACATAATAGGTTAAGATATCCGCTTATCAACATAACCTATTAATTAATCCAATCATGCCGCGGAAATTATGGGACATTTCCGTACTTCAGTATCGAGCGGCATATACTGCGCAGGACTTTATTAAGCGTAGTACATTTCCAATGTTCTATACCATACAAACTGCTTCCGTTATGTAATCAATAGTTTTGCCCACTGTTTGAATGAACAGTGGGCATCGGCTGCGATATTCACTTTAAAACCTTGAACTTTTTAAGAACAAAATAGCATAATATGAGGATCGACAGCAGCACTATTCCCCCGACAAGGCCGGAAACTTGTCCCGGATAAAGGGGAGAAGTCAGGAAAATCGCGAGTATCAGGGTGATGAGGGCAAATGAGCTGTATGGATAACCGGGAGCCTTGTACTTTACCCTTTCAGGATCCTTGGAAAGCCACTTTTTCCTGTAGAAATAATGGGTTATCGAGATCGTAAGCCAGTTGAACATCGCGAGAAAACCGCTTGATGACGCCAAAATGACGAATACCTTTGAGGGCAGTACATATGAAAGAATCGCGGTTAACAGCAGCACTGTGCTGCTCAATCCCAGTGCAAATACAGGAACGCCGTTTTTATTCGTCTTTAAAAACAGTTTTGGGGCCTGCCCGTCGCGTGCCAGCGAATTGAGCATGCGCGATGAGCTATACATTGATGAGTTAAGGCCGGACAGCGCCGCCGACAGGACAATAAAGTTGAGAATGCTGTCCGAGAATGGGATTTTTAAGCGGTTCATAATCTGGACATATGGGCTTTCTAAAGATGAAAATGTATTCCAAGGGGTCAGAATGAGCAGAAAGAAAATTGAGAGTACATAAAGCGCCAGAACGGTAGAGGATATGATGGTTATTGCCGCCGGCGCATTTTTTTCGGGGTTTTCCGTGTCGGCAATGGCAAGGCCAATGATACCGGTACCAGTATAGGAGAACATGACCATAATCATAGAGGCAAATATGCCCTTAAGGCCATTCGGCATAAAACTTTTATAAGACGAGAACGGGTTGTAGATTTTGAAGGAACCGGCATTGATTACTCCAATCAGTGTCAAAAAACCGAAAATTATAAACAGAATAAGGGCGATTACTTTGACGGACGCAAGAACCATTTCAAGACTGCTGAGCCCTTTTAAATCATTCAGGTTGATAACTGCCATGACAGCAGCGTAGATAATGCAGAATACCCACAGCGGGATTTTAGGGAACCAGAACTGCGTAAAGATGGCCGCAGCGGCCACTTCGCTTGCCATGCCCAATATACCGCTGCACCAGAACATCCAGCCGTTTACGAATCCAATCCAAGAACCGAAGATTTCAGAAGCGTGAACCCTGAAAGCGCCTGGGGCAGGGTTGATAACGCACATTTCTGTTATGAACATTACTTCAAACGCCATTATAATACCGCCCGCTAAATAGGAGAGCAGAGCGGCAGGTCCGGCGACTGAGATTACTGTTGAACTCCCGAGAAAAATGCCGGAGCCTATAATATTCCCCAGGGACATTATAATAAGCCTGTTTCTATTAAATCCTTTGCCCAATAAAATACACTCCGTTAGCCAGTATTACATATATTATCTGCAGAAAGCTTTTAATTATAGGGTATGAAAACGTATTTGTTAAATTTGAGCGCGTGATATGAAGCAGAAAAAATTTAGAGCAAGGTTTACATTTTGTCCCTGCCATGCTATAATTCAGACAATTTGAGTATTATGTTCACCGATTTAATAGCAATAAAAAGAAAGAGGCAATAGTTATGAGTAAGAATCCGATTGTAACAATTACGATGGAAGACGGAAACCAGATAAAGATTGAATTGCTGCCCGAATACGCAGAAAACACCGTCAATAACTTTATTTCGCTTGTCAATAAAAAATTCTATGACGGGCTGATTTTTCACAGGGTAATCAAAGGCTTTATGATACAGGGCGGCTGCCCGTATGGAACAGGGACAGGCGGGGCAGGCTATAACATCCGCGGAGAGTTTGCTTTAAATGGCTATGATAATAAACTAAAGCATAAGCGCGGAGTCATATCCATGGCAAGGGCCGCAAATCCTGACTCGGCGAGTTCCCAGTTTTTCATTATGCATCAGGACGCACCCCACCTTGACGGAAGCTATGCCGCCTTTGGCAGGGTCATTGAAGGCATGGACGAAGTGGACAAAATAGCCGAAACACAGGTCGACTACCGCGACAGGCCCATAAAGGAGCAGAAGATAGCCTCCGCAACTGTCGAGCTGTTCGATTATGAGTTCAAGGAGCCGGAGAAAATTTAATTAAATCAAACTGCGTGGCTTTTCTGTCAAACGCCGCACTGATGAATAATGCTTTCAAACCGCCGGTATAATTTTGTTCTAATGAGAAAATATATAAATCGAGATATAGTAAAGGCTGGTGGTTTGTTGCAGTATTATTTAATCAAAGGAGATAATATCGTCGGCAAAATAGACCGCGGCAAAGCCTATTTGTATGATAAGAGGAGACATGTTTGGCAGGAGGACATCAACAACTTTTTAAGAAGCCGCGTATCCGAATATCAAGGCAAGGTTGGCAATCAGCCAAGCGACGGCGATACGCCGATTCCTGCCCTGGCTCAGAAAATTACTGAAGAGCAGGCCAATGAAATCATAAATTCTCAGCAGTAAGATGTCTATATCCTCACTGTGCAAGTTGAGGTTGCGACTAAAAAGAAAAGCCCTTGCAGGTTTGGAAAACGAATCTGCAAGGGCTTTTTGCTTTAATATACCATTCCTTGATTGGCTCAAATTACTCCTGAATCAATAAATCTCTTTGCTTCCTCCTCGCTGATTTCCTGTATCAGTGTGAGAACCGGCGGCGCGCTCATGATATATTCCTTCCGTTCGTTCGGCGCCTCTTTATATCCGATAAGCCTGTTTTCGCTGTCCGGCACCCACCCGTTTTGCTTATCATATATAAATGCACGGCCGTTTTCAATCTTGCCGATGGTGTTCAAATCCTTTATATGATAATATTGCTTCAAAAAATCACCCTGTGTTATTGTTCCCGATTTTCATAGGGAGAACCATAGAACTTTGCGAATCAGCAAACAAGCAAAATGCCGCCGGTCAAACCGGCGGCATAATTTATCTTAAGTCATGTTTCTTGGATGGGGTCTACCGACGGCAATACATAATTCTCAACTATGTATAGCGTGTCCTTGCCGTTTTTAGAAGAGACTTGGACATCAGCGGTAACAACTACAACCATATCCAGCTCAGGGATTTGAACAATCAGCTGGCCGCCTGCGCCGTCAGCCCTGTAACTGAAATAATCCTTGTTATTGGCGGAATTATGCAGTGTTTTCAGCCAAAACAGATATCCGTAATCGTTACTCTCGTTTGCGGTAATATGCTTTTTCGTTGATTCTTCCACCCATTCCTGAGGGATAACCTGTTCACCGTCCCATTTTCCGTTGTTCAGGTACAGGTATCCGAATTTAGCCATATCCCGCGGGGTGAGGGACAATCCATATCCGCCGCCATAGTATCCTTTCGGGTCAGTTACCCAGTGCTCGGCGTTTATACCTATCTTTGAAAATAGGTATTTCTCGGCAAATTCTTTTGTGTTCATGCCGGAAACCTTCGTGATGATATTGGATAAAAACTGCGTAAGACCGGTGTTGTATACAAATTTTGTTCCGGGCTTGTCGGTCATCGGCTTTTTCAGCGTATAGGCAAGCCAATCATCGCTCGTAAAAAAGCTTGCATAGTTATTATCAACGGTTTCAAGTCCGCCGGACATTGTAAGCACATTTTTCAGCGTGATTTCCTTTTTGCGCGGGTTGTCAATTTTCTTAAAATATTCTGGCAGCAATTCGCCGACAGGCTGGTCCACATTTTTTATTAGCTTTTGCTCGATTGCTATTCCAGTCAGAGCTGACATAATACTCTTTGTGACCGAATAAACTGGATTTGCCTTGTCTCTGTCTGCCCCATTATAATATTTTTCGTATATAAGAAATCCGTGCCTTACGACAAGCAGACTGCGGACATTCGGGTAGTTTTCCTTTATGAGTTTATCCGCTTCCTCAAGACCGGCTGAGCTGACACCCTGTTTTTCCGGTGTGCTGATACTCCACGTCTTTGTAGGCCAGTTTGCATTAGACACATCGTTAGTGCCGGAATTGTTCTGGTTTGCTGCTGAAACGCTTTTCTCCTGTTTTGTCCTGCCGGAACAGCCGCATGTCAACAACATGACTGCGGCGATAAAGATGGCAAATATCTTTTTCAAAATTGTCTTCCCCCTTTTTTGCGTAGGTACAGTTTTTGCTGCAAGATTTATACAGAGATTATCTGCCCGTAATCTGCAATCAGGCCGTTTGAATATGTGTATTAAACCGCGAATCGTGGCCATATATCATTGAATATAGAGTAGGCAGCACCCATGAGTATCAATGTAACGTTGAGGATAATAAATCAATAATTTGGGCAACAGAACAACATCCAATATGCGGCCGGCATAAGAAATTGGGGGCTGAGTAAACATAAGCTCCCCGCCGGATATACACAAAAATAAGGGCTGTATCAACGCTGTAATACAGCCCTTATTTTTGTTACCTAATGTTGGGGAAAACCCATGATGATGAAAATTATGAAAAAGACAAATGTTCCAATATCAAACACTGTCGCGATAATACACATATACAGCGCTGTGTCAATTTTGTCAAACCCGCTGTCCAGATCTTTTTCAGTGTCGGCAATAAGACATAGTAACGAGGCAATCGCGCCGAGTACTGTCCCTATTGGATTAAAAATCGGTATGAGGATAAGGCTCCAGATTAAAATTGGCAACTGGCCTTTGATTCTGGGCGGAGCAGTGGGTTTGGATTGGGCTTGAGGTGCAACAGGAGCTATTTCTAACGCTCCAGATGCGGCTGGCCTGCAGCAGGTTTCCATTAAAGGCTGTTTTAAACCGCAATTTGAGCAAAAACGGCTGCTGTCGTCGAGTGCCGTGCCGCATCTTATACAGTATTTCATCAAATATGAACCTCCGGCCAGCGTGAAATGTTAAGTATTAATAGAGAAACGCCATTAAGATAATGATAATACCGGAAGCCCAAAACGTCAACCTGCCGACTGAGCAGATCTTGCGGCGGCAACTGCCTGC
Organism: [Clostridium] cellulosi; assembly: GCA_000953215.1. NCBI lineage: Bacteria > Bacillati > Bacillota > Clostridia > Eubacteriales > Oscillospiraceae > Ruminiclostridium > [Clostridium] cellulosi. The sequence goes on from LM995447.1 coordinate 619,157, forward strand.
GCTACCTGCGGGGGAGCTTCCTCGTAGCGCAAGAATTCAAAGGTGAAGCTGCCTCTGCCTTGAGTAATTGCACGAAGGGAAACGCTGAAATCATGCATTTCCGCGATAGGAGCTTCTGCCTGTATGATTTCCCGTCCTCCCTCAATGTGGTCCATGCCAAGTACCCGTCCGCGTCTCTTGTTTATTTCTCCGATAACGTCACCCAACGCGCTTTCCTGGACATTGACCTTGAGCAGCCCATATGGCTCAAGCAAAACAGGTGAGGCCTGCGGGAGAGCTGCTTTTAAAGCGAGAGCCGCCGCTGTCTTAAAGGCCATTTCAGAGGAATCGACGGGATGGTATGACCCATCGAGCAAAGTCGCTTTGATATTGACGACCGGATAACCGGCTATGACGCCGTGGCTGACAGCTTCGCGAAGCCCCTTTTCAACGGCTGGGAAATAGTTTTTAGGCACAGAGCCGCCGAACACCTTTTCTTCAAACACCAGTTCCTCGCTGTCGGAAGGCTCAAACTCAATGATAACATGCCCATACTGGCCATGACCGCCGGTCTGCTTTTTATGTTTGCCCTCGCATTTAACCTTTTTACGGATTGTTTCGCGATAGGCTACTTCGGGAGTGGAAAGCGTTACGTCAGCACCGAATTTCGATTTCAGTTTTGATACAGTGATATCTATATGTAGTTCACCGAGCCCAGACAGAATCTGTTCCCTTGTTTCAGGATTGGTTTCATAAGTGATGGTTTGGTCCTCTTCCATAAGGCGGTGAAGCCCGAGTGAAATCTTTTCTTCGTCGCCCTTTTTCACTGGCTTGATGGCCATGGAAAGGCACGGGCGCGGGAATCTGATTTCCGGCAGTGACACGACTTTTGTCGGTTCGCAGAGCGTGTCACCGGTCTTAGGTGTATTCATTTTAGCAATAGCGCCGATGTCGCCGGGGCCTATTACAGCAGTTTCAATCTGCTTTTTGCCGCGCAGCAAGCAGAGTTTGCCAACTCTTTCAGGTTTACCTGTTCTTGAATTGACAACGATGGTTTCAGGCTTGAGTTGGCCGGAATAGACGCGAACATAAGAGAGCTTGCCCACATATGGGTCGGCCACAGTTTTAAAAACAAACGCCGCGAGCGGTTCGGTATTAGACGCATTGAGAGTTACCTCGCCGCCGTCCGCGCCCTTTGCTTTGTATTTCGTGTCCGCGCTTGGAAAAAGTGAGGTTATTCCGTTAAGGAACATATCAATGCCGGCGCCTGTGACGGAAGAACCGCAAAATACGGGTGAGATGGTGCCGTCTCTGAATCCGTTGAGTATGCCGTTGGTAAGTTCTTCTTCAGTGAAAGCTTCTCCGGAAAAATATTTATCAAAAAGCTCGTCGCTTGTCTCGGCCACCGCCTCGCTGATCGCAGCGATTAGTTCGTCGAGTTTATTTCCTGTATCCGGCAAAGGCACTTCAGCTGGTTTTCCTTTATCGTATCTGTATGCCTTCTTTGTAATGATATTTATGTAGGTGAGAGTTCCGCCTTCGTCAAAAGGCACAATCAGCGGGCAAACAGCAGCTCCGAAGGTAGATTTAAGCTCTTCCAGCACTTTATAAAAATCAGCCTGTTCCTCATCGAGCTTGCTGATAAAAAACGCGGCTGGCATGTGAGCTTCCCTTACCTTTTCCCATGCAAGCTCTGTCCCGACATGAATACCGGATTTTCCCGAGACAGCTATTACAGCGCAATCAGCGGCGCGCAGACCTTCTACCACTTCACCCTCAAAGTCCGGCTGTCCGGGGGCATCAAGAATATTGATTTTACATCCATTCCATTCAATCGGGGCGACTGTCAGGAAAATCGACATATGGCGCCGAATTTCCTCTGGGTCACAATCGCAGATGGTTGTTCCGGAAGCGATTGAGCCCAGTCGCTGGCTTGTTCCGGAAGCGTATAGCATTGCTTCAGCAAGAGAGGTTTTTCCACTCGAACCGTGGCCTAACAGTACAACATTTCTTATTTCCTTCGAACTGAACTGTTTCACTCAAAAAACCTACCTTTCGATTCGGCCGGTAAACTGACAAATCGGCGGAAGGCGGGTTCGCCTTGCAAATTTGTAAAAGCGGTGTTGCGACAACTGCTTTTTAAGGTTCAGGGGTACAAATTCGCCATAATGCCAAAGGACCGTGCCGAAATTTTTAAATGCTATTTGGCAAGGGAAAGCAATGAAAAAAAGAATGTAAACTTCATACTTATAGTATATATGCATTCAACGAAGTTTTCAATAACTTTTTAAACGATTAGCATAATTAATGCACATAATATGATTAAAAAATTGTCTATAATGCTTAATATACATACATTTTACATAAATATTCTATCGTGGTAAAATAGGCTTTGACAAAAGCTACTCACTGTGGTTTTTATGTAGATAGATGTAAAAAAATTATTTAGAGAGGTAAAAATGGAAGATACTTTATTGATTTTAATAGTTGTTTTTTCCGCAATTTCGCTCATTTTTTCATTTGCAACATTGATAGCTGTCAGGCGTGTCAAGACTGAAAACAGCCAAAAGGATATATTGAAGCGGATTGAGGATATCCGCCGGGATATGCTCGATGATTTAAGGCAGGCGAGGCTGGAAAACCAGCAGACCACACAGAATATAGTAAAATCGATGAGCGATGTGCTGAGCAACGGCATTTCCCGTACAGCGGCCGTACAGGACACAAGGCTTGCGGAGCTCAACGCCCAGCTCTCGCTGCGTCAGGAAACGCTCCAAAAGACTGTTACCGAAATGCTCAAACGCATGGACGCACAGCTTTTCGCCAACATGGCCCGCAGCGAAGAGAAGATGGAGGCGATACGTTCAACCGTTGAGGAACGGCTTACGTCCCTTCAGGCGGAAAATGCGAAGAAGCTCGATGAAATGCGCTCGACTGTCGATGAAAAGCTTGAAAAAACACTCCATGAAAGAATAGGGCAGTCGTTCAAGCTTGTCAGCGACAGGCTCGAGCAGGTTTATAAAGGGCTCGGGGAAATGCAGACGCTGGCAGCCGGGGTCGGCGACCTGAAAAAAGTTTTATCAAACGTAAAGACACGCGGTGTACTGGGTGAAGTCCAGCTTGGGGCTATTCTTGAGGAAATACTGTCGCCTGAGCAATACAGTGCTAACGTTGCGACCAAAAAGGGCAGCAACTGCGTCGTCGAATATGCCGTAAAACTCCCGGGAACAGGGGACAGGAGCGTATGGCTGCCTATTGACGCTAAGTTTCCGGCGGACGCATATACTCAGCTTATAGACGCATATGACAGCGGAGTGCCTGAAGCGGTTGAAGCTGCCGGTGCAGCGCTTGAGCGCCGTATAAAGCTGTTTGCGAAGGAAATCAGGGATAAGTACATAGATACGCCGAACACGACTGATTTTGCGGTTATGTTCCTGCCTTTCGAGGGACTATACGCGGAAGTAGCGAGGCGCGGACTTTTCGAGGTGCTTCAGCGGGATTATAAAATAACGGTGGCAGGGCCGACGACAATGGCAGCTTTCCTAAACAGCCTGCAGATGGGATTCAGGACGCTTGCAATCCAGAAGCGTTCAAGCGAGGTCTGGGCGGTGCTGGGCGCCGTTAAAACTGAATTTGAAAAATTCGGAAATGTTCTGGCGTCTGCACAGCAAAAATTGACCCAGGCAAATACCGAGCTGGACAAGCTTGTAGGCGTAAGAACCCGGCAGATTCAGCGCAAGCTGGATTCCATTGTAAGTATGCCAGATACTGAAATTGGTATTCTCGGAAATGAATTAACAGAGAACAAATGAGCAGGATATTACAATTTTTTAAAAAAATCATTGAAATTTATCAAGCATTGTTTTTTTCTTGAAACAGTTATGATAGAATATATAGATGTAAAAGTTGGCTGCCGGCTCCAAATAAACCTAACTTTAGAAAAGTTCTGAGACAGATCATTTAAAGAAATGAGACATATAAGATTACGGAGGGATTTACTTGAGATTTGGCCATTTTGACGACAAAAGACGGGAGTATGTTATAAATACGCCCAAAACTCCTTATCCATGGATTAATTACCTTGGCACACAGGAATTTTTTTCGCTGATTTCAAATACAGCCGGTGGATACAGCTTTTATAAAGACGCACGTCTCCGCAGGATCACAAGGTTCCGATACAATGATATTCCAGTCGACAGCAACGGGAGATATTTTTATATAAATGACGGCGGTGAAATATGGTCGCCCGGCTTCAAACCCGTTCAGAACAAACTCGACTTCTACGAGTGCCGTCACGGCCTGGGCTATACAATAATCACAGGGCGGAAAAACGATATCGAAGCTCAGGTAACATTTTTTGTTCCGATAAATGCAAACTGTGAAATCCAAAGGCTCAAGCTCAAAAATGTAGGTTCAAAGAACAAAAAGTTCAATGTATATTCCTTTATAGAGTGGTGCTTGTGGGACGCCAACGATGACGACCGCAATTTCCAGCGCAATTTCAGCACCGGAGAAGTTGAAATTGAAGGCTCGACGCTTTATCATAAGACCGAATACCGCGAGCGCCGCAACCATTTTGCATTTTACCATGTAAATGCGGACATCAGGGGCTTTGATACGGACAGGGACACATTCCTCGGACAGTTCAACGGGCTGAACAATCCTGACGCGGTAACGCGAAACAAGTCCTTCAACTCCGTTGCAGACGGCTGGTCGCCTATAGCGTCACATAATGTAGAGGTTGTGCTTGCGGCCGGTGAGGAAAAGGAACTGATATTCATACTCGGTTACTGCGAAAATCCTGCGGATAAAAAATTCATGCCTGACGGCAGCTTGAACAAGGCCCCCGCCCATGAGCTAATTGAGCGGTTCAACACTACAGAAAAAGCGGACAAGGCCTTTGCCGAGCTGAACGACTATTGGAGCAGCCTGCTCACCCAGTTCCATATCGACAGCCCGGATGACAAGCTCAACCGCATGGTCAACATCTGGAACCAGTATCAGTGCATGGTCACTTTCAATATGTCGCGCAGCGCTTCATATTTTGAGTCTGGTGTCGGCCGCGGCATGGGATTCCGCGATTCAAACCAGGATTTGCTCGGATTCGTCCATCAGATTCCGACACGCGCCCGGGAGCGTATCCTCGACCTTGCCGCGACACAGCTCGAGGACGGCGGCGCATACCACCAGTATCAGCCCCTTACTAAAAAGGGCAACAACGCCATCGGCGGCAACTTCAGCGATGACCCGCTGTGGCTTATCATTTCTGTCGCCGCTTATATAAAAGAGACAGGCGATTTTGATATACTCAAAGAAAATGTGCCGTTTGACAATAACGAAAAGCTGGCCGCTCCGCTGTTTGAACATCTGCGCCGCTCGTTCTATCATGTTATAAACAACCTCGGCCCCCACGGGCTGCCGCTTATCGGCCGTGCCGACTGGAACGACTGCCTTAACCTCAACTGCTTCTCAACGGAGCCGGGCGAATCGTTCCAGACCACAACAAATACGGAGGGCAAAGTCGCTGAGTCAGTGCTCGTCGGCGGTATGTTTGTTTATGCCGGCCCTGACTTTGTTGAGCTTTGCCGGCGCATGGGGTATAACGATGAAGCTAAAAAGGCACAGCAATACATCGACAAGATGGAAGAAGCGGTGCTGAAGTATGGCTATGACGGTGAATGGTTCTTGCGTGCATATGACAGCTTCGGCAAAAAGGTCGGCTCAAAGGAATGTGAAGAGGGCAAGATTTTCTTAGAGCCTCAAGGTATGTGCGTAATGGCCGGTATCGGCGTTAAAACCGGAGAGGCAAAAAAGGCACTTGACTCGGTCAAAAAGTACCTCGATACAAAATACGGCTGTGTGCTGTTAACCCCGGCTTATACTAAGTATTCACCTGCGCTTGGAGAAATCTCGAGCTATCCGCCGGGATACAAGGAGAACGCGGGTATCTTCTGCCACATCAATCCGTGGATAATGGCGGCTGAAGCGACTATTGGCCGCGGCGACAGGGCATTTGAGCTTTATAAGAAGATAGCCCCGGCCTATATCGAGGATATCAGCGAAATCCACAAGCTGGAGCCGTATGTTTACTCTCAGATGGTTGCTGGCAAAGACGCAAAACTTTTCGGACAGGCCAAAAACTCATGGCTGACTGGTACCGCGGCTTGGAACTTTGTAGCTATATCCCAGTTCATCCTCGGTATCAAGCCTGATTACGACGGATTGAAGATTGACCCCTGCATCCCGTCTGATATGAAGGAATACACCGTCACAAGGCATTTCAGAAACGCTGATTATGTTATAACTGTAAAGAACCCGAACGGCGTCTGCAAGGGTGTAAAAGAGGTTACCATCGACGGCAAAAAGGCAGAAAGCAATATCCTACCGGTCTTTGCTGACGGCAAAAAGCACACTGCAACAGTTGTTCTTGGATAATTTGCAGTTCAGTGGTGTGCGGGCAAATGTCCGTACACCATTATTTTTTGTTTTGCTCTTATAACAGGCGCGTTTTATGCATAGATGACCGCCCGCAAAAGAAAAATTTAAAATGAATCCAAAAATTTGTTTACAGAAATGTCCTTTTAATTTATAATTACATTTGAAAATCAATGGAAATAGATCCGTAAGGAGAAGATAAAATGGCGGAGGAAGCTTTTATCCCGAGTGTCGAATACAAGAAGTTCGCGGAAGCGAACGGAGAAGACACTTTTATCAGAATGAACCTTTTGTATATCGCATTTGAGCTCAATGACCTATACAGTGAAGAGAACAATGCTGACGGCGAATTTGACGAGCTTTGCGAGGATATCCTCGATATGTACTTGGACGACCAGTTTGAGGGATTCAACGTTATCGACATCGCCGACGGAGCCGCATTTATTATTGAAGACAGCAACTATACTGTTCACGAGTATGTCAGAACATACAGGCGCAACAGGGAAAAAATCTGCGAGGAGCTTTTGGCTTACCTCAACAAGCAAAGACGCCTTGCCGTTGAAGAAGCAAATCAGCAGTAATCGAATAAAAAAGCGGTAAAAGCACCCCTGACGAAAGGCTTTTGGCCAGGGGTGCTCTGTTATATGTGCAATAAGTACCTTGTCCCATTTCATTCATATAATGGTATGAAGGGGGTGATTGCTTTGTACAAGCAGTCATATTGGGACAAGTACGCATATGATTGCGAGGCTCGGTGTGCACCATACGGACATGGGCGCGAAATGCAGACTCATACGCATGAATTTATGGGCAGCACAAAAATTGCTGAGAAAGGCGTTGAGTGCCATAACCATAGATTTGCAGGAGTGTCAGGAGAGGCCATTCCGCTGCCGTATGGCGACCATAAGCACGCAATATTTGTGAGAACCGATTTCTTCGGTCATTTTCATTTTATAAGGGCTTTTACAGGCCCCGCGATTCCTGTCGGCAACGGCAAGCATGTGCATTTTGTCAAGGGCTTTACTTCACTAAACGACGGGCATTACCATGAGTTCCAGTTGGCAACGCTTATCGAAGACCCATTGCGGCACGACGGCCGTTTATATTGTTGAAAAATAATCCCCGTCAGCGTTAACTGACGGGGTTTACATATTAGTGCTAATGTTATGCGCTGCTTAAACCGGTTTTGCGAGCACAATATAGAACAAAATTGAGAAATAGTGCAGGATACTGCCGCCGACCACAAAGAAGTGCCAGACGGAGTGGATGAATTTTTTGCGCCTGCCGATGAGATAGAGTACAGCGCCTATTGTATAGAGAATACCTCCGGCGAGAAGCAGCAGCAGCCCGGGCATAGCCACGCGCGAAATGAGCGGCTTTATGGCGACGATTATCGCCCATCCCATGATGATATAGCATATCATCGAGAATTTGGCGAACTTTTTAAGGTTGACTGCTGTCAGCGTGATACCCAAAGCGGCGGCACCCCAGACTATGCCGAACAGTGTCCAGCCGAGCGCACCTCTTAAAGGTACCAGCGTAAAGGGGGTATATGTTCCCGCAATAAGAAGATATATAGTGCAGTGGTCGAGGACCCGCATTACCTTTTTGCCTGCGTTTGGCCTTAAACTGTGATATATAGTCGAGTTAAGATAGAGCAATATGAGTGTGGAGCAATAGATAACTACGCTGACTGTGCACCACGCGTTATTATGCAGGGCAGAGAATACTGTCGCGACAACCAGTGCGGCAATTGCCAACGCTGCCCCGATACCGTGGGAGATGGCGTTGATAAGTTCCTCCGCAAGGCTGTATTTATGAAGTTCGATTTTGTTAAGAGCCATGTTCTTTTACCTCTGTCAATTTATTACAGTTTTTAAATTATATAAATATTATACTACCAATAGAAGCAAATGAAACGGAAAAAATAAGATTTATGAAAATTTTCATTATCATTCAATAAATACAGCGGAATACCAGTTTTGCTCCTGGGTATCGTTTTGAAGCACATCTATAGGCAGCCCGAGGCTTCGAACAGTCTTAAAAACATCAATGCCTACGGAGTGAAACGCAGGCCTTGCGGTTTTGGGGAAACGGCACTCCTTTCCCTCGACACATGAACAGGTTTCGCAGCTTGAACAGTCGCTGAGGGAGAATGCAAGATAATAGCCCGCTAAAAAAGCGCTGCGCTCCAATTCATATGAGATTTTCTGGCTCAGCTTTTTGTCATGGGTATGTATGATAATGCCGTAAGAATACCGTCTTAAGATTTTTTCGAATTCCCATGGCATAGGAAAGCCCGGCCTTGACGGACAGGTATGGTTTTTTCCCCAGTCGTTGCACCCGAACATACATTTGAGCAGTGTCCTGCTGTCAAAAACAATGTCATCGATTTCAAACAAAACGGCGTCAGCCGCCCCCCATTTTTATTGCCTTGTTGATAAAATTTTGGACGTCGGGGTTATTTTTAATAATTTGCTCTTTCATAGTTCCCATCTCTTTATACTGAATATTTCAATGACAATTAATTTAACCAAAGCTTTTAATAGGATTTTACTTCAAACCGCTGAAATTTGCAATTATAAATGTAGTTATGAGCGGATAAAAAACACTGCTGCTGTGATTTTATTGCATTTTTGCTGCGGCAATAAAAACAGGCTGCGGGCGGCATAAAAATTTTTATGGGACTTAAAGAGGCGGGTTTTCTGAAAAATGCGCACAAATTATGCACAAAAATTTCCGACAATTTATTATTGGATTAGTGCAGTTATGTAGACAATAAAACTTAATTAATTTATAATAATTATATTAGATTAAAAAGGAGGTTAGTAATGGCAAAATCAGAAAACATCAAAGCAGTTATTATCAGGGCATTAATGATTATAGTCGGTGCCGCACTCTCGTCGATAGGACTTGAAATTTTTCTTGTTCCGAACAATATTATCGACGGTGGGGTTGTCGGCATATCAATTATAACGAGCCATCTTACGCATCTGCCCCTCGGATTATTTACCTTTATGTTTAATCTGCCGTTTTTCTTGTTAGGATATAAGCAGATCGGAAAAACATTTTTATTTTCCACTTTGTTTGCTGTTTCCTGCCTTTCAATCGGAGTTACAGTCCTGCACCCCGTTTCTGAGGTGACAAAAGATGTTTTTCTGGCAACGATTTTCGGCGGGATCATAAACGGTGCTGGTGTCGGAACGATTATCCGAGCCGGAGGTTCACTTGACGGCACCGAAGTCGTAGCAATCATCCTCGATAAGAAGTTGAGCTTTTCGATTGGCGAAATCGTCATGTTCTTCAACGTATTCATTCTTTCAAGCGCAGGCTTCGTATTTGGCTGGGACAGAGCAATGTATTCTCTGGTCGCCTATTTCCTTTCATTTAAGGTGATTGACATTGTTACAGAGGGCGTTGACGAATCAAAGGCTGCGACTATCATTTCAGATAAGAGCGAAGAAATTACCGATGCTGTAATTGCGCGTCTCGGACGTGGGGTAACGCTGCTGACAGGGAAAGGTGGCTACTCCAAGGGCTCGTTGAATGTTATTTACGTCGTTGTTTCAAGACTGGAGTTAGCGAAACTCAAAAAGATAGTGCTTGAGATTGATAGTAATGCGCTTGTCACTATAGGAAACGTCGAAGTGGCGGGCAAAAAATATAAAAAGAAAGCTATTCATTAATACAAAACTTAATTTAAAATTGCCGTATACAGCATACTGCGATGATGTTCGCAAGTATGTTTTGCTGCTGATAAAATATCAAACGGGGATTTGTTGACAAATCAACAAGAGCGGACTAATGCAAAGCGCAGGTCCGCTCTTGTTTGCAGCTTGAAAAGGAAAATTATTAAAAGAAAAACCGGCCTCTGCCTAAAAGTTCAGCGAGAAGCAGCGCTGAGATAAAGTCTCTGCCAAGCCCTCTGCGTCTGAACCTGAAACCGGGCCTAAACCTGCGGAATCCGCCGGAGAAGGGTGGCGGGTCGTTCGGATTATTACGGGTACTCTGTTCACTCATGTACTCAGCCATATCAGGATATGTTCTTACAAATTCTTCGTAAATTCCGTCAGTCATATCGTCCAACTGTTTCTGTGTAGGCATAGTGATACCATAAGAATCCATGATATCACAGGCCGCTGAAATGTACGGCTGCAACTTGTAATAAATCTCGGGATATAAAGCTCTGTATGTCATGGCGTCTTCTGTAGCCTGCGAAACAACCGTCTGCGGTGTTTTCTTCTCTGATTTTGTCATACTCTGCTGGCTGCTCATGGGGACATTGCTTTTTTGTTCGGTTTCCATGCGGATATTGCTCATTGGCGAAGTGCTGCTAAGAGGCATATTGCTCATCTGAGTGCCGGCTAAGTTCATATCCATTTGTGAACTGCCTAATGGATTGCCGCGCCCAAAATTTGAACTCTGATTTATCATGCTCTTTCCTCCATAAAGAATTAATCAATTAGTTATAATTAAGACCTGCGTGGACCTCCAGGCCTTCCAGGGCCTCCGGGTCCTCCAGGACCGCCAGGTCTTCCGGGTCTTCCGGGACCTCCAAAAATTGGCGGTAACGGGCCGGGCCTTCTTCTGGGCCTCGGGAAAAACGGCCGTCCGGGAAATGGAACGGGTACAGGTATAAATGGTACTCTGGGAAATGAATTGGTAGCTGGTATCAGAATTACTTGTCCTAAGACCAGATTATAAGGGGACAGGCCCGGATTTGCGGCCAATATAGCGTTTATCGGCACGCCGAACCGGGCAGATATGCTGAAAAGTGTGTCGCCCGGACGGATAGTATATTGAAACAAAAAATATCACCTCCATGAACCAGTATATGAACAAGAATAGTTTTGGCTTGTCAGCGTTTATCATGGCCTCTGTCATAACATATCAATATACGTCGAATATAATTGTCGTGCTGGAACGGCTTCCGCTGCTTTTAATAGACAAGAATTTTGCACTTTTTGTTAACTTCAGATTGACAAAGCATAAAAGTTAAAAATAAACGTAAATAAATGCCCGCCTGAAGGGGATAAATTAAGGCGTAATTAAAGTCGTAAACAATATTAAAATTCCTTAAATTATTCCGCGCCCAACATTTTTGGCCCCGTTCTGGAATCAAACTTAGGGCAGTGCGGGTTTAAATAAGAAATTGGCTTTGTTGTTTGTCACGTGGGGGATACTATATGGGAAAATATATTGAGCGGGAACTTGTTTACATAGAGAGAAATCCTTATATCTACCGCGTCACCCACCGAATCATGGAGGGCGACTGCCAGACAGAACACGGCCCGATATTAGTTGAGGTTGGCGGATTTTACGCTGACAAATACCCAGTAACTAATAAGATGTTCTACGATTTCATTAAAGAGAGCGGCTATAAACCGGCTGACAGCAGCGGTTTTCTCAGGCACTTTGAAAACGGCATTTTCAAAGAAGAGGAGGCCAACCTTCCGGTAGTCAACGTGTCTCAGGAGGATGCAAAAGCGTATGCCGCATATTATTCAATGCGCCTCCCTACGGATCAGGAATGGCAGTATATGGCCGCAGGGCCTTATAACCTCAAGTACCCGTGGGGAAACTTGCCCGATTATAAAAGATGCAACGCGTACGGCAAGGGCTTAACTCCGGTCGACGCTTATCCCCAGGGCGCTTCACCTTTCGGCCTTGTTGATATGTGCGGCAACGCATGGGAAATGACAGATGACTTAATAGACGACGGCCGTCACCGTTTTATTCTTCTGCGCGGCGGGTGTTACTATCGGGGCAATAACTATTGGCACGCGGAAGGCGGCCCACTGCCGAACTGGGCGCACCTTAAAATGCACCTGATGGGCGGGGCGATGGACCGAAACGGCACTGTCGGTTTTCGGTGCGTTAAAGACTGCGCGGGGGAGGGGTGACCTGAGTGATAAACCACGATACAGTCAATAAAAGGTTCTATATTAAAAACAATACCCTACATACGGTGATTGACTATTCCCGTGGCGTTAAGATTGCGGAATTTTGCAACGGTTTTACAACAATAAAGTCAAATGTAAACAAAGAGCTAATAGTCTTGGACTTTATAGGCAGGCGCTATAGCTCCGCCGACTTTTCGGTAAAATCCGCCGCGGCGGTCAGCGATAAAACGCGTGAACTTGCGGTTATTCTTTTAGAAAACAAAGAGCTTGCAGTTGATATAAGGGTAAACTTTTTAAATGACAAAAAAGATACCCTTAATATCATCATTCAGGTTGCCGACCATTATAAAGACGGTATCCCTCACAATATGTATTTTCACTCGCCGTTTCTTGCCGGCATTGAATACAGCGGCGACGATATCTATTATTACCCCGGTGCCCCACTCAAGGCCCAAGACGGCACAATGGTTGTACGGCCGGTAAATGAGACGATAGTGGCTACAGATATAAAACTGCCCCTCGTGGTATGTGACAGGAAAAACAAATTCGGTTTCAGCGTGAGATTCCCGTTATCATCAGACCTGATGGACGAAGGGGCAGCCCAAAACAGAAATATCGCTCTGACGCAGATTTCGAGCGCGGATGAACTGAAAAACCACCGGGTACCTCTTGCTCCCGACAGCACCTTCAACGACAGTACAGAATTTGAAATTATCGGCCTGCGCGGCGGATGGCCAGAAGCCTTTGACCGCTTCCGTGAGATTTGGCAGTCGGATTATGAACTTTCGGAGTACCGGAGGAAAGACTTGAAGTGGTTTAATGACTGCGTTGTCCACAATTTTTGTTTTCTTTACGGAAATGAGGGCTTTGACCTCGACAAAAAGCGTGTTGACGTCGAAAAGTTATTGAAGAGCGGCGAGGATTTCGGGGGATATGACACAGTTACTATATGGAACTCATACCCGCACCTCGGGGTCGACAAACGCAGCCAGTGGGATTATTACGATGATTTTCCCGGCGGCAGACAGGCGTTGAAAGAGATGGTCGATGAATTTCATAAGCATGGCGTCAAGGTATTTCTTCCCTTCCTGCCATGGGACAGGGGTTATGATGAATCGACCCGCACGATGAGCGACAACTTGGCAAAGCTAATTGAAGATACAGGCGCTGACGGCGTGCATCTTGACACAATGGAAACTCTGCCGGATTGTTACCGGAAAAAGCTTGACAAACTAAGGCCCGGCATTGTTCTTACTTCAGAGAACCATCCGATGAAAAAGCGCCCCCTTGAGATTATCACCACTTCATGGGACGAATTCTGGACGGCAGGGTGTATGCCGCAGATTGATATACTGCGTTTTATGCTTCCGTGCCATATTGCCCCTGCTGTTTCGAGATGGTACCGCAAGGAGGATAAGGATAAGCTCATCAATTACGCTGTTTTCGGCGCGGAACCAATTGTTATCTGGCAGGATGTTTTTGGGCGCTGGATGCCATATACAGAAAAACAAAAGGCAAAAATTAAACTTTGGAAAAAAGTTTATCTCGAGAACAAATCAGTATATCAGGGTTCTCGTCCCATACCGATATATCCGGTGAAGCCCAAAAAACTTTATTGCAACCTCTTTTCCGCCGACGACGGTTCGCAGGACATCTATTCACTGTATAACGATACCGACAGCAGCATAGATGGTGAAATTCTGACTCTTGCTGACCCAGATAAAAATGAGTTATCGGTAGTTTTCGGCGATGCCAAAGCCGAAATATCAAATGGCAATCTCTATGCGTCGATCCCTCCGAAAGAGGTTGTGCATATACGTCTGAAAAGGCCGCGAAATATGCATTAATAACAACAAAAAGCGGGGATAGGTATATTTATACCTATCCCCGCTGCTTCTGCGGGATTAATATAGCCGCTTAAATGCTATATTATTCATTAAGATAAGACCTGACCAGAGTATGGAGGAGCTCATCCCTGTCAATTTTTCGAATTAAACTGCGGGCATTATTATGTGTCGTTATATAAGTCGGGTCCTCAGACAAAAGGTATCCGACTATCTGATTGACGGGGTTGTAGCCTTTTTCTTTCAAAGCGTCGTAGACTGCGAGTAGGATTTTTTTCATTTCTTTTTCTTTGTCGTCTTTGATAGAGAATATCATAGTAGGCTCTTGCATAAATTTGCACCCCCTTGAATCTATAGCATACACTATTCAGCCGCAATTTTCAAGCACTTTAACGCCAAATTGTAAAATATTTCTTTTGAAATATGGCTGTTATGACCTGAGAGTAGCTCCGAGTTTTTCTAAGGCGTTTATAACTTTTTTAACTGCTGTATCGGCCTCTTCGTCAGTTAATGTGCGGTCGGCGGCTCTCATTACAATACTGAAAGCAACGCTCTTTTTGCCCTCTGGAATCTGTTTTCCGCGGTAAATGTCAAACAGTTCTATCTTCTCGATAACCTTGCCGGCAGCAGACTTCATCGCTTTTTCAAGTTCCATTACCGGAATATCTTCGTCGCACAGAACAGCAATATCGCGGTCGGTTGACGGGAACTTCGGCAGCGGAGTGTAGGTTTTGTTCTGTACCGCGTTTTTCATAAGTGAAGCCTCGTCTATTACAGCAGTATAAACACGGGTATCAATTTCATAGTTTGCCTGGACTTCCGGATGAATTTCACCAATAATGCCTATTTCCTCGCCGCCGACAATGATTTTTGCACAGCGTCCGGGATGGAAAGCAGGGTTGTCGGAGCAAGGAATAAACTCGCAAATTTCGGGGTCAACGCCGAGCTTTTCAAATAGTTCCTCAACGTCCCCTTTTATAGCATAAAAATCTTCTGATTCGCCATATGACCCGAGCGTTATTTTTATTTTTTCATCGGGAAGCTGGCCTTTGCCGCGCGGGAAATAAACCGTTCCAAGCTCATAGAAGCGTGCGGCAAGGTTTCGGTTAGAATAATTCCGCGAAAGGGTTTCGAGCATTGACGGAAGGGTAGTTGTGCGCATAATGCTGGTGTCTTCACCCAGCGGATTTATAATTTTCACAGAGTTCCGCAGCGGTGAATCCGCCGGCATACGGATTTTGTCATAATATTTCGGGCTTATGAACGAATAGGTTGCAATTTCAGTGTACCCGAGAGCGAGAAGGTTTTGCGTCACATTCTTCTCAAACTTCTGCGCTGGAGTGAGCCCGCCTCTGGTACCCGCGCCGCTGGGCATAGTGGTTGGAATCTCGTTGTATCCGTAGAAACGTGCTACTTCCTCCGCAATATCGGCTTTCTGCTCAACGTCCGCACGATAGGACGGGACGGTTATGATGTCGCCCTCGACTTTGAAATCGAGTTTGCGGAGCGTATCGACCATAAACTGCCGGTCGATATTTGTGCCGAGCAAACCGTTTATCCAGTCGGGTTCGAATTTGATTGTGGTCGGCGTATAGTTAGAATTGTTTATATCTATATAGTCGTCGCAGACTTCGCCGATGCCTAAAATTTCAACAAGTCGGCAGGCGCGGTTGAGTGCGTTTAAAGTATTTTGCGCGTCGAGCCCTTTTTCAAACCGCGATGAGGCCTCTGTGCGCATACCGAGCCTTTTTGCCGTAAGCCGGACGCTTGTCGGGTCAAACATAGCCGATTCAAATACAATGGTGTTTGTGTCATCCATTATACCGGAGAATTCGCCGCCCATAACGCCGGCCACTGCAACTGGCTTTTCGCAGTCGGCGATGACAAGCATTTTATCGTCGAGTTTGCGCTCAACGCCGTCGAGGGTCGTGATGGTTTCGCCGTCTTTGGCAAGCCTTACATTTATTATACCGCCTTTTATCTGCCGATAATCAAAAGCGTGCATGGGCTGACCATATTCAAGCATGACGAAGTTGGTGATGTCGACGATGTTGTTTATCGGGCGAACGCCGGCGCTGCGCAGCCTCTGGCGCATCCAGAGGGGTGAAGGCCCGATTTTTACATTGCGGACAGCCCTTGCCATATACCGTGGGCAGAGCTTCGGCTCGTGGACTTTTGCGTCTACAAAATCCTTTGTGCTGCCGCCGCTGCCTTTAACATCACTGTCAGGCAAAGTGAGCTTTTTATTAAATGTAACCGCAGCCTCTCTTGCCAGCCCTATCACCGACAGGCAGTCCGGGCGGTTAGGTGTGATTTCAAACTCAACAATAGTGTCGTTCAACCCTGTGACTTCTCGGATATCTTGGCCAGGCTTGCAGTCTTCTTCGATTATAAAAATGCCGTCCTCAATGGCATAGGGGAAGTCGTTGACAGTAAGTCCCAGCTCGCCGAGGGAGCACATCATGCCGTTTGACACAACGCCGCGCAGCTTGCCTTTTTTAATCTTTTTGCCGCCGGGCAGCAGCGAACCGTCGAGAGCGACAGGAACTAACGCGCCTGCAAATACGTTTGTAGCGCCCGTAACTATCTGTATTGGCTCGCTTTGGCCGACGTCAACGCTGCAGACGACCAGCTTGTCGGCATTCGGGTGCTTTTCAACTGAAAGTATCTTGCCGACTACGACATTCTGAATCTCGTCGCCTTCGTTGCGGAAGCCTTCAACCTTTGAGCCGGTCATCGTCATTGCTTCTGAAAACTTACGGGGCTCCATCTTTATATCAACATAATCATTAAGCCATCTCATTGATAAATTCATTATAATAAACCTCCCTTAAAACTGGCTGAGGAATCTTAAGTCATTTTCAAAGAACAGACGCATATCGTCTATCCCGAAACGGAGCATAACGAGCCTTTCAAGGCCCAAACCGAAGGCAAATCCGCTGTAAACTTCGGGATCTATGCCGCAGTTGCGCAGTACGTTCGGGTGAACCATGCCTGCGCCGAGTATCTCGATCCAGCCTTCACCTTTGCACAGGCGGCAGCCTTTACCGTGGCAGACGAAGCACATAGTGTCCATTTCGCAGGACGGCTCTGTGAACGGGAAGTGGTGGGGGCGGAAACGCAGAACTGCATCGTCGCCGTAAACCGCCTTTGCAAAACTGTCAAGTGTGCCTTTGAGGTCCGCCATAGTTATACCCTTGTCAACGACAAGCCCCTCGATTTGGTGGAACAGTGGCGAATGAGTGCCATCAATGGCATCGGAACGATAAACGCGTCCCGGTGCGATAATCCTGATTGGCGGTTTCTGAGAGGTCATGACCCTTATCTGAACCGGAGAAGTCTGGGTGCGCAGCAGGATTTCGTCGTCGACATAAAAGGTATCCTGCGGGTCGCGGGCTGGATGGTTCTGAGGAGTATTGAGCGCGTCAAAATTGTATTTTACAAACTCAATTTCAGGACCCGTCGCAATACTGAAGCCCATGCCGATAAAGACATCCTTGATTTCGTCGAGGACAATCGTCAGCGGGTGACGGTTTCCTATTTTGTGCCTTTTGCCCGGCACAGTGACGTCAAGGCGCTCTTTTTGAAGTTTTATCTGTGTTTCATGCGCTTTGAGCTTCGCACCATATTCCTCTATTTTCTGCTCAATGAATTTACGGGCCTCATTTGCGAGAACGCCGATAGCCGGGCGTTCCTCCGGGGGGATAGTACCCATCTTTTTGAGTATGGCGGTCAGCTCGCCTTTTTTTCCGAGATATTTGACGCGGATATTTTCGAGTTCGGACGGAAGTTTAACCGCCGAAAGCTCTTTCTCCGCCGCTTTGCGGATTGCTTCAAGCTGCTCTTTCATTAAAACCGTTCCTTTCGCATTAAAATAAAATTATTAATTTCGGGGTTTGAGAAAAATAAAGAAACAAAAAACGCCTTCGTCCCTCATGAAAGGGACGAAGGCGCAAATCCTCCGCGGTACCACCCTGATTTTTGCCAAAGAGCAAACACTCTCGCGGTCTTTAACGGGACCGTCCGTCACCACCTACAAGAAAATCTTTCAGCGGCGCCGCTCCAAAGCGAAATCCACAACTGCAAACCAGCGGGCGGCTTTCAGCCTCGGCCAGCCCTCTCTTTGACTGATTTTAATCTGCAGCAGCGGTGACTTTTTCACAGCGTTTAATCATAACATTATTTTTTATCATATCACAATAGAGGAAAAAATACAATCCCTTTTTACATATTTGGGCAATACCGCTGATGGTTTGTTTTTAATTGAAGGAATAAGCAATGGAGCCTTAAAACATGATATATAAAGTTAACATCTTATTCATTGTAAAGTATATACGATTATGCTATAATACCAGATTGAAAGGAGCTTAGCATATGGACAATTTCGTTGAACTACTTGTTAAAAGAAAAAATTCTCCTAAACATATCGTATTAAAGGCTTTAGCCATTATCGGAGGAATCATCATTGAAATCTTATTGGCAGGATTGCTGTTAATAGCTGCATCTTGGTCGTTTATCATTTTACTGGCTATGGTTGGTGTAATTTATGGCTTGTGGTATTTGTTCAGATACTTTAATATTGAGTATGAATATATCGTAACTAACAGCGAGATGGATGTAGACAAAATCATTTCCCAGTCAAAGAGAAAAAGGATAACGACGATTAATTTCAAAACCATGGAAATCATGGCTCCTATGGGCGGGATGCATAAAAGGGAATTTGAGAACCCATCTATCCCAAAGACAATAGACGCTTCAATTTCTCCGAACGAAAAGGGCGCTTACTTCATAGTTACAAGTACAGAAAAACTTGGCCATTTCCGCCTTATTTTCAGCCCTAATGAAAAGATTATAGAAATTGCCAAGGCGGTTGCGCCCCGGAAGGTATTTACAGACTAATAAGTATGGTATAATTTAAAAGGTCCGCCTTTTCCATAAGGAAGGCGGCTTTTGTTTATAATAAGATACTATGTCCGAAATTTGAGAGCTATGGGAGGTAACTATGCTTGTTGTCACTTGTGCTCAGATGAGACAAATGGAGAAAGACGCTGAAAACATCGGAATTTCATCGTTAAGGCTGATGGAAAACGCGGGCAGCGCGGCGGCACGCTATATCAGGGAATCGGATAAAGTCGCCGGCAAACGCTGCCTTATTTTATGTGGTCAGGGCAATAACGGCGGCGACGGGTTTGTGGTCGCCAGAAAGCTTCTTGAGCATGGCGCAGATGTCAGAGTAATTCTGGTCAGCGGTAATCCAAAAACACCGGAAGCGCAGGAAATGTTGGATCGGCTCAGCACAAGGCAGAGAATTGTTTATGATACTTCCGATTTTTCAGTCTGTGAAGACCTTATAAGCTCAAGCGATATTATTGTCGACGCAGTTTACGGAACCGGTTTTCACGGCACAATAGCGGACGAGACTACAAAACGGTTGTTCGACGCAGTAAATGGGAGCAGTGCGAAAATCTATGCCCTCGATATGCCGTCCGGAGCTAATGCCGACAGCGGCGAAGCGTCAAACAACACCATAAGGGCGGATGTTACAATTGCTTTTGCGGCTCCAAAAATCGGCCAATTCCTTTTCCCTGCCGCAAATTACTGCGGAAAAGTCGTCTTTGTCGGCATAGGGCTTCCTGAAAGCGCTTACAATATAAACGACAGCCGTGTGGAACTACTTGATAAAGAGATGATAGCCCGAAAAATCCCACAACGCGAAAAGAACAGCAACAAAGGCACTTATGGCAGGGTGCTGTGCGTCTGCGGCAGCCTCGGCATGGCGGGAGCGGCATATATGTGCGCAAGCGGGGCACTTCGCTGCGGCGCCGGACTTGTCACCCTTGCCGTTCCGCAAAGCATATATGTTCCAGTGGCTTCAAAATTGAACGAGTGCATGGTTTATCCGCTTGACTCGAACGGCAGCGGAGCGCTCGCTTATTCAGCTTTGGAACGCATAAAGGAGATGGCGAAGAGCGCGACAGCGCTGGTCGTTGGCTGCGGGCTTTCACAGAATGAAGAGACTCAGCAGCTTATACGCAGCCTTGTTTCAGATGCAAATTGTCCAGTAATTTTGGACGCAGACGGCATAAATGCATTTGCGGGGCATATAGATTTACTGCGGACTTCTAAGGCAGAACTTATTCTGACGCCCCATCCGGGCGAGATGTCAAGGTTGTGCGGCAAAAAAATTGACGAGATTCAGCAATCTCGTCTTGATACGGCCCGCAGTTTCGCAACGGAAAACGGCGTAACGCTTGTGCTCAAGGGCGCGAATACGATTATTGCGTCAAAGGACGGGCACGCTTACATAAACCCGACAGGAAACCCGGGCATGGCCAAAGGGGGAAGCGGCGATATCCTTGCGGGTATGATAGCTTCCTTTGTCGCCCAGGGCATTTCTCCTGTTGATTCAGCCTGCTGCGGCGCTTACATACATGGGCTTGCCGGAGATATAGCGGCGGAAAAGATGTCAGAGTATGGCATGATTCCTACAGATATGCTTTTGGAGGTTCCGCAAATCTTTCGTGATATGTCACGATAGGAGTGATACTCCATGCCCCATTCGGGAACCGTCAAAGCAAACAGGAAAAGGCCGGTTTTCACTGTTGTTGTAATCATACTCAGTTTAGCGGTTATAATTTTGTTCGTAAATGCCATAATTAAACATCTGTCATCTCGGACTGATGCTGCAGGTAAAGCCATAAAGGGCCTCTCAGGAGGCTTTAGCTTCACCTCTGTAATCAATATAGACGGCAAGGAATATGAAGCGGCAGTAGAAAAGGATGCCGACGGCGATTTTAAAATGACATTTATAAAACCGGCGAACTTAAATTCGCTCAGTTTTGAAAAGACCGACGACGGGCTGAAGGTCAAATTCGGCACACTGGAAGCGGCGGTTGACGCATCCTCGATTCCGCAGTCGTCTATGTATAACGCCATTATCAATACCTTTGAAGCATGCCTGAAAGACGGCATAAAAGCAAAGAAACAGGGGAATGACGTCAATATTTACGGCAATACCAAGACAGGCGATTTTATACTGACGCTTGATCAGAGCTTAAAGCCCAAATCCCTTGAAATACCTTCGCTTAAGTTCAAAGCACAATTTAAGGATTTTAAATATACTTGACGGGTTTATAAGTTTCTTAACCCTTTTGGGTAATGGTTTTTAATAACCCCGCCCGATACCTTTCCAAATCCGGTGACAAAACCCTGCACCTTTACCGCGGCATAGCCTTTTTCTAAACCAGACGGCGCTTCAATCTCTTCGCCGTGTAGGAATTTTGCAAGGCTAACACTTTCAGGCTGAAAATCCGCAGAATTGAGGCAGGTGTAGGATTTTGCCGCCATATAAAGGGCGTGTGCGGGTTCAAAACGGCTGCCTTTAATAATGCCGGCAAAGACCCCTGCCCTTACCACGTTTATGCCGGAAAGGTCCGGCATCCCGTGCGGCAGGATAAAGATTTTGCCGGCTGCCTCATACAAATCCCCGTAAAGAGATTCGCCAAACTGGGCATTATAAAAATCCAAAAATAGTTTTTCTGAGTTTTTATCGATTTTTCTTTTGGCTTCTTTGTATTTAGATAAACAGCCGCCGCGGCACCGCATTTTGGCTACAAAATGGCCTTCTCCCCCGTCTGTGGGGAAGACGCGGCGCGCTTTTTTTATGTCTTCTGACGCTCCCGCCCATTCAGGGCATGCAGCGCGGCCGAAATCAGCGCTTATCTCTTCTATCTCAAAGTCGGGATGTGCCTTTAAAAACGCATTGATGACGCCTTCATTTTCGTCAGGTGAAAATGTGCAGGTGGAATAGACAAGCACCCCTCCGGGAGCGACTGCCTTTGCAGCATCGTCCAGAATTCCGGCCTGCCTTCTTGCACAGGCCGCCGGCGACCCGGCATTCCATTCTTTCACTGCCTCAGGGTCACGCCTGAACATGCCTTCGCCCGAACAGGGCGCGTCCACAAGAACACGGTCGAAAAATCCGCTGAGGCGTGAGCACAGTATATCGGTTTTTTCATTTGTGACAGCAGCATTGCGCACGCCGCACCGCTCTATGTTGCTTAGAAGAATCTTTGCGCGTGACGCTATTACCTCATTGCAGAGGATAAAACCGTCTCCGGCGAGTTTTGCTGCCGCCTGTGTGGATTTGCCGCCCGGTGCCGCGCAGAGGTCAAGCACTTTCATGCCTGGTTTTACGTCAAGGGCAGTAACGGCAGACATCGCGGACGGCTCTTGAAAATAAAAAAGGCCGGCATGATGAAATGGATGGCGCCCGGTTATTTCATTGCCGATATAAAAGCCTTCTTCAGCGAAAGGAGTAGCTGAAAGCTCGTACGGAAATATTCGCTTGAACTCATTTACGCTGCATTTTAATGTATTTACCCTAAGTCCGCGGTACGGAGGCTCGCTGTAACATTTTAAGAATGATTCAAAGTCAAAACCGGACAAGCTTTTCATTCTTTCAAGAAAAGCTTCCGGAAGAGGGTTTTGCATAATTTTTACCCCTTTTAATCATCTTTTGTTATCGGTTTGAAACCTTCTCCGATTACGTCGGAAGCTTCACACATAATTATAAAGGCCGTAGGGTCAATTTCACGCACGATGGAACGGATTTTTGGCGTTTGCTGGCGCCTTACTGCGCACATCAGCACTTCGCGTTCGATGCCGGTGTAAAACCCGCGGCCAGCAAGCATCGTAACTCCCCGATTTATTTCAGAAGTAATGGTTTTTGCAATTTGCTCATTTTTGTCGGAGATGACTAAAACCATCTTTCCGGTGTCAGAGCCGTAAAGAATCATGTCGATTGTCTTAGACGACACATAGAGGTTAATCAAAGCGTAAAGACCGCTGTCAATGCTGTTAAAGACTATCGTTGATAAAAGGATAATGAAGGTATCAATAATCATCATCATGCGGCCCATCGGGATATACGGCCATCTTAATTTCAAAAGCCGGCTGGCAATATCAGTTCCTCCCGTTGTGGCTCCGCGCATAAAAACAAGAGCAAGCCCAATGCCGGAAAGAACTCCGCCGTAGAGAGCCGCCAGCAGCATGCTGCCCTTTCCGTTACTATATTTAGGCAAAAACCAAAAGAAATCGACGCCAACAGAAGTTATTGCGGTGCAGATTATGGATTTTATAAGAAAACTTCCGCCGATAAAGCGGAACCCCAGAACAAACAAGGGTATGTTCAAAATAAAGATCATAATACCTATGGGGGTGCCGATCATATAGTGAAGCAGTGTTGAAATGCCAGTAATACCTCCAGGGGCCATTTTATAAGGTGCCGTGAAGGTTGCAAGAGAAATAGAGTATATTGTGCATCCTGCAGTCAAAAACAGAGTATCGAGAGCGATTTCTTTTTTTCGACCTTTTATAGTTTTTAGTTTAGATAATTTACGCATATTAAAATGAATTTCCTCCCAAGGTTTCATTATGACACCTTAACTGCACAATGAAATTAAAAATCTCATAAATTCTGTCTGTTTTTCTTTTTAGGAAGAGATAACCGAAAAGCGCCTCAAGTCCCGTCGCATAGTGATAGTCGGCGGGAGTGGCGTTTTTAGGCACATGGGCTGTATTGGCGTTGCGCCCGCGCCGCAGTATGGTCAATTCTTCTTGGCTTAAATGTGGCATAAGCAATTTGACCGCTTCTGCCTGAGCAGTTGCGTTCACAAAAGATACGCACGCTTGATGCAGCTTTGCGGCGGGGAGCTTAAGTTCTGTGATAAGATAATCGCGCACAAGGGTTTCATATACAGCGTCACCCATAAAAGCGAGCGTAATAGGGCTTAAGCTTTCCGCGTTTATCTCTTCTGACTTAACATTTTCTATTGTATTATTTGACATAATCAAACTCCATATCGTATATATTCACGGTGTCGCCTTCCTGTATCCCAGCTTCTTCCAACTTAGTGTAGACGCCGCTGTTTTTCAGCACCTTTTCAAAATAGTGCAGGGAGTCATAATCCTGAAAGTTGACGGAATTGATGACTTCCTTGAGCCATTCACCGGTTACATAATAAACGCCATTGCGGACCTCGATATTGATTTCATGGCCATCGGTATGTTTTTCGAGACTCTCCGGCGTAACTTCAGGCTCATAGGTTTTAATGGGCGGCAGTTTTGATAACATTTTTCTTACCTCATTTATGAGGTCATCTACTCCTTTGTGTGAAGCAGCGCTGATTGGGAAAAATTTAAGGCCTTTACCCTCGATATAACGGCGGAAACGCTCTATCTGTTCTTCAGTTGCAATATCCGCCTTGTTTCCGGCAACGATTTGAGGGCGTTTTACGAGCTGAGGGTCATAGGCGACGAGCTCTTTGCATATGGTCTCGTAGTCTTCAATGGGGTCGCGGGCCTCGCTGCCCGATACATCCACAACGTGGATAAGCAGTCGGCACCGGTCGATATGGCGGAGGAATTCATGTCCGAGCCCTGCGCCCTCGCTGGCGCCTTCAATAAGCCCCGGAATATCGGCCATGACAAAGGATTCG
Source organism: [Clostridium] cellulosi (assembly GCA_000953215.1). NCBI lineage: Bacteria > Bacillati > Bacillota > Clostridia > Eubacteriales > Oscillospiraceae > Ruminiclostridium > [Clostridium] cellulosi. Next base: position 643,817 of record LM995447.1, read on the forward strand.
CCTTCGGATAGCCTGACCACGCCGAGCGCTGGCGACAGCGTTGTAAAATGATAGTTTCCGATTTTAGGCGTAGCTTCGCTGACGACGGAAAGCAGCGTGGATTTTCCCACATTGGGGAATCCCACTAACCCTACGTCGGCAAGCAGCTTTAATTCGAGTATAACTTCCAATTCATCGCCGGGTTTGCCTGCCTTTGCAAAGTTGGGAACCTGTCTTGTCGGCGTGGCAAAATGCATATTGCCCCAGCCGCCTCGGCCGCCTTTGGCAGCAACAAACGGCTCGCCCGACGACATATCAGCGAGAATGGCGCCGGTCTCAGCGTCCCTGATAATTGTGCCGCGCGGCACCTTTATTACAAGATTTTTTCCACTCTTGCCATAACTGCGGTTTGGTTTGCCGTTTTCGCCGTTAGGGGCGACATATTTGCGCTTGTACCTGAAATCGGCAAGTGTTGAAAGGTTGTCGTTAACCTCAAAAACAATATCACCGCCGTTTCCACCGTCGCCGCCGTCAGGCCCGCCTGCGGCAACATATTTTTCACGGTGGAACGATACGCAGCCGTTTCCGCCGTTTCCGGCCTTTAAATATATTTTCGCAATATCAACAAACATACTGCACCTTCCAATTCATTTATATATCTTTGAGATTGTAAAAGTTAATTACTTATTTAAAGTATTCTCCTTTCAGACTGAATAAGCCCTTGAATTAGGTTGCCAAATTGAACAATCGGCTTTTGCCGTAAATTTTATTATATCATAAATATTTGCTTGTTTACAGTATAATGTTACCTTAAACTGTCGACTTGAGAAAGCTCAGATAAACGCAAATAAACGGGCGGATCGGCCCTATTTTATCGGCAAAAAATGTCGATTATTAGGGTGTAAATTTGAGTGCGGCATTTGCCTTGATTTTACATTATAACTGTAGTTATTTTGATGATTTTGTGTTATAATAATTCCAATTTGTTTTGTAAAAATATAGCTTGAACTTTCAGCATTTTTGGTTTTACCGCATCGCGAGGTGATACGCAAATGCGAATGGAGGATAAAGTTACGGATAGAATTAAAAGAAAAAACATCGGTAAAGGCGTGAATTTTACCGTAATACGTGACGAAAAATTTAAACAGAATCTCATCTCTGTTTATTTTATTATGCCGCTTGCAAGGGAAACAGCTTCTGCCAATGCTATGTTGCCGCTCTTGCTCAAGCACGGCAGCAGGGAATATCCAGATATGACCGCGCTCAACAGGCGCTTAAATGAGCTTTATGGCGCTCGGTTGGACGGCAGTACCCATAAACGCGGCGATTATCAGATTATGGCGTTGTTCTGCGAATGTTTGGGTGATAATTATGCTTTTGGGGGCGAAAAAGTCCTTGAAAGCTGCGCCAACCTTTTGAAATCCGTTATTTTCGACCCTGCCTTCGAAAACGGCACGTTCAGGGAGAAAGATGTCGCCATAGAAAAACGCAACCTTATTGACCAAATTGATTCGGTTTTAAATGACAAACGGCAGTACGCCCTCGTTAAACTTAAAGAAACTATGTGCAAAGACGAGGCTTACGGCATATTTGAGCTTGGACGCCGTGAAGATGTCGAGAAGCTGACGCCGGACAAGCTCTATAATGCGTGGAAAACAATGCTTTCGAGCGCTGCCGTTGAAATATTCCTTGTGGGCCCCGGCAATGCCGACTATGTCGAAAAGTCCTTTGCCGATGCCTTTAGCAATATCGACAGGACAAATATTGTAAGCGGTTCGTCAGATGGTATAAAGAAGCCAGAAAAGGTAAATACAGTTGTCGAACGGCTGCCGGTAACCCAGGCAAAGCTGGTTATGGGCCTGCGCGGGTCGGTTGCCGCACCGGACAATACCGACGCGCTGCACCTTGCAACAGTAATATTAGGAGGTTCGCCTCATTCAAAGCTGTTTGCGAACGTACGTGAAAAGATGAGCCTGTGCTATTACTGCTTATCATATCTTGACAAGCAGAAGGGCATCGTATTTATTGATTCGGGCATTGAAGAAAGCAATTATGAAAAAGCCCGCGGAGAGATTTTAAGGCAGCTTGATGAGCTAAAAGCGGGCAACTTCTCTGACGACGAGATGAAAAATGCCAAGCTTTACTTGCAGAATGCTTTAATGCAGGTAGAAGATTCACTCGATTCGCTTATGGGTTATTATCTTGCCCAGTTTATTTCGGGAGACACCCGTGCGCCGAAAGAGATGGCAGATGCTATCATGAAGGTCACAAGAGATGAGGTAATCAAGGCCGCAAACGGCGTAAGCCTTGACACGGTTTATCTTCTCGCTGGGCTGAAGGAGGGTGAATAAGACTGTGGCAGAGTTTAAGGAAATAAAAAGCGACCGTTTGAATGAAAAAATCCTGTATACACGCCATAAATCGGGTCTTGATATCTATATAGCTCCCAAAGCGGGTTATTCATCACAATACGCGATATTCGGGACAAAATACGGCTCTATCGATAACCATTTCAGATTTGAGGGTGAAGATATAACCGTTCCGGAAGGCATTGCCCATTATCTTGAACATAAGCTGTTCGAGAGCGAAGACGGGGACGCATTCAGCCGATACGCCAAGACAGGCGCGAGCGCAAATGCGTACACCTCGTTTGATAAGACCTGCTACCTGTTTTCTTCAACCTCAAGGTTCAAAGAGTCCCTTGAAATACTGCTCGACTTTGTCCAACACCCATATTTTACAGAACAGACCGTTAAGAAAGAACAGGGAATAATCGGCCAGGAGATAAAGATGTACGATGATTCTCCGGACTGGAGGGTGTTTTTCAACCTTCTCGGTGCCCTGTATCACAACCATCCGGTAAAAATCGATATTGCAGGTACAGTCGAATCTATTTCGCGCATAACGCCGGAGCTGCTTTATAAATGCTACGGGGCGTTTTATAATCTGAGCAATATGCTGTTGTGCGTATCAGGGGATATTGACCCGAACGACGTCATAAAAGTGGTAGACCGCGTTATAAAAGACAACGAGCCCAAAAAGGTCGAAAGTATTTTTGATCCTGAACCCGATACGATAGTCAAGCCCAGAACTGAGCAGCAGCTTTCGGTTTCAGTACCGCTGTTTAATTTTGGTTTTAAGGATAAGCCGGCATTGGGAAAAGAAGCCGCGCGGAAAGAAGCGCTTACGGATATTGTTCTTGAGGTTGTCTGCGGCGAGGCATCACCGCTTTACAGAAGGCTTTATGACAGCGGCCTCATAAATGCCAATTTTTCAAAGCAGTATTTCAGCGGAAGGAGTTTTGCTTCTGTTATTTTCGGCGGGGAATCACATTATCCCGATAAAGTCGCAGATGAAATTATAAAGGAGACAAACCGCCTTAAAAAGGAAGGCATGAACAAAGATGACTTTGAGGCGGCAAAGCGCACTGTTTATGGAAGGCTTGCGGTTACCTTCGACAGCGTTGAAAATATTGCTAATAATATAGCCGCATGCAGGTTTATGGATTATCTGCCGTTCGATGTGATTGACGAGGCTGCAAATGCAGAATATAATAGTGCACAGGAGCGTCTTAATGAGATTTTCTCTGAGGAACGCTGCGCTTTGTCTGTAATTTCACCTATAAAGTGAAATATCAAAAGTAGTACCCGAGGCAATACGCCCAAAAAGAATAAAAATTGGAGCTGGTATTTGGATGTTTAATGTTTCATTTCCGGGACTGGGTATTAAAGAATTTAGTATTAACCCGACGGCTTTTACCGTTTTTGGACACCCGATTGCTTGGTACGGTATAATTATAGCGAGCGCCTTGCTTCTCGCAATGGTTTACGGCATGGTACGCGCCAAAGAGTTTAATATATCAGTTGACGATTTGTCCGACCTCATTATTTTTGGAATAATCTTCGGCGTAATCGGGGCAAGAATCTATTATGTCCTTTTTCCCTATGAGGGATCTACAACAAACGAGTTTTTTGAAAAGCCGATTACCATACTCTATATCTGGAATGGCGGCCTTGCCATATACGGAGGCATAATAGGCGCGTTCTTATCGTCATTTGTTGTTGCTAAGATTAAGAAAATCAGCATAGGTGCTGTGTTTGACATAGCGTCGCTTGGTTTTCTTATCGGTCAGACAATAGGCAGATGGGGCAATTTTGTCAATGGCGAGGCATATGGTTACAAGACAAACCTGCCTTGGCGCATGGTTCTGAGCTTTGAATCAGACCCGGTTCATCCGTGCTTTTTATATGAATCGCTGTGGTGCCTTATAGGATTTATAATCCTACATATCTACAGCAAGCGCAGAAAATTCAATGGTGAAATATTCCTCATGTATATTACATGGTATTCCTTCGGCAGGTTCTTTATCGAGGGAATAAGAGCCGACAGCCTTATGCAGGGTAACCTCAAAGTGTCACAGCTTTTGTCGGCGATTTTGTTTATCGCTGCGGTCTCGCTTCTGATTTATAAGCGCGTAACGATTAAGAAAGTTATTTTGGAACAAACCACTGAATACAATCCGTTGTTTGATGAAACCTCTAAAGCTGTTGAAGAGGAGACGGCCAGAGAGGTGGAGAAATACCTCGGTAATCAAGAAGATGAAGAGGATGAAGGCAGCGAAAGCGAGGAAGAGAGTGCTGACAGCGCTGATGCCAGCGCCGATGATGTAGAAGGTCAAAAGGAAGAAGATAGTGATAACACAGAAAACAGCGATAAATCGGAGGACAAGGAATAATGGCAGTATTACTTGATGGCAAGGCCGGAGCCGCAAGGGTCAAGGCCGAGGTTGCAAAAGAAGTTGAGCAGATTAAAGCAAAGGGCAAGAATGTTACCCTCGCAGTTGTTATAGTGGGTGACGACCCAGCGTCGCGGGTCTATGTCAACAATAAAAAGAAAGACTGCGCCGAGGTTGGAATAATATCTGAGGAATACGCCCTTCCTGCTGATACTAAACAGGAAAAACTTATTTCGCTCGTCAAAGAACTCAATGAGAGAAGCGATATTAACGGTATACTTGTCCAGCTGCCTCTTCCAAAGCCGCTTGACGAGAAAGCAGTAATAAACACAATAGCCGTCCAGAAGGACGTGGACGCCTTCCACCCGGTGAATGTGGGCCGCATAATGATAGGAGAGTACGATTTTCTCCCGTGCACGCCCGCGGGTGTAATGGAGCTTATCAAATATGCGGGAATATCTGTCGAGGGCAAGAATTGCGTTGTAGTTGGCCGGAGCAACATTGTCGGAAAACCGATGGCGATGCTCCTGCTCCATAAAAACGGTACGGTAACTATCTGCCATTCCCGCACACAGAATCTGAAAGATATCACTTCAAAGGCCGATATCCTTGTTGTTGCAATTGGCAAAGCGAAATTTGTAACGGCGGATATGGTTAAAGAAGGTGCGGTCGTCATAGACGTAGGCATGAACCGGCTGCCGAACGGAAAGCTCTGCGGCGACGTTGATTTTGAAGCAGTGTCGCAGAAAGCGTCATATATAACGCCAGTACCCGGCGGTGTTGGACCAATGACACGAGCCATGCTCTTAAAGAATACAATAAAAGCGGCAAAACTACAGTATAATTTATAATCCTATGAGATAAAAAGCAGTTCCGTCATGGGCTGCTTTTTTATTAATATTTTTGCTGTATAATAGTTTTGGGATAGGAGCTAACTGTGCTGTATTAAATTAAAAGCAGACTATATAACACAAAATATATATTAAGACCGCGTGGCAGTTTGTTAACCATATTATGGCGTGCTGTGCCTGAACATCAAACGGTCGCTGAAAACCAGCGGTTTGCTTGACACAAGTATTGTTTTGTGGTAATATAATCATGTTTATGCGCAGGCTTATGCGCACAATTATCCTTGCCGCTTAAAAAAGCGGCCTTAAGTCCAGAAGGAGGTGCAAAAAATGGCTTTAACTCGTAAGTATGAAACCGTCATTATTTTAAAGCCCAGTCTCAGTGAAGAAGAGATAGCAGCTCAGGTTGAGAAGTACAAGAACCTGATCGCTGAGCACGGCACGGTTGAGAATGTTGATGAATGGGGCAAGCGCAAACTCGCATACGAGATTGATGACGAGACAGAGGGTTATTACGTTCAGTACAACTATACAGCCCCGACAGATTTCCCGGCCGAATTCGACCGTCTGCTTAACATAAGCGACGTTGTCATGCGTTCACTTATCGTTGAACAGGGTAAATAATGAGCGTTTTCGCAGTTGCATAGGTTATTAGTGACAAAACAGCCGTTGGGCACGGTATGGAGGATTATTATGCTTAATGTAGTTGCGTTAAACGGCAGACTTACGGCTGACCCTGAGCTTCGCCACACAAGTAACGATATCCCGGTAACGAGCTTCACCCTTGCGGTGGACCGCAGTTATGTGAAGGCAGGTGCCGAGAGGCAGACTGACTTTATTGATATCGTATGTTGGCGTTCTACTGCTGAGTTTGCTTCTAAATATTTCAGAAAAGGTCAGCTCGTTGCAGTTGAAGGCACGCTTCAAACCCGTAGCTATACCGACAGTCAGGGTATTAAGCGCAAAGCTGTTGAAGTCGTAGCCAATAATGTTCATTTTGCCGAACCTCGCAGGGACAGTTACGGAAGCGGACAACCCTCAGACGAATTTGAGGATAATTCCCAGCAACCTCCTGCGGCAGTCTCAAACGGCGATAACGGCGATTTCGTCGAGATAGACGGCGATGATGATTTGCCGTTCTAATTCTCTTACAAAAGGAGGTTACACTAATGGATAAAAACGATAGAAATGATCACAAGGGCAGAAAAGGCCGCAAAAAGGTCTGCACTTTCTGCGTTGATAAAGTCGAGAACATCGATTATAAAGATATTGCAAGGCTCCGTAGATTCCTTTCAGAGCGCGCGAAGATTCTGCCGCGCCGTGTAACAGGAACATGCGCACATCATCAGCGCCAACTCACTGTTGCAATTAAGCGTGCACGCCATCTCGCACTGCTCCCGTATATCAGCGATTAATAAGTTTTTAAATAAACGCCCGCACATAAAGCGCGGGCGTTTTATTGTATATAAATATAAAAGCTTCTGTGGTAGCCTTCTGCGGCTTTACAAGCGGCATAACAACCAGAATGACTTTATTTATCGGTAAAACCAAAATGGCTTTAAGGCGTAAATTTTATCGCCTTAAATGTGCATTGACCAACAGCATTTTTATGCAAAAATAAAGTTGCATAAACAGCTCTTAAAAATCCCTCAGCCGCATAAATTAAGCGGTTGAGGGATTTCTTTGCTGTTTGCTTTCATTTAGCAATCGGTAAATGTTTATCTGAAGAAGTTTCTCCAGAAGTTAGAATAGTTGTCTTCGTTTTCTGACCCATTTCCGTTTTGGTTTCCATTATCGTTGCCTGCCGTGGTTCCGTCGTCGCCCTTGTCTTCTTCGAGCTTAACGGAAATCTGGAAGGTGCTGCCCGATTCTGTTCTGTAGACTTCAAGGTTAATGGTATCGCCGACCTTGTGTTTGCTCTCTTCTTTGTAGAACGTGTTGAATACTGTGTCAGAATCGTCGGAGGCGAGTGAAATGCCGTTTATTTTAGTGATAATATCTTTTGCCCGGAGCCCCTTTGCATAAGCGTCTGACGTTGGCTCAATCTTCTCAACATAAAGGCCTGACGGATAATTGTACCATTTTGCTTGGGTATTTGAAAGCGGATAAACACTAATGCCTACTTTAACACGTCCTGTGACATAGCCATACTTTATGATACTGTCGATTATAGGCTTTGCAGTGCTTATCGGGATGGCAAATCCGATGCCCTCATAACCAACCTCGGTGATCTTAGATGTGTTGATACCGATAACCTGACCATACATATTGACAAGCGGACCGCCCGAGTTACCGGGGTTAATCAAAGCGTTTGTCTGGATGTAAGTCATGTTTGAAGTGCTGCTGACAGTTCTGTTAAGACCGGAAATTATTCCGTTAGTTACAGTGCTGGCAAGAGCAAGTCCACCGGGGTTTCCGATAGCAATAACCGCCTGACCGACCTTGAGCTGGTTAGAATCACCGAATACGGCCGGTGTTAGACCTGCAGCGTTTACCTTTAAGACGGCAATATCGGATTTGGTATCTGAACCGATAACCTTTACTGTATCATAAGTTTTGTTGTCTGACATTACTATACGTATTTTCTTGTATCCTTCTATTACATGGGCGTTGGTAATTATATAGCCATCCGATGTCATAACGATACCGGAACCTTCCGCTGTTGGCTCTATAGATTGAAGGCTGTAGATTTCAACGCCAACAACTGACGGTGTCAGCTTTGCAGCAACCTGTTCTACCGTTAATTCAGAGCCAGACGATGCAGTTGCTTTTGAGGGTGAGGAAGGCTGGCTGTTGAGAACAAGGCTGCCGGCGTTTGACAAGCTGCTGGTATTAAAGCTCTTGTTGTAGCTGGCAAGGGATGAAATACCGACAATAGCAAGGCCGATGATTGCAACGCCGACAACGGAACATACTGTTACGAGGAAAGGTTTAAGACCACGTCTTTTCTTAGACCTGTCTGCAGCTTTCTTTTGGTCATTCAGTGCCTTTTGGTAATCGTCATAATTCCATTTATATTGGACATTGCCGCCATACTGTGAATATTGGCTATTTGAATCAGACTGATTTGAATAATCTGTATTCGAGTTAAACGAAGACTGATTGTAGCCATAAGAATTGCTGTTATCAAAATTCGAATTATTGTCTTGGCGGTTGTTGAATTCACCGTTATTCGAATTTTGAGGATTGTTAAATCCGTTGTCCATAAAAAATGCCTCCATGGTATTATTACTTACTTAATATCCTGATATTACTTTATCACTAAAATATTAATAATATATAAACAGAGCGATAACTGATATTAAATATTGTGCCCTTATTTCAGCTAAAAAATCAAATTTAATTAGTTATTTTTGAAGCGTCTTTTAGAGTAAATACGAATTCACAGTACTGGCCTTCAACACTTCTGACGACGATGTCCTCGCCCTGTTTGTTGAGGACGGATTTTACAATATAAAGCCCAAGCCCAACACCTTTTCGGTCACGGCTTCTGGATTTATCGGTTTTATAAAATCTGTCGAAGACATAAGGCAACTCAGCGGAGGGAATACCCATACCGCTGTTTTTTATGCCAACATAAACTTTCTTTTTTTCCTTGGCAATATTAATTTCGATATAGCCGCCCTCGTTAGAAAATTTTACAGCGTTGTCAATAAGATTATATACAATTTGATAGGTTAAGTCAAAGTCAGCATAAACCATTATTTGATTATCAAAATCAAGCCCGCGGATTTCGAGTGATTTTTTGTCAATCTGCTGTTCGAAACCGATAATTACCCGGCGCGTAAGCTCCACAATATCGAATTCAGTGGGATTAATTTTCAACTCACCGGCTTCAATGCGGGCTATATCAAGGAAGGACCTGACAAGCCTTGAAAGGCGCTTTACTTCATCCGATACAATTTTTAAATAGTAGTTATGTTTTTCAGGTGGTATTGTCCCGTCGAGAATACCGTCGATAAAACCGGAAATAGAGGTCATAGGGGTTTTAAGCTCATGTGACACATTGCCGACAAAGCTCGACCGCATCTCTTCGAGTGACGCCAAGGACTGTGCCATATTGTTAAACGACGCGGAGAGTTGGCCAATTTCGTCGCTGCTACTGACAGGGATACGGGCAGAGAAATCGCCTTTAGAAAAACTTGCGGCGGCGCTGTTCATTTGCCGCAGCGGCTTGATAAGGCGTGCTGTGACGAAATAGATTGCGATAAACGATAATAAAAGGGTCATCATCAAAGAGAGAATGAATATTTTGAATATGTCACTGATTGTTTTTGTCAGGTTTCCGCCTTTGGAGCATACAAAGACAGCACCTACAACATTGCTGTGATCACGAGTATAAATAGGTACCCCGCCGGTGGTATAAGTTGTATCAAAGAAGCCGCCTAAAGTGCCTTCTTCTATTATCTCCTGTCTATTATTGATTTGAGACATTATGGACTTGCTTATTTTATTGTCCGATCCAGCAACGATATATGGATTAACTGTTCGCCATATTCTTCCGTCACTGAAGCAGATATAAATATTTGCGTCGAGATTGTAGGCAGTCATCTGCAGCATACTTAAGAGAATCTGCTCATCCTCTTCGCTGGTGACACTGCTAAAAGATTCAGATATCTTTCGGGCATTGTTGAGGTATAGCTTTTCCTTCTCGCTATTCGAATATCTAATTGAGAAAATAATCATTACTATACCGAACACGAAAAAGCTCACAACAATAATAGAGGCGCATGCAAGGAAGAATTTCGCAAACAGGCTTCGGTCAATAATTCTCCCGAGAGCTGTATTACGTAGAAATTTACTCTTTTGCTTCGAATTTATAGCCAACACCCCAAACTGTCTTTAGAGACCATTTATCCGAAACGCCGTCAAGTTTTTCACGCAGTCTTTTGATATGCACATCTACTGTTCGCGAATCGCCGAGATATTCGAATCCCCAAACCTCATCGAGCAACTGGTCACGGGTATAGACGCGGTTTGGGTTGCTCGCAAGATGATAGAGCAGTTCCAATTCTTTCGGCGGAGTATCAATTGTTTTCCCGTTGACCTTAAGTTCATAGTTAGTGAGATTGACTACAAGATTTTCAAACCTGACTTCTTTTTCAGTGTCGCTGCTTTTATTTGAATAACGCCGCAGGACGGCCTTGATGCGGGCAACGACCTCTTTTGAGTCAAAGGGCTTTACGACATAGTCATCGGCGCCGAGTTCAAGTCCGAGTACCTTGTCAAATGTTTCGCCCTTTGCCGTTACCATAATGACTGGTTTGTCTGATTTTTTCCTAATTTCCCTGCAAACCTGCCATCCGTCCATGCCCGGAAGCATGATGTCGAGCAAAACAAGATCAGGCTGAAACTCCCCAAAAAGCTTTACTGCTTCATTGCCGTCATAAGCCTGCGCAACGGAAAATCCCTCTTTTTCAAGATAGAGCCTTAACAGCTCATTTATATTTTTATCATCATCGACAACCAGGATTTTAGTATTCTCCATTGGTTACCCTCCGTTCATTTCACTTGTTATAAACAATTATAAACTATAATTTAATTTAATGATTAACTTTTTTTGAATTTAGTTTAAAAAAACATAATTTTATAGCCCTGACCAATAGAAAATCAGAAAATATTGTGGGAAAATATTAATATAAGCATGGAGTAGAGGCTTTATTAAGTTGCAGATACGATTATATTTTAGTTCTTCAAACTGTTGACTTTTTCCGACAGACTGTTAAAATTTTATGAGTACATAATTGTTCTGCGGAAAAAATTAATAGTAGAGAATATTTTTTGAAGGTGAATATATGAGGGACGGGTATATCCGCATAGCTGCTGCAGCGCCTGCTGTTGAAGTTGCGGATTGCAGCGGCAACGCACAAAGGATAATGGAATTTATTAAGAAATCGGACAGTGAGGGTGTAAAACTGCTCGTGCTGCCCGAACTTTGCATAACGGGCTATACCTGCGGCGATTTGTTTAACCAGAAAACACTGCTCGACGCTGCGGAGAACGCGCTTGCTGAAATAATCCGTTATTCCGCCGGATTTGATACGCTGACGCTTGTAGGTTTGCCGGTAAGATATGGTGATAGGCTGTATAACTGCGCCGCTGCGGTGCATAAAGGCCGCCTGCTGGGTGTCGTCCCGAAATCCCATATACCAAACAACAACGAGTTTTATGAGGCCAGGCATTTTGCCTCCGGAAAAGGGGTATCAGGCACTGTTTCAATCGCGGGCTTTGAAGTGCCTTTCGGAGGGGATCTGATTTTTGAGTGCGAAGAGGTGCCGACATTCAGGGTCGGTGCGGAAATCTGTGAGGATATGTGGGTACCGACCCCGCCGTCGGGCCGTCTTGCCCAGGCGGGCGCAGTAATTATTGCAAACCTCTCGGCCAGCACCTATGTAACCGGCAAGGATAATTACAGGACTGCGCTTGTGACAAGCCAGTCAGGACGCTGCATTTCAGGCTATGTCTTTTCAAGCTGCGGGGAAGGGGAGTCATCGACTGACCTTGTATTTTCCGGTCACCTGATGATTGCCGAAAACGGAAAAATACTTTCCCAGAGCCGCCGTGAAAAGGATTATATCACTGCCGATGTCGACACTGCGATGTTGTGCGCGGAGCGTCAAAAATCAACTGCGTTTATAAGCGACAGCGACGTCCTAGAAACCAGACGTATAAAGTTTTCATGCAACATTGAACATTACGCGCCTTTGCGCCGCCCGATTAATAAGCACCCGTTCGTCCCCTCGTCAGGCGAAAGATACCGTGAGCGGTGCAGCGAAGTATTCGATATCCAGTGCGCCGGCCTTGCCAAACGCCTTAAATTTACACATGCCACATCAGCCGTGGTTGCTGTTTCCGGCGGCCTGGATTCAACGCTCACATTGCTTGTAACAGCCCGTGCCATCAAAAAATATTCGCTAAAATGTAAGCTCATAGCCATAACGATGCCGGGACCGGGCACTACAGGCAGAACAAAAGGCAATGCTGTTGCCCTTTGCGAGTCCTTAGGGGCGGAGCTTCGCGAAATCCCAATCGGGGACGCAGTAAAGCTTCATCTGTCAGATATAGGCCACAGAGGCGAACTTGATACTGCGTTTGAAAATGTTCAGGCCCGTGAACGCACTCAGATTGCCATGAGCATTGCGAATATGGAAGGCGGGCTTGTTATCGGAACAGGCGATATGTCGGAGATGGCGCTGGGATTTACGACATATAACGGTGACCATATGAGCATGTACGGTGTCAACGCTGGCGTCCCGAAAACACTTGTCCGACATCTTATAAAATATGTCGCGGACGAAAATGCGGAAAATAAGAAACTGCATGATACACTTTATGATATTCTCAATACCCCTGTAAGCCCTGAACTTCTTCCGGCAAAGGACGGGGAGATAGCGCAGAAGACAGAACAGATAGTCGGACCCTATGAACTTCACGATTTCTTCCTATACTATTTCTTGAGATATGGTTTTGAACCGCTTAAAATACTGAGACTGGCAATACAGGCATTCGACGGGGATTATACAGAAGAAGAGATTAAGAACTTGCTTAAAATGTTTATAAAGCGGTTCTTTATGTCGCAGTATAAGCGCTCCTGTATCCCAGACGGCCCGAAAGTCGGCTCAGTAGCCCTTTCGCCGCGCGGCGACTGGAGAATGCCCAGTGACGCCTGTGTAAATGAATGGCTCAAGCAGCTTAATTAACTTTCCTTTTGTTTCTGTGAATAAGTTTAATGTGCTTTGCTTTGCCTCTATGCCTGGAGAATATGGCTTAAGGCAAAGCACATTTTATATTCTGTTTTTACGAAAATTTATAATAAGATCCTTTTTAAACAGGATATTAAATAAATTCCCTGTGAACAGATACAATTTCGGCTTCGGTATTTGATTCAACAAAATCCAGGATGTTGTCTATTATACTGTCGCCCTGGGAAGAATTCGCCGCAATTGACGCGATCCCTATAACTATGGTCTGATGGGTGTCCTGTTCATCAACCTCTGAGGCAGAAACATTGAATTTGCTGCGCAATTTTGTGATAAGACTTTTGACTACCATTCGCTTTTCTTTCAGCGAGTGGACCCACGGGGCATAGAGCTTGATTTTAAGAACAACTGTCCTCATTTTTTATTCAGTCCTTTCTGCCATTTGCCGCGAAATGACCGTATGATACAACAAATTTGTATAAATTCTGATATGTTATACCTTTAGTAAAAAATTATATTTTTGAGTATACCGCTGCTGTTTATTTTAAGCTTGCTATCATGATTACATCACAATAAATATTTTCCAATAAGTGATAGTGCCGTTGCTTTATACAATTTGGATTATAAAAATTTATAATAGGATGAGTTGCTGCCTTTGCAATCTAAAATTAGGAACAGCAAACGGTGTCTTGTCTCGGCGAATAGATGACTTTTTATTATTCTTTACCTTAATTTTAGCACAAAAAGTTTCTGTTCGAATTATTACTCTGACAAATAGCAATTCAAAATGTAAAAAATAGTTATTATAATAAATAACTTGACATAATAATACATATAGGGTAATATATAATCAATACTATATAATATAATTTGGTATATTATAGTTAATATTTATAACAGAAAACTAATTTTAGCAATATGCACAATATACGGTACAAAAATGTCGTTAAATCTGCGGAAGCTCAAAATATGGTTCGGGGTACTCACTTGGCCGGGAAGTTGAATTTTTATAAAATTTCCTCTTTAGATGGAGCGAGTTTTTATGAACAGTATGAGATTAATACAAACTGCGGATATGAAATGTGACGATGCGGCAATCGCAACAGTCGCAACATGGTGGGGCCGCAATTATGAAATGGCTTTTTCGCAGCTTTGGGATTTTAAATTCTTGCCTGAAGATACTAAAAACCCTAATTTGATTGGTACAAGAATAAAAACTCCGGATGAACTTAGCAAATACATAAACCTTCAAAAGTATCACGATATTCTTACAACGCGATTTGATTGCAAAGATTCGGAGGAATTCGAACATCTTCTTTTGGAGGAAGTTAAAAACGGCCATCCCGTTATGATGGAAATTGACCCACGGAATAAGCCATGGGCAACGAAGCGGGAATTGACGGACAATTTGAGTTTCATTTTGGCATACGATTTTGACAGGGCAAAGAACGGTTTAATTTGCCTTGATATTCATGGTTCTAAGAAAGTCGAATTCCTGCCGATGCAGAACTTTGTGCAGGAGTGTAAATCTCGAAAAACATTTTATTTTGGAGCCTTTTCAAAACTTGAACAGAAAGAAATTCAGATTGACTGGAAAGAGTTTTTACTAAACAGTGTAAATAATATTTGCAAAAATCCCGAAAACGACTATTTTGGCGCAATAAAAAGTTTTGCTGACAGTTTTGAAAATATAGATCTGGAACTTGAGTGCAGTGACTCAAACTTCTACATGTCTCCGATATGCTGGAACATGAAAAATATCTGCAGGTACCGGAATTTATATGCCTTAAGTTTAGAGTATTTAAGTAAAAAGTGCAATAAACGGGAAATTGACGATATAGCGAAAATGTTTATCCAGGCGGGGTCAAAGTGGTATCTTGGATTGGCGCTGCTAACTAAATCGGTTTATGTGAAAAGCATTAATAAAGACATAATAGAACGGATAAAAAAAGCTATATATAATGCTGCGGATTTTGAAAAGGAGATTTGCGAATCAATTTACAAACTTTGCGATACCGGTTCCCTTGCGCAGGCTAAAAATTTTGAGGTAAACAGCAAAGACAAAATAAGTGGGAAAAGGTTTTATAACCTGCCCTTGGACAAGTATTTTAACAACAAAGCCTTTTATACTGATGAACATATTGAAGATTTTGACGGTACATTCAGTTGCTTCTTAAAAGATGGCCTGCCAGAAAGCGGTTTAGTATCCGTCGGGGAAAAGACTTTTGATATGAGAAACTGCCTATTGCCCAAAATGGACAATATCTCCTGCAGGTCTCAGACGATTAACATTGATTTCAATGAGCGCATTAGTGGAATTTACCTTTTATGCTGTGCCGAGTGGGGCAATTTCTATGAGAACATAAAAATAATCTATAAAGACAATCATACTGAAAATTGTTACGTGACCTTCGCGGACTGGATATACAAAACTACATATCAAGGGTTAACGATAGCCTGGCAAGGCAAGGGTATGTATGAGAACAGGGAAAAAACTGCAGACGTTTTTATATTCGAGCAAGCCTTTCCGGTAAACAATGAGGAGATAAAGGCAATAGAGCTGCCTTATTTGCCAAACTGCCATATATTCGCAATAACATTAAGCTACTAAAGCTGCGCATTGCGAGAAAGGAGGGGCAAGAAAGTGTAAACGGATATCTGCCATAAGAAATTTGACTTATAAAATCTGCCTGATGAGTCATGTATTTGTAATCAAAAAGAAATGTTACTGAATGACTTTAAAAGAAAGGACATTATAAGTTGAATAGAAAATTAATATGTACGATTGCCTCTCTTAATTATTTTGCCCAGGCCAAAAGCCTTGCTGACAGTATTCTGAAGTATAATAGAAATGTGGATTTTTTCATTTTGATTGCGGACAAAGTATATGATAACTCCATAAAGGACAAAATCGAATCGGTAGAATCCATCAAGAAAGTTTTCTATGTAGAGGACTTGCCTATAGAGAACATTGTTGAGCTTGAGTTCAAGTACGACATTGTTGAGTTCAATACGGCATTGAAGCCATTCTTTTTAGAATACCTACTAAACCGCTTCGACTATGACAGTGTTGTCTATATTGATCCAGACATCCTGCTTTTTAATAACCTTAAAAAACTATTTGAGCTGCAGAAATCGAATTCTATTATTTTAACGCCGCACCTTCTGGATAATACAAAGAACGATAAACAGATTATAGATTTTTTAAGTTACGGTATCTTCAATCTGGGCTTTATCTCAGTCAAGAATGATATTAACGGAAAAAGGCTGCTTTCATGGTGGAAAAGCATACTTAAAGACTATTGTTATCTGGATCTTAACCGTTCGTTGGCCTGGGATCAGAAATGGATGGACTTTGCGCCTGCACTTTTTGATTCGGTTTATATACTGAAAGACCCTGGGTATAATTTTGCGTATTGGAACATGAATGAGCGCGTCATCACAAAGCGCCGTAATGCTTTCTATGTCAATTCAAAATACAAATTGACCTTTGTCCACTTCAGTCATTACAGACCACAATATAAAGATAAAATAGCCTATATAGATGATTTTGAACTGCGCTATAAAATTAGAGTTACACCTGAAATCACAGAGATTTTTCAAACTTACTATGATACGCTCATGAAGAACGGCTATGAATATTATAGCAAACTGCCTTATGGTTTTTCATGTTTCGACAATGGGGAACCGATTCAGGCAGCGCACAGAAGGCTTTATGGTAACCTGTTAAGATTAAACCGACATATTGGTAATCCATTTGAAACGTCAAGTGAGGATTGTTTCTATAACTACTCACAAAAGGTATTTCTCAACCTATGATAGCAGGGATACTCCATCCATGTAAGGTTAGGGAAATGTCAGAAACTCCTAATTATTCTTAAAATCATAGCACAAAGAAAGCTTTGTGCTACATAAAAAATGGGAATCGCCTTAATAGGCGATTCCCATTTTTATTATGTTAACTTGCTCTCAGGACTCGTAATGATTACTTGTAAAGCTCAACCAGCTTCAACAGATGCTCATAACGATCCTTTGCAACCTTTTCAGACTCTTTGAACAACTTTTCAGCACGATCCGGGAATGCACGCTGCAGACGTGTATAACGCGTTTCGTTCTTGAGGAAGTCTTGGTAAGAACCGTCGCCCGGCTTTGAGGTCAGAGTGAACGGATTCTTGCCTTCGGCCTTAAGAGCAGGATTGAAGGAGAAGAGGTTCCAGTAACCGGCCTTAACAGCGGCTTTCATCTCATCCTGGCAGTGGTTCATGCCGCCCTTGATACCGTGGAGTTCGCAGGGAGCATAACCGATAATGAGTGAAGGACCTTTGTAAGCTTCGGCCTCGAGAAGGACTTTAAGAGTCTGGGCAGGATTGGCGCCGAGAGCGATCTGTGCTACATAGACATAGCCATAGCTCATAGCGATTTCTGCAAGGCTCTTCTTGCTGACTTCTTTACCGGCAGCAGCGAACTGGCAAACTTCACCGATGTTGGAAGCCTTGGAAGCCTGTCCGCCTGTATTGGAGTACATTTCTGTATCGAAGACCATGACATTTACGTCCTCGCCGGAAGCAAGTACATGATCCAATCCGCCGAAGCCGATATCATAGGCCCATCCGTCACCGCCGAAGATCCAGATGGACTTCTTGGACAGGTACTGTTTCTTTTCTAGGATTTCTTTTGCTGTCTCGCAGCCAGCTTTAGCGGCTTTCTCAAGTTCAGCGATCAAAGCCTTAGCGGCAGGAGCATTCTCTCTTGTGTTGTCTTTTGTATCGAGGAACTTCTGGGCAGCGGCCTTGAACTCATCTGTCGCCTTATCGGAAGCCATCATCTGCTCAACCTTAGCGATGAGCTGGTCACGAATGACTTTCTGACCGAGATACATACCAAAGCCATGCTCAGCGTTATCCTCGAACAGGGAGTTAGCCCATGCAGGACCTTGCTGAGAATCCTTATTTACTGTGTAAGGACATGTTGCAGCAGGACCACCCCAGATAGATGAGCATCCTGTAGCATTGGTAATATACATATGCTCACCAAAGAGCTGAGTAATCAAGCGAGCGTAAGAGGTTTCAGCGCAGCCAGCGCAGCTACCAGAGAACTCAAGCAGCGGCTGATTGAACTGTGAACCTTTTACTGTAGTATCAGCCGGCATACCGGGCTTCCTGCCAACATTGGCGACTAAGTAATCGAATACAGGCTGCTCTTCCAACTGAGTTTCCTGAGGTACCATTGTAATAGCCTTGGTCGGGCAAACAGTTACGCACTCGCCGCATCCCATGCAGTCCAGAGGAGATACGCTCATAGTGTACTTGTATTCGCTGGCCTTCGGCTTTGTATCAGCAAGCTTAATGTTCTTCGGAGCAGCTTTGATTTCATCTTCGCTCAGCATGAACGGACGGATTGTAGCATGTGAGCATACAAATGCACACTGGTTGCACTGAATGCACTTATTTGCATCCCATTCAGGAACCATAACAGCGGTACCGCGTTTCTCATAAGCGGAAGCGCCGAGTTCAAACTGTCCGTCAGCATAATCCATAAATGCGGATACAGGCAGGCTGTCGCCATCCATCAATGCGATAGGCTGCATAAGATTCTTAACCATCTTAACGGTTGCAGGACGTCCAGTGAGCTCTTTTGCAGGAGCGTCAGGTTCCGGATTAGCCCAAGAAGCAGGTACTTCGACCTTGTGAATAGCGTCGACACCAGCGTCGATTGCCTTATAGTTCATTTCGACAACGGCGTCACCCTTCTTGCCGTAGGTCTTCTTAGCAGCTTCTTTCATGTACTTGACAGCGTCTTCAATCGGCATGATGTTGGCCAGCTTGAAGAATGCAGCCTGAAGTATGGTGTTAGTGCGCTTGCCCATACCGATTTCAATTGCTTTGTCAATAGCGTTGATTGTATAAACCTGAATGTTGTTTTCAACGATATATTTCTTTGCTTCAGCATTCAGTTTCTGGCCGAGTTCTTCATCGGACCACTGGCAGTTGATCAAGAAGATTCCGCCGGGCTTTACGTCCTGAACCATCTTGTAACCTTTTACGATGTAAGAAGGACTATGGCATGCAACAAAGTCCGCCTGATTTATGTAATAAGCACTCTTAATAGGCTTGTCACCGAAGCGGAGGTGGGAGATTGTTACGCCGCCGGTCTTCTTGGAGTCGTACTGGAAGTATGCCTGAACGTATTTATCAGTGTGGTCACCGATAATCTTGATGGAGTTCTTGTTAGCACCGACAGTACCGTCACCGCCGAGACCCCAGAACTTGCATTCTACTGTGCCCTTCGGAGCAGTGATCGGAGCGGGTTTAACCTCCGGCAGGCTGAGGTTGGTAACGTCATCGACGATACCGATTGTGAAGCGAGATTTCGGAGCATCCTTCTTCAGTTCTGTATATACAGCAAATACAGATGACGGAGGAGTATCTTTTGAACCAAGACCATAACGGCCGCCTGTTACGATAATGTCGTTCAGTCCAGCTTCACGGAGAGTTGCAGCAACATCAAGATAAAGCGGTTCGCCAAATGAGCCGGGTTCCTTTGTACGGTCAAGGACAGCAATCTTCTTAACAGTCTTCGGAAGGACTTTCAAGAATGATTTAGCAGCCCACGGACGGTACAGACGGACTTTAATCAGACCGACTTTCTCACCGGCAGCTGTCAGATAATCGACAACTTCTTCAGCAACGTCGCAGATGGAGCCCATAGCGACTATGACGCGTTCGGCGTCCGGCGCACCGTAGTAGTTAAACAGATCGTAGTTTGTACCGAGCTTTTCATTGATTTTAGCCATGTATTTTTCAACGACTGCCGGCAGCTGATTGTAAACGGTATTGCAGGCCTCACGGTGCTGGAAGAAGATATCTCCGTTTTCATGAGAACCGCGCATTGACGGATTTTCCGGATTCAGTGCATGATTGCGGAAAGCCTTGACGGCATCCATGTTGCACATTTCTTTGAGGTCCTCATAATCCCATTTTTCGATCTTCTGAATCTCGTGGGATGTACGGAAACCGTCGAAGAAGTTGATGAACGGAACTCTTCCTTCAATTGCAGAGAGGTGTGCTACCGGAGCCAGGTCCATGACTTCCTGAGGATTGGATTCAGCGAGCATAGCAAAACCAGTCTGACGGCATGCGTATACGTCGCTGTGGTCACCGAAGATGTTCAGAGCATGTGTAGCAACTGTACGAGCGGACACATGGAATACAGCCGGGAGCAGCTCACCAGCTATTTTATACATATTCGGGATCATAAGGAGAAGACCCTGGGAAGCTGTGAATGTTGTTGTTAAAGCACCTGCAGCAAGGGAGCCGTGGACTGTACCAGCAGCACCTGCTTCAGATTGCATTTCGACAACTTTAACCTGATTACCAAAGATGTTCTTCTGACCTGCGGCAGACCATTGGTCAACACAGTCGGCCATAGGGCTTGACGGAGTTATAGGATAGATACCGGCAACTTCTGTAAACGCATAAGCTACATAAGCCGCAGCGGTATTGCCATCCATTGACTGTTTAGCTCTAGACATTTAAATCCTCCTTTATTATAAAGGCTAATTATTTCAAGGCAGATTGCCCAGATAATCGACATTAATTTTAACATTAAAATTAAATTTTGTAAAGGTTTTTATGCCCTCCCTTTCCTTTATGAAACAAGGCTTAAAGCATTTCGTTTTTAAATCGACGATTCTTAAAAAGAATGCCTATTTGCCTTGATTTCCGGGGCAATATAACAATACATAGCGGTTGCGTTATATTTAAATTCGACAGCCAAAGCGGCGCGGTATTTAGCACTTTTAAACAGTATTTATTATAAAAGTTTATTAAAGCTTGTGCGTGATATTGATAAAAAAATAACAATTTTTTCGACACCAAATATCAAATTTTGCGGCGAGAACGTATAAAATCTATCTCAATGCAGCCAGCCTTATTTTAGCCGCTGATCTACTTTATAGAAATTTTCCCACGGGTCACTGCCTTTGATTCTTTCCAGAGCATCTTTCATGCCAATGCCGTTGGGGGACACAGTATCAAGCTCATCCCATGAGATAGGCATTGAAACAGGCGCGCCTTTTTTCGCCCTTATGGAATAGGGGGCGATACTTGTGGCGCCTCTTGCGTTTCGTATCCAGTCAATGAAAATCTTGTTTTTGCGCTTATCCTTTCTGATATTGCTTGTGTATCGGTCCGGCCACTTCTGTTCCATGACCTCGGCAATCCGCTTTGCAAAATCGTGGAACGAGTTCCAGTCCGCCGAGGGGCTGAAGGGTACGACAATATGGTATCCTTTGCCGCCGCTTGTCTTGAGATATGAAATCAGCGACAATTGGTCGAGAATGCTTTTTAGATCCCGGACGCCCTGACGTACTTGTTCGAGCTCCATCCCTTCGTCGGGGTCGAGGTCAAACACCATCATATCCGGTTTTTCCAGATTGTCCGCGCGGCTGCCCCAGATATGAAATTCCAGCGTGCCCATCTGGGCTTCGTAGACAAGTCCGGTCATGTTTTCTATATAAAAATAATCTTCTGTTTCCCCGCTGCCGGTTTCGATCGGCAGTGTAACTGTCCCTTGACCGCCTGGACCGGGGTGCTTTTTAAAGAAACAGGAGGACGAAATTCCTTTGGGGCAGCGGACGATGCTGAGAATCCTGTTGCCGACATACGGCATCATACGTTCAGCGACCGCTGCGTAATACTGAACCACCTCAACCTTTTTGATTACCGGGTCCTCAAAAATTACCTTGTCCGGATTGCTTATCTTGACCCCTTCGATGATTATGCTGTTTCCGGTTGCTTTCGTTGGAGCCTTTGCTAAAGTTTCGGACGGTTGTTCCGCTTTTGTATTCTCGCCAGTCTGCATTTCATCACCTGTGCTTTCTATTTTTATATCTTTCGGATCTTTGTCTGTCCGCAGGCCCTTGAAACTTGCCTGTCTCAAGAGATTATCTTCTGTCCACTCAGTAAACTTGATTTCCGCGACAAGTTCAGGCTCAAGCCAGAATACTTTTTCATTTTTCTTTGGGGCAGGTACTTGCTTGAAAGGAGACGTTTCCCTTATTAATGTCTCAAACTTACTTTCAAGTTCCCGCATCTCCCGCATAGAAAAACCTGTTCCGGCGCGCCCGGCGTAAATCAATTCATTCTCTTGATAAAACCCCAAGAGCAGCGAGCTTACCCCGCCCGCTTTTTTGTCTGAAAGCGTATAACCGCCTATCACGAATTCCTGCCTTTTGTCGCATTTGAGCTTAATCCAGTCTCCGTTTCTTGTGCCGCTGTAAACGGAATCTGCCTTTTTGCCCACTATCCCCTCAAGGTTCAGTTCGCAGGCCGCTTTGAAGCTTTCTTTGCCGTTTCCCCTGACATGCTTGCTGAAATAAATGTTGTCTGGTGAAGTTTTCAAAAGGTTTTCAAGGGTTTCTTTTCGCTCAATCAGGGGGCGTCCTCTCAAGTCCACTCCGTCCAACGCCAGAAGGTCAAAGACGATATAGACAAGGTTCTTGCCGCCCCGGTTTTTTAAATAGCTTTGCAGGGCCTGAAAATCCGTTCTTCCTTGCGGGTCGGTGACCACCATCTCACCGTCGAGTATCATCGGCCTTCCGTTTGCCCATTCGATGAGCGAATCCGCGATACTCTGAAACTTGCCGGTATAGTCGTTGCCGTTTCTTGTTATGAGCCGCGCACTGTTTCGCTCCAAATAAGCCAGAATCCGGTAGCCATCGTATTTAACCTCAAAAAGCCAATCCTGCCCCTCAGGGACAGTGTTTACAAGCTTTGCAAGCTGCACATCTGCGTGGCTTATGGGGTTTTTTATAAACTTTTCATCTCCTCCTCTGCCGATTTCCTCCATGGTGCGGCCGGTTTTGATGCTTGTATCAAACTCTGATATGCCTTCATCGTCCTGTGCGTACTCGTCCTTTTCCTTTAAAAAAATCCAGTTGTCCTTTTTCTCGCCCTCTTTTGCTTTCAAACGGATCAAGACCCATTTTCCCTTGAGCCGCCTGCCTTTGAGAACAAATTTGAGGGAACCCGCGCTCAGCCCCTCATCCACATCATTCTGCGGTTCCCAAAAGCCCTCGTCCCAGAGCATTACGGTGCCGCCGCCGTATTCGCCCTTTGGTATAGTCCCCTCAAAACTCCTGTAATCCAAAGGGTGATCTTCAACCTTAACAGCGAGCCTTTTGTCTTTGGGGTTATACGACGGCCCTTTAGGCACCGCCCAGCTTAATAGAACCCCATTCCACTCAAGGCGCAAGTCATAGTGGTCTTTGCGGGCAGCATGGTGTTGAACCGCAAACCTCAGCCCTTCTTCCGGCGTATCTTTGAGGGCCTCACCCACGTCAATGCCTCTGGGTTCCCCGGTTTTCTCAAAGTTTCTTTTTGAATTGTATTCCTTAAGTTTTTCAGTCATTTCACATTACTTACCTTTTATATATAGTTGCTGTTATTCTACTGCAAGTTATGAATTTAAGTAAGCTTTTTATGTATTATCCGCCGCCTGCAGCGGTTTATCCGCAAGTTTATCAAGGCACGACATCTATTTTATTTGACAGTATTTTGGTTAAACTAAACTAGGAGGTGCATATATTTATGCCAGTAGCTCATCGAACCGTCATTTCGTTTGGACTTGTTGCAATTCCTGTGTCAATGTATACGGCGACTCAGGATAACGATATACATTTCCATCAGCTTCATAAGGAGGATCAAGGCCGCATACGGTATAAAAAAACCTGTGCCCACTGCGGAAAAGAACTGAAAAATGAAGATATTATCAGAGGCTATGAATACGATAAGGACCATTATGTTGTTGTGACAGATGAAGAGATAGAGAAAATCAAAACCGAGAAAGAAAAATCAATTCAAATCCTGCATTTTGCGCAGTTAAATCAAATCTCTCCGGTTTATTATGATAAGACGTATCAGGCAGTCCCTGAAAAGGGAGGGGAGAAGGCTTTTGAGCTTCTGCGGGCCGCTTTGATGAGGGAGCAGAAGATTGCGATAGGGAAGACAGTATTAGGAACCAAAGATACGCTGATGGCAATTATCCCGCGTGAGAATGGCATATTGATTTCGACGATGTTTTACCAAGATGATATCAGGGAACTGCAAAGGTCGTATGACATTCCGCAGCCAAACGAGCAGGAGTTAAAAATGGCTCAGGTGCTTATCAACTCGATGGACACGCCCTTTGACCCATCCCAGTATAAAGACGAATATCAAGAAAGGCTCAAACAGCTTATTGAGACTAAAATAGCCGGAAAAGAAGTCGTCCCGGCAAAACAGGAACCGGTCGGCAACGTAATTGACCTCATGGACGCCTTGAAAGCCAGTATAGAAAAGCAGAATGAGGAAAAGGCAAAAAGAGAGAATCAGCCGGCGCCCAAAAGGGCGAGCAAAAAGAAAGGCGCATAACATTATAAGTTTGCGGATAGGTCCCCATACCCGCCCGTTTTTGATATTTCATATGTAGTATGCCCGGAGTATTTTTAGTGATTTTGTCATTTTACTTTTCCTTAAAAATAGTTTAATATACTTTGTGTTGGTGATGGGGCTCACCATAATGCATTACAGATGCTAATGGCTCCTGCTTTAATTAGTTTAAAGCAGGAGCCTTTTTATGTTTATTTATCACTGCACAATAGGGGTATATCGAGATGAATGTAAGTATGAACAAACTCTTTGCCATTGGATTTGGCGGCTTTATCGGAACGGCCTTGAGGTATGCAATAACCTGCGTTGCCTCTGAATCATTTAACGGTTTCCCAGCCGGCACACTAATCGTAAATGCCGCCGGCGGCTTTATAATGGGTTTTATCATGGAAGCAAGCAGTATATTTCCCATTTCCGAAATTGTGCGGGTATTTCTTACAACAGGCATTTTGGGCGGCCTAACTACATTTTCGACATTCAGTTATGAGACAATATCATTCATATCAGAGGGAAAATACTTAATGGGCGGCTTAAATGCCGGGCTAAATCTATTTTTCGCTTTGTTTGGCTGTTGGGCGGGCAAATTAATTGCTCAACTGTTGTGGTAAAAACCTGTTATTAAATAAAGTTGCGCACAAAACAAAGCGGCGGCTGTTTATCACAGCCGCCGTTTTAACCAACAAAAAGCGAAGGCTTTGCCATATTAACCGCATAAACGCATAAAAAGACCGCCGTAAAACTTACGGCGGTCTTAAGTTCTGGTTGCGGAGGCTGGATTTGAACCAACGACCTTCGGGTTATGAGCCCGACGAGCTACCAGACTGCTCCACTCCGCGATATCTAATTGTTTGATTTGCTCTGTCTCTCGACTGCCTTTATATTATAATACACGATATATTGCATGTCAAGTATAAATTACAAACTTTTTGTTCCATAGCATGAAAATAATGGGATTTATTTTTTGAGTTCATATTGCCGCAAGACTTTGCGCAGGGCTTACCCCTGTTCCTCGGATCTAATCTGGGATAAGCCCTGGCAAGTCCTTAAGAAAACTTATTGTTTGACTGCTTTTATGGCGTCATCGAGGGCTTTAATGACTTTGTCGCACCATGCGTCGAATTCCGGGTCTTCGACTTGAAGTTCCGGGTGCTTTAAGATGTAATTGACAGTTTGCTTAACGCCTTGGTCAAAGCGAACCTGTGCCGTAAAACCGGGAACTAGCCTTTTTAATTTTGTGTTGTCGAAAACGACGGAGTTCGATTTGTCGCCGAGAAGGGACCCATAGAAATCATATTTATCATTGCTGCAGGCCGCTAAAAATTCAGATGAGACGTGGACGGCGTTTAATTTAACGCCCAAAGCGTCGGCGATACATTCATAAATCTGGTTCCAGGTCAGCGATTCGTCAGAGGTAATCTGGACAGCTTGTCCGATGGCGTGAATGTTGTTCATAAGGCCGATGAATGCCCTTGCAAAATCGGAGTTATGCGTCATTGTCCAAAGTGATGTGCCGTCGCCTTGGATAATCACCGGCTTTCCTTCGAGCATACGCTTTGCTACTTGCCAGCTTCCTTTTTCGCCGTGAATACCGAGCGGGATACTGCGTTCATCATAGGTATGGCTGGGCCTTACAATGGTAACAGGGAACCCTGTCTCCCTGTACCGCTTTAACAGATATTCTTCGCAGGCAATCTTTTTTCTTGAATATTCCCAGTAAGGATTTGCAAGCGGTGTGCTTTCTGTAATCCTGTAATCGGAAAGTGGCTTCTGATAAGCGGAAGCTGAACTGATAAAAATATACTGTTTAGTTTTGCCCTCAAACAGCCTTACATCTCTTTCGACATCCGGAGTGTCGAATGCGATAAAGTCTGCGACTACATCAAATGTAAGTCCGTCTAAGAGCTTTGCTGCTGTTTGTTCGTCGTGAATATCCGCTGTTATGGTTTTGACGCTGCCACCGAGTTCGCTGTTTCTTGAGCCACGGTTAAGGAGATACAATTCGTGCCCTGCCTCAATTAGCTGCCTTGAAATAGCCATGCTGATTTTGCCGGTTCCGCCAATGAACAAAACTTTCATAAATTTTGCCTCCGGTAAAAAATAATATGCAGTAAATTGCCGAATTTTATATTGCAAATTTATTATATCACAAACGTTAAGCCCATAACGGGGTTTCATTTGAGTATCTACTAATATTTTACCCGGCAATTACAGTGCCTTATATGCTTGCCGCCAATAGTATTATTATAAAATTTTCCCTGATGTAATATTGCCCTGCACATTCATATATTTAATCATAGGGATAAATACAGCGGGGCGGATATAATGAAACATCTTGTCAGGTATTTAAGAAGCGGCAGAAGGATTAAACAGAGCGATATATTTAGTCTTGATGACACAATAGAATTTTTGTTTAACTCTTATCATGGCTATCCCAACAATGATGAAAAGCAAAGGCAGTTTATGATTGACAAATATAAGAATGAGCTTGCGGTGATATATCGTTATAATATTCGAAGGATAAGGCGTACCTTGCGAAAAAGCGATGAATATTATGAAAAGTATTTTGAGACCGGTATCGGGAACGATTACTATAACCTTATCTGGAGTGTAAGAAAGCTTAAGTCAATTATATCTGCGTCGAATATCAAGCCCATAAAGATGGAAACGGATAAGCTTATAAACCTCGTCAACTTAAGTGGAATCACCAAAAACGGGCTTAGGCGGGCAAAGCATAACAAAAGGCCCATTATAGTCGCCGAATTCCCGTATCTCAATCAGCGTTATCTGGTAGTCGACGGCAATCACAGGCTTTATTACAGGGCGAAGAGGGGAGACAGGCTTATAGACTGCTATTTGCTTTCCCCGCAGCAGCATAAAAAGGCAATGGTAAACGATTTGTTTCGCTATATTTTTGATTTGAATGCCGAATTAGGTAACGTCCTGCACAGAAAGATATTGTAGTTTAATAATAAATACATAAAAAACCGTCTCAAAGTAAATTTCTTTGAGACGGCCGTTTTGCGCAGTTACAAGATTGGTATTTAAATATATATTCAGCTTGGAGGGGTTACTACGTTTTAGAGTCAGCCTTTTTGGCCGTAATAGGCGTTTGGACCGTGTTTACGCAAAAAGTGCCTATCGAGCAGCTCTTGCTGCATGGGGCCTTTATCAGCACCGGGCAGCGTAAGTGTATGCCATGCCAACATAGCCACTTCTTCGAGAACTACGGAATGATAAACCGCTTCTTCCGGCGAACTGCCCCATGTGAAAGGCCCGTGTGAATGGACAAGGACGCCGGGGACATAGTCGGGATTCATGCCAGAGAAACGCTCTATTATGACTTTGCCAGTTTCCTTTTCATATTCTCCCTCTATTTCCTCGCGCGTCATCTTTCTAGTGCAGGGAACTTCACCATAAAAATAGTCTGCGTGAGTTGTTCCGAGAGCGGGTATGCCCAGACCTGCCTGCGCCCAAATGGTTGCCCAGCGTGAATGTGTATGGACAATACCGCCGATGTTTTTAAATGCTTTGTAAAGCTGCAAATGTGTCGGTGTATCTGAAGAAGGGTTAAGTTTGCCCTCAACTTTATTGCCGTCCAAATCTACCACAACCATATCTTCAGCCTTAAGCTCTTCATATGGTACACCGGAAGGTTTAATTACGACAAGCCCGCTCTCGCGGTCAATGCCGGAAACATTACCCCATGTGAATACAACAAGGTTGTGCTTTGGAAGGTCAAGATTTGCTTTTAAAACGCGCTGTTTCAATTCTTCGAGCATAGATTTCGACTCCTTAAAAATATATTAGATGTTTACTTTTGTATCAGCGCTGCAAAGTTGTGCATATACGGCTACTGCATATCAGCGCACTATATGCTCAACGGCGGCGCGCTCGGCAGCCAAACCGCCAATGTAGCGGTTAAGGTAAGTCGAAAAGCCTTTTTTGTCGTCTGGCTCTGGTGAAACTATGTCGTATTTAGCAGAAGCAAAGACTTTATTTGCCAAGAAATCCTCCAAAGTTTCGTTTTCACCTTTTTGCTTCATATATGCCGCAAGCAGAGCCATTCCCCAGGGACCGCCTTCTCCCGCGGTTTCCATAACCGCCACAGGCACATTGAGCGCAGCGGACAAAAACTTTTGTGCAACACCCTTGGCCTTGAAAAGACCGCCGTGTCCCAGCAGCTTCTCTACCTTAACGCCTTCTTTTTCAGTCAGGATATCCATGCCGATTTTGAGCGTGGCCATTGTGGAATAAACAAGGCTCCGCATAAAGTTTTTGAGGTTGAACTTGGCGTCTGGCAGCCGGGCGAAAAGGGGCCTTCCCTCAGACAGCTCCGTAATCGGTTCACCGGAGAAATAATTATAATGTACAAGGCCGCCTGCATCGGTATCTGCTTCCAAAGCCTTGAAGTAAAGTTGGTCATAAAGCTTATACTTGGGAACGTTGACTCCAAACTCAACGAGCACCTCGTTAAACAACTTAATCCATGCGTCCAGATCGCCGGTGCAGTTATTGCAATGTACCATCGCTACTGGTTTGCCGGTAGGGGTGGTTACCATATCAAGCTCGGTATAGACTTTGGAAAGCTCCTTGTCAAGCACCACCATTGCAAACACCGATGTACCGGCGCTTACATTTCCTGTGCGCACCGCAACGCTGTTTGTGGCGGTCATACCGGTGCCGGCATCGCCCTCGGGCGGGCACATTGGGATACCCGGCTGTAATGTTCCGGTAGGATCCAGCAATTTTGCTCCTTCAGCGGTTAATGTTCCGGCTTCTTCACCGGCGGTCAATACTTTTGGCAAAATGCTGTCGAGTGACCATTTGAAATTGTATTCGGCTATCAGCTGTTTAAATTGCTCCATCATCCGGCTGTTATAATTGAGCGTATTGCTGTCAATCGGGAACATGCCCGACGCCTCGCCGATGCCGAGCACCTTTTGGCCGGTCAGTTTCCAATGCACATATCCAGCCAATGTTGTCAGGAAGGCGATATCTTTTACATGAGATTCCTTGTTTAGAATCGCTTGATACAGATGTGCAATACTCCACCGCTGGGGTATATTGCATTTGAAAACATCAGTTAATTTTGCTGCCGCCTGTTCTGTGATTGTATTACGCCATGTGCGGAAAGATGTCAGCAGGTTATCATTGGCGTCGAACGGCAGATAACCATGCATCATGCCAGAGATACCTATAGCTCCCACCGTTTTTAGCTTTAGGCCGTATTTATCCTGCACATCAGCGGCCAACTTGGCATAGGCGTCCCGGATACCTGTCCAGATATCGTCGAGGGTGTATGTCCATATTCCGTTTTCAAGGCGGTTTTCCCAATCATGTGCTCCGGAGGCGATTGGAGTATAATCTGGGCCAATTAATACCGCCTTGATCCGTGTGGAACCAAACTCGATTCCAAGTGCTGTTTGCCCCTTTTCGATAAACTCTTTCAATGCAAATCACCTTTCTATGGTTTTTATTCTGCAGCGCATTAACTTCCCGCAATCGGGAATTTTTAGACATTAGTAGAATTGTCCGAACCTTTTCTGACTATTAGATACAAGGCGACTATGACAAAGCACTGGTTCGGTTCACACTTCTATTTATCTATGATGCCGCAGTTTCACATAAATTATCGCAAAATTTTGTAGTCTGAGTCTTGCGCCGACGCTGGAACTCGCCTAAATATGTATCCCTATACTACTGTTATGCTAACCAGAGCCGGCTAATGAGGAAAAGTTTTGTTCATATTTTCTATAAGTCATACGTATGTTATATTTATCCGTACAACTAATTATATAATAGAACACCACAATATGTATGTCAAGGAATACGCGGTTCATATTTTTTTACGGAATCCCGGACGATAAGCTCAGATTTGAGATAAATTTTAATCTGAGATTTGTCATCTTTTTTCTTTGACATCAATTCCAGCAGCGTTCTGGCGGCGGATTCTCCCATGTCCTTTCGCGCGTGTGTAACAGATGTCAGCTTAACATGAGATAGTTCGCAGAGATCTGAATTATCAAATCCAACAACGGAGATATCTGACGGGACAGATATGCCGTTGCGCTCAAAAGTCTGCATGGCTTTCACCGCTATTTGGTCATTGTAACAAATCAGTGCGGAAATATCTTTAAACCTCTGCAAAAAAAGGCGATCGTATTCCGGGCGGAAAATGGATTCCATATTTTCAGTAGTGTACCAGATAAAAGAATCTTCACATATTGGGACATGCCTTTCGTATAAGGCTTTTTCTATTCCGCGGAAACGTCTGTGCCCCTGTATATCATCTAACTTAAATATTCCGCCTATTTTCCTGTGCCCTTGATCCAACAAATAATCAGCAACCATTTTTCCGGAGCCTTCATCGTCCATCATCACGTATGAGCTTTCAAAATCAGGATAGTTGCTGTTGATAAATACTATTGGGATATTGCGTGACTTTATTGTTTCAAGGAGTGCGATGTTCGGGTTGACAAGTGTGCTCTTTGTGCCTTCGATAATAAGTCCGTCGATATTCTGATCCAGCATAGAGCGCAGGCAAGCGGTTTCTTTTTCAGTTTTGTTTTCTGTAATCCCGAGGCTTAAGGAGTATCCATGCTGAGTCAGGACTGTTTCTATACCCCTTATTATGCTCGGGAAAATATAGTCGTCGAGATATGTAGTAATGACGCCGATAACATTGCTTCGGTTTAACGCAGTACTTGTATTTTTAACAAATGTGCCGCTTCCATGCCGCTTTTCGAGCAACCCTTCATTGGTTAAAAGCTCTATTGCCCGCCGAACGGTATAACGGCTCAATGAAAATTGTGATGCCAATTCATTTTCGGGCGGTATTTTGTCGCCATATTTAAGTGTCCCATTGAGTATTTGATTCTTTAGATGATGATACAGGCTTTCATATTTATATTTAAGTCCTTCCAATACCCTACTCCTTTCGTTTTTTTACATCTTTCCGGCATACGTCTTGACTGCTTCCTGCAGAACCTTTCCCGCGATAGGGCCTGATACCTTGCTGCCTGCGCCGCCGTTTTCAACGACCACGACAAAGGCGAGGGGGCAGTCCTTTCTGTCCAAGAACCCAGCAAACCACGCGTTTGGCTGCTGACCGTTAATCTGAGCGGTACCGGATTTTGCACACAGGTGGAGGCCGGGGTAATTTCTTTCACCGTAATTTAGGATAGTGTCGTTGCGCATATACGTTTTAATTTTGTCGGCGGTGTCAGGTGACAACACACTGGTTTGTTTGCTCTTTGAGTTTAAAAGGAGCTTTGGCGTAACCCTGACGCCGTTATTTGCGATGGCCCCCATGTAAGCCATAAAGGTAGCCGGGTTTGCGGTGTCGGTATATTGTCCGATGCCTGCCCAACCCAAATCGGTTTTGCTTGCGGCAGTGACATCTACTTTTCCCTGTGCGGTTTTTATGCCGTCTATATACATAACAGAGTTAAACCCTGCTTTTTGTGCGTATGCTTGTAATTGATTTGCGCCGGCCTCTATAGCAAGCTCGGCGAAGGCGGTATTACATGAGTTTGCAAGCGCCTCGCTAAGATTTTGCTTCCCGTGGGAAGAAGGGCACGTCACCTTTCCGCCGTCGATTTTAAGTGTCCCGTTGCATCTAAAGGTCCTGTCAGTTACGCCTGAAATATTATCAATTGCGGCGGCAAGTGTTACAAGTTTAAAGACAGAGCCAGGGGTATATGTCGACGACAGCAGCCTGTTCATATATATTCCATTGTGTTCTTCCGAATCCGGGTCAACTTTCGGAGGATTTTCCGGGTCGAAGGACGGGGTGCTGACCATGCAGAGGATATCGCCGGTTTTATAGTTGTATACGCCGACCGTTCCGTGGCGCCCAGCCAAAGCCTCATAGGCGACAGCACATAGCTTTGCGTCAATAGTGAGGCTGATGGCGTTTCCGCTTCCATTGCCATGATAGACGCCGTTTACAAGGTTCCAGCCGCTCAACTGCTTTTTAAAAGCATACAATGCGCCGGTTGAAACATTGCCTTCGGAATCGCCTACCGCATGCATGACTGCGGTGCGTATCGTTTTATCCGAATTATATTTTACTTTGCCGCCTTCAGTGCTGAAAAGGGTAAGCCCATTCCGGTCATAGATTGTACCTGTACTTATCCGGCCGTTTTTATATATGTGCTTGTTTCCGGAATAGAACACCCATGTTGAAGCATTCTTTAAATAAGAGCTGACAAAGAATACTATTCCGAATATAAAGAATCCAAGGAGGAATAAAACTATGACAGCACGCCGAGATTGAATTTTCATGTTCTAAAAGTCCGTCCCTTTCAGGTTAAACTTTTGACTGCTCTGCGTGGCACAAACCGCTCGGATTTGATGAACACAAGCAGACACCAGCAGGTGACGATTGATGAACCGCCGTTTGAGACAAACGGCAGCGTTACGCCGGTGAGCGGAAGTATATCCACCGAGCCGAAAACATTGAGCGCGGTCTGCATAAGGAAAATGGCGGCGACCCCACAGGCCGATATCGAATAAAAAGATGAGCGGCAGCTTTTTACAGAAAACACAGCATAAAAGGCAAAGAACACTATTACGAAAACCACCGTGAGGGCGATAATAAGCCCCCATTCCTCGCAGACAATTCCGAATACGAGGTCGGTATCGGAAGCAGCGACATTTTTAAGATATCCTTTCCCGCCTCCGACGCCCAAAAGACCGCCGCTTGCAGAAGCGACCATAGTGCGCGTCTGCTGATAACCTTTGGAGTTTGCATATTCCCACGCATGCCTCCAAACGGCGAAGCGCGATGAAACGTACGGCATGAAGGAAATAACGGCGAGTCCGGCGAGACCGGCGCCGGCACAGATAAGTGCAATGGTTCGCAGGTCACCGGAGCGCATAAACGCAATGACGACGAAGGCGCAGAAAAAGACCAGCGCTGTGCCGAAATCCTTTGTAATCGCAAGTGTGCCGATACATGCGCCGGAAAAGACTATGAACGAAGTCAGGTTTCGCGTTGTGAGCAATCGGTCAAGGGTTGCCGCTCCGGCGAGCACAAACGCGACCTTGACAAACTCCATCGGCTGAATTGTGAATAAACCGAGGCTTATCCAGTTTCTGGCTCCATTTCGAACTTGTCCAAGAAAAATGTTGAGCAAAAGGAGGACGACCGCAGCGGCCATTATTACATATTTAACTTTCTGCGCGCGGTCAAGATCTCGGAGTAGGAAAAGGAAAACGGAATAACCCGCAATACCGATAATGATTGCAACAAATTGCTTTATGACAGCGTTGGGTGAGCGGGTTGCCACGGCGAAAAGCCCTATCCCGCAGAGGAAATATGCGAGCATCTCAAGTTCAAAAGACTTTACCCCGTGTTTAAAAATGAAATAATGGATACTCTCCGCAACTATGAACAAGAAGAAAGCGAGTATTACGGTGGGTTTGATGTCTTTGCCCGCTGCCAAAAAGAGCTGAAGTGCGCCCAAAATCTGAAAAATAACAATCATCAGCATAGTGCTGCCGGGGGACAATTGCACGCCGCTGTTTTCTTCAGTGCGTTCAGCAATCGCTGCCGCGTCGGCGTTTCTCAGCCTGAGTTCAAGGCCAGCGAGGGAAATAACATCACTTTCGGTAACGATGGTCGGTTCGGTTATATCCTCGCCGTTTACCTGAACGCCGCCTTTGGAATCAAGGTCGGTTATCACCCAATGGCCTTCGGAAAGGGTAATAACTGCATGGCTTCGCGAAATAAACGGGAAGTTCAGAACAACATCGCTCAGCCTGCTTCGTCCGATTGAATTTTCCCAATGATAGAGCGGCAGTTCTACGCCATTTTGCATGATGAGATATCCCCATGGGGCGCTCTTCCGGCGCTTTGAAATAAGGGGCAGCACGCATCTGACCACAATAGCTATAGCGAGCAACGGCATTATCCACCGGACTGCAAAGGTATAAATCTGCGAAAAAGTCGATAAAAATGCAGATACAAAATCAATTGATGAACTTGTTAAATCAACATCGCAGAATAGATTGTTCAAATTAAGGACTGCAACTTCCATATTACAGACTAAAGACAATATAATCCGTTTCTCCTGACTTAAAAATTAAT
This sequence comes from [Clostridium] cellulosi, assembly GCA_000953215.1. NCBI lineage: Bacteria > Bacillati > Bacillota > Clostridia > Eubacteriales > Oscillospiraceae > Ruminiclostridium > [Clostridium] cellulosi. The sequence goes on from LM995447.1 coordinate 678,601, forward strand.
TATTTTTCATTTTATCGCAATGCAGAATAAATTTCAACTTGCCAGAAAAGGAAATCCCCGCCTTTTGGGCGGGGACGATGATGTAGCTAATTTTATGTTATTGGGCTGCTTTCATGGCGTTCTCGAGGTCGTCTATAAGGTCGTTGACGTCTTCAAGGCCTATTGACAGCCGTATCGTTGTCGGAGTAATACCGGCGGCGGCAAGCTGTTCGTCGGAAAGCTGACTATGTGTTGTCGAAGCCGGATGGATTACGAGTGAGCGGACATCGCCGACGTTTGCAACGTGTGAGAAGATTTGTAGTGACTCAATAAACCTTTCGCAGGTTTTTCTGTCGCCGTTGAGGCCGAAAGTGAATACGCCGCCGCACCCGCGAGGCAGGTACTTCTGAGCGAGTTCGTAATATTTGCTTGATTTAAGCCCAGGATAGTTGACAAACTTGACATATGGGCTTTCGCTCAGGTATTCTGCTATACGCTGGGCATTTTCAGAGTGCCTCTGCATTCTCAGCGACAGCGTTTCAACACCCTGAAGGATTAAATATGAGTTAAACGGCGAGGCAACGGCACCGTAATCGCGCATTACGTTGGCGCGCAGTTTGTTGATAAAGGCCGCGTTGCCGCAGTCTTTTGCATAAACAATGCCGTGATAGCTTTCGTCCGGGTTGTTGAAATCGGGAAAGCGTGGATTGCCGAGCCATTCAAAGCGGCCTGAATCAACGACAATACCCTCCATAGATGAGCCGTGCCCGCCAAGGAATTTGGTCGCCGAATGGATGACAATATCGGCACCCCATTCAATTGGCCGAAGGAGATAAGGCGTAGTAAAGGTGGAATCGACTATAAGGGGAATACCGTGGCTGTGCGCAATTTTTGCAATTCTTTCGATATCTGCCACATTTGCGTTCGGGTTGCCGACGGCTTCAACGAAGAACGCCTTGGTGCGGTCTGTCACTGCGGCTTCCCAAGCGTCGAAATCGTCCGGGTCGACGAAGTTTACTTTAATGCCGAGCTTCTTTAAAGATACTCCCATCATGTTAATGGCGCCGCCGTAAATGCAGATAGACGAAACAATCTCATCGCCCTGTGAGCAAAGATTTGCGAAGGTCATAAACATCGCCGCGTGTCCGGAAGAGGCCGCAAGTCCTCCTATACCGCCGTCAAGGGCTGCGATACGCTTTTCAAGGACATCGTTTGTAGGATTTTGGAGCCTTGTATAGATATTGCCTTCTTCTTTTAATGCGAACAGGTCGCGGGCATGTTTTACGTTTTTAAATACATACGCCGTTGTCTGATAAATCGGAAGACCCCGCGAAAGTGTATCGGTATCCGGTGTTTGTCCCGCGTGGATCATAAGGGTGTCAAAACCTGGTTTTTTCATTTTGTCTAACTCCTTTTTAATTTATCGTTTCATTTTTGCTCAAAGGCTGTTATAATTATTACAGATGTGCTTTAGAGAAGCCTAAAATTATTTTAAATAAATTCAGAATTTACATAGTTCTTATATATAATACATCTATTTTAGAGGAGTTGTCCATGCGTAAACCAATAAAAAGTGTAATTTTTTTGCTGATTTTTTGCTTAACACTATCGGAATTTTCTGCATTAAAGGCATCTGCCCTATGGAATCCTCCCACAACGCCAACAGTTAATGCTGTATACCTTATCAATACAGACGTCAATACTGTTATCTACCAGAAAAATCAAAATGAAAAAGTATATCCGGCGTCTATAACGAAACTTATGACGGCAATACTCGTTTGTGAAAAATTTAAAGACAAATTAGATACAAAGGTAACTGTAGAACAAGAGGATCTCGCTGAACTTACTCCTTATGACAGCAAGGTTCCGCTGAAAGCCGGGGAAGAGCTGACAATTGAGCAGCTTTTAAACTGTATTCTTATCAAGTCCGGCGATGACGCAGCGAATACGCTCGCGCGCGTAACCTCCGGTTCGGTTGAGGATTTTGTCGAACAAATGAATAAAAAGGCCAAGGAAATAGGCCTTAAGAATACTCACTATGTAAACCCACACGGGCTCCATGACCCGGATCATTATACGACTGCTGTCGACGTCTACATTCTTGCAAAGTATGCAATGACGATACCCAAACTTAAAAGCATTGTTGCCACACAGACATATAAATTGCCGCCGACCAACATAGTTAAAGAAGAGCGCATTTTAAGAAACACCAATTATCTTATCATGGAGAACATGACTAAGAGCTATTATAAATATGTTAAGGGCATAAAGACGGGTTCCACGACGCCGGCGGGCAAATGTCTCGTATCCTATGCCGAAAAAGACGGAAAGACGTATTACTGCGTTGCAATGGGCGGTGAGATGAAAGACGGTGTCAACACCGCTTTTTCAGAGACAAAGGCTTTGTATAAGTGGGTTTTCAGGAACTTTGATATAAAACCAGTAGTGAAAACCACTGACACTGCTGCCCAGGTTTCAGTTGAGCTTGCCGCGAACAAAACCAAGCTGCTTTTGAAGCCAGAAACCCAGTTGAATGCCTTAGTTCCTAACTCCTTTAAAACTTCTGACCTCAAGATTGATGTGCATGTGCCGAGCAAAGTCACAGCCCCCATCAAAAAAGGTGATGTGATAGGCAGCGAAGATGTAATGCTTATCACCGCAGACGGGAAATTGCAGAAGTTAGGCACCGTGAAACTGGTGGCGAGCGAAAATGTTGACCGCAGCATGTCGCTTTATATCCTTTCCATAATAACAAAATTCTTCAATTCCATATGGTTCAAGATAGTTGCGGTGCTGCTGGTAATTTTGCTTATTGTTTATATAATACTCAGCGTTCACTTTAACAAACGCAAACGCATGCTTAACAGGCGAAGAATGAAGAAATATAAATATAAAAGATATTAAGAAAAGCCCCGGTATTAAAACCGGGGCTTTTAAATTTAGTAATCTGGTTGGGCAATAACCATATTGCGGATATACCGTTCGTTCATTCCGAAAAGATGGCCGCGAAAGCGAAATATAGGGAAAGCGTAGCGCAGTCCAGAGGATTCAATAAAGGCGCAGTATTTATCCACTAAAGAGACGATAAGCGATTCAAGGGAACGCGGCGGAATAATCGTCAAAGGCCACATATGTTTTTTAATTATATCTTTTTCGGTTTTATTCAGGTTAAAGATTTCGGCATTTTTAAGAGCAATAGAGGGGTGAGAGAAGGCATGAAACCTGCCGGGGTGCGGCTTATGCCAATCGTAAAGAAAAAGGTCATGCAGCAGCCCGCCGCGAGCCGCGGAGCGCCAGTCAAGATGCAAATAACGGCAGACTATGAAGCTGTAATATGAAACCGATAGAGAATGTTCAAGGCAGTTAACATCGCTGTGCTGGATGTATTTTGACATGGATTTTACTTTGTCGTTTGCCAGGAGATCCTCTATGCACTTCAGATATTGTTTAAGATTGCGATCTTTATCGCTGTGCGCATAAAAATCTTTATCATATATATTCATACATTTTATAATTCCTTTTAAATGTGTATTAATGTCATTATTTTATAGCTGATGAGCACAGAAGTCAATATTTATTGCAATAATTATTAATGCTCAAAAAAGCCTTATTTATAATAAAAAATCCGCCGAATATGACATCCCATAATACATGGGCCATATTCGGCGGAAGTTTTCAAAAAGTTATCAGAGTTCCATGCCAATGCCGATTGCCTTAATATTCGAGTCAATCAACTGTGCCTTGCGCGGGGGGACTGACTTGCGAAGTCCGGCGATAACCGAATCATAATCCGCAAACTTGGTTTCTTTAAGCAGCTTGCCGAGGATAATCATGTTGGCAAGGCCGCGGAGACCCTTTTCGTCTGCAAGACCTGTTGCCGGAACATAGAATGTTTTAACGTCGGTGCGCTCAACTTTCTTGTTGATGAGTGTGGAATCGACAATGACAATGCCTCCGGGAATGACATTATTGATAAATTTATCAAGGGACGGGAGGTTCATGGCAATAAGAATGGATGGGTTTATGATAAGCGGCGAACCAATGGGCTCGTCTGAAATTGTAACACTGCAGTTAGCTGTGCCACCGCGCATTTCGGGGCCGTATGACGGGAGCCAAGAAACTTCGCGGCCGTCGACAAGGCCCGCATAAGCGATGACTTTACCTGCGAAAAGTATGCCCTGACCGCCGAATCCAGCGAGCAGTATGCTGTGTGTGAAAGCCATTATTTGTCCACCTCCTGCGTTTTGTCTTTATAAACACCGAGCGGGTAGTAGGGGATCATATTGTCCCGAATCCACTGCAGTGCGTCTTTCGGGGACATACCCCAGTTTGTCGGGCAGCTTGAAATAACCTCTACAATTGAGAAGCCAAGGCCCTTAATCTGATTCTCGAAAGCTTTTTTGATGGCCTTTTTAGCGGTGTTTATATTCTTTACGCAGTCGACGGAAACGCGCTCTGCATAGGCAACGCCGTCAAGCGTTGAGAGCATCTCGCATACGCGGACAGGGTATCCGGCGTATTTGACGTCTCTGCCGTAAGGAGTTGTCTGTGTGACCTGGCCCGGAAGTGTTGTCGGCGCCATCTGTCCGCCGGTCATGCCGTAAATCGCGTTGTTGACGAAGATAACAGTGATGTTTTCCCCTCTGGTAGCGCTGTGAACGGTTTCAGCGGTACCGATAGCGGCAAGGTCGCCGTCGCCCTGATATGTGAAAACTATGCGGTCGGGAAGCGCTCTCTTGAGTCCGGTTGCAACTGCGGGCGCACGTCCGTGAGCGGCCTCAACCATGTCGCATGCGAAGTAGTCGTATGCCATAACGGCGCAGCCAACAGGTGCGACACCTATTGTTTTGCCCTCAATACCAAGCTCGTCAATGGCTTCAGCCACCAGCCTGTGGATAATGCCGTGCGTGCAGCCGGGGCAATAGTGGAACGGCACGTCGAGAAGTGCGTGGGGTCTATCGAACACTACAGCCATTATTGAACACCTCCCAGGATTTTTTCAATGTTTTCGAGGACTTCGGCGGGGGTGGGAATTACGCCGCCGGTGTGTCCAAAGAAATGCACAGGGCGTGAGCAGTCGATTGCGAGTTTAACGTCGTCAACCATCTGTCCCATGTTCATTTCAACTGACAAGAAAGCCTTTGCAGTCTTTGCAGCTTTCTTATATGCTTCAACCGGGAACGGCCAGAGCGTGATAGGACGTATAACGCCGACCTTGAGGCCCTTTTCGCGGGCAGCTTTGACGGCGCTCTTGACTATTCGGGATGTCGCACCGAACGCTGTTACAATAAGGTCTGCGTCTTCAGTATAGAGACATTCTGCGCGTGCTTCTTTAGCTTTGACTATCTCATACCTTTCAAAGCGCTTGACGTTTATTTCGTTAAGCTCTTCAGGTTTCAGGTAGAGGGAGTTTATGATGTTGTGTTTTCTCTTGCACTCTGTGCCTGTTGTAGCCCAGGTTTTTGGCGGAATATTGTGGTTTTCCGGTTTCTCGATGACGACCGGTTCCATCATCTGGCCGAGCATACCGTCGGCGAGAATCATAGCGGGCATACGGTATGTATCTGCAAGGTCGAATGCCAAAAATACAAAATCGACCATTTCCTGAACGGTTGAAGGAGCAAGGACGATGAGCTGGAAATCGCCGTGGCCGAGGGCGCGTGTGGCCTGCCAATAGTCGGACTGTGACGGCTGGATACCGCCGAGGCCAGGGCCACCTCTTTCGACGTTTACAATCAGGCAGGGCAGATCGGAACCCGCTATATATGATACGCCTTCACTTTTAAGGCTAATTCCAGGCGAGGAAGATGATGTCATAGCACGTACGCCGGCGGATGCAGCACCCAAAACCATGTTTATGGCAGCGATTTCTGATTCGGCCTGCAGATATGTACCGCCGATTTTAGGCATGCGCTTTGACATATAAGCTGCGACTTCAGTCTGAGGCGTAATCGGGTAGCCGAAAAAATGGCGGCAGCCTGCTTGAATAGCGGCTTCGGCCAGTGCCTCATTTCCTTTCATTAATACTTTTTCAGCCATTATGTAAAAACCTCCGTTCATTTACAATTGAAAAGTTCCAAAAGACTTACGAAATGTGAAGCAAGCCGGAAAATTACTTTTCGACTTTAATGGCGACATCGGGACACATAACGGCACACATAGCACAGCCTATGCATTTTTCGATTTCAAAGACATGGGCCGGGTGATATCCCTTTTTGTTAAGCTTATCGCTTAGAACCATAATTTTTTTCGGACAGGCTGTTACACACAGTCCACAGCCTTTGCACAAGTCTTCATTGACAGTGACTTTTGGCATTGCGACACCTCCTAAGAATATATAAAATCACCGCGGTGGTGAGATTGGCGTAATGTTTTCGGTAAAACCGTAAGATTATTTATATATGAAGCAATACGTAGAACGTACTGTATATTTATTAGCTGAAATCATTCCTGCCAAGGCGTTTTGACATAAATTTTTACTGGATAGATGTTCTCTATGTCGGAAAGCTCTTTGGCTATTGATTCTTTGACCGTAGTGCATTTAATAGGAAGGGAAGACAGGCGCGATACCTCATTTGCAAACGCGACGGATTCCCGGACAATTCCGGCATCGGTTTCGTTTGAAAGGTTGGTGTTATTGACAATAGCGGTTATTGGAACATGGCCAGCGGCCTCAATTTCATGAAGGATTTGAACGGCATCCTCCGGCGTCTGGGTCAGCGCTCTGCGGGCGTTGATTACATAGAGGTGCTCGAAGTTGTCCTCTTCTTTGATAATCTTTGCATATTGCCCAAGAGCAGCCGCTCCGGCGTCATCACCGCCTACATCAAGGATAACCCGCCTTGATTTATCAGTAAAAAGTGAATAAAACTGAGGCGGCAGGGCTGGTATATCAAGGTTTGATCCCGCATAAATCGGAGCCAAAACTTGCACTCCTGACTTTTCCAATATATCTTTGCTGTCCGCCGCTCTGAAATATGGATTAACTATATCCAAATCTGCAAGACAGACCCGTTCGTTATGCGATATGTCAAGGGCGAGGTTTATAGCAAAATTGGTTTTTCCGCTGCCGTAATGGCCTGTGATTATGATTACTCGTTTTGAAGTTATACTTACCAATTAAATAACCCCTTGATGCATGATGTGTTTACTATTATATCACATAATAGCGTATAGGGGCAAATAAATTGGCAGTAAATTTCGTAAAAAAGAATTTTTTTTTGAACGGCCTTGCAAAATGCACATTGAACAGCACAAACAAATGTGATAGAATAAATATTAACATACATTATTAAATATGCACCGGTTCACATTTAAAACTCAAGAATTAGATGCAATTTGTATATCTATGTATATTCATTGATACATAAAAATACGTTTATTTTAAGGACATTTATTGGTAAAAGAAAAAGAACGCAGACGCTTTTTGGAGGTATGGAATTGAAACGATTGATGTTAGGAAATGAAGCCGTTGCACACGGATTCCGCGATGGCGGCGGTACGGTTGCTTCGGCATATCCCGGAACGCCAAGCACAGAGATTACAGAGAATATTGCCAAGTTTGATGATGTTTACAGCGAATGGGCGCCGAATGAAAAAGTAGCGACTGAGGTTGCTATCGGCGCGTCAGTTGCCGGTGCGCGTTCAATCTGCGCCATGAAGCACGTCGGCTTAAATGTCGCTGCAGACCCGCTTTTTACCGTTTCGTACACAGGCGTAAACGGCGGTATGATTATAGCTGTTGCCGATGACCCGGGCATGCACTCGAGCCAGAATGAGCAGGACAGCCGCTATTACGCCCGCTCTGCGCATGTCCCGATGCTTGAGCCTGCCGACAGCCAAGAGTGTTATGATTTCACACGTGAGGCCCTCAAACTGAGCGAGCGGTTTGACACGCCCTTCCTTTTAAGGCTGACCACAAGAATCGCTCATTCCCAGAGCCTTGTTGAAACATCCCCGCGCGAGGACTATAAATTAAAGGAATATAAGAAGGATTTCAGAAAATATGTCATGATGCCGGGCATGGCGAAAGTACGCCACCAGGTTGTTGAGAAACGCGACAATGACTTGCGGGAATTTGCTGAAGAAACGGAGCTCAATCGTATTGAATGGGGCAGCCGTGAGGTCGGTATAATCTGCTCGGGCATAGCATACCAATATGCAAAGGAAGCTTATCCAAAGGCGAGTTTCTTAAAATTGGGCCTTGTCTATCCGCTTCCGGAAAAGAAAATCGCTGATTTTGCGTCACAGGTCAAAACCCTCATTGTCGTCGAGGAACTTGAACCGTATTTCGAGGACCACATCAAAAAGCTCGGCATAAAGGTCATCGGAAAAGAGAGACTGACGCTTCAGGGCGAGCTTTCTACAAATATGGTCAGGAACAGCTTTGCCGATATCTGCGCTGACATTGTTGAAGAGGACTATCGTCAAGACTTCAAACAGCCTGCTGCGTTCGGCAATATTCCGCAGAGGCCGCCGGTTATGTGCCCGGGGTGCCCCCATCGAGCAGCGTTCTTTGTATTTAAAAAGCTTGGGCTTACCGTCTGCGGCGATATCGGCTGCTATACGCTCGGTGCTCTGCCGCCGTCGGAAGCAATGGATACCTGCGTCTGCATGGGTGCCAGCATAGGCATGGCCCACGGCATGGAAAAAGCACGCGGCAAGGATTTTGCAAAGAAGACGATTGCTGTTCTGGGCGATTCTACATTTATCCATTCCGGTATTACGGGACTTATCGACATAGTTTACAACAAAGGCGTATCTACAGTTGTTATCCTTGACAACTCAATAACCGGTATGACGGGACACCAGCACAACCCGACCACCGGCTTTACCATAAAGAACGAGCCGACAAAACAGGTGGACATCGAAAAGCTTTGTGAGGCCATCGGCGTTTCGCGCGTCCGAATCTGCGACCCGTTCGACCTTAAAGAATTCGAAAAGGTTCTTCGCGAGGAAACGGCTGTGGAAGAGCCTTCAGTTGTCATTTCGCAGCGTCCCTGCGCTCTGCTCAAAAATGTTCATTACGGGGCGCCTTACGCTATTGATACCGAAAAGTGCAAAAAGTGCAGCAGTTGCATGCGACTTGGATGTCCGGCAATAGTAAAGAAAGATGACGGCATTATGATTAACAATGCTCTGTGCTGCGGCTGCGGCCTTTGCACAAAAATGTGTGCCTTTGGCGCTATTGTAAGGTAAAGGAGTAATGGAGATTATGCAGGGAATGAATATAATGATTGTCGGTGTCGGCGGTCAGGGCACTCTTCTCGCAAGCCGAGTTATCGGCGGAGCAGCGCTTGCCGCCGGATATGACGTAAAGGTTTCGGAAGTTCATGGAATGTCACAGCGCGGCGGAAGTGTTGTAACATATGTGCGTTTCGGTCAAAAGGTAAATTCGCCGCTTGTAGATATCGGTGACGCGGATTTGATACTGTCCTTCGAGGCGCTTGAAGCTGTACGCTTTTTGAAATATCTAAAACCGCAGGGCACATTGATTGTCAATGAACAGCAAATTGACCCTATGCCTGTTATTGCAGGTGCGGAAAAATATCCTGAAGGCATTATTGATTCTCTCAAGAAGAGCGATATTAACGCGATAACGCTCGACGCTGCTGAAATTGCCACTCAGTGCGGCGACATCAGGGCGGTAAACATTGTGCTTATCGGCGTGATGGCGGGACTTGGCCTTGGAGGGATTGACCGCGAGATATGGCGCGATTCGGTGGCGAAATGCGTCCCGCAAAAGGCGTTAGAGCTTAACCTCAAAGCGTTTGACATGGGATTTGAAAGGGGAAGCTGTAAGTGAAATATTTCAACGAATACGCTGAAACAATGTCCAGGGACGAGATTAGGAATATCCAGTCACAAAAACTCTGCAGGCTTGTTAAATATGTTTACACCAATGTTCCGCACTATAGAGAAAAAATGCAGAAAATTGGTCTTTTGCCCGGCGATATAAAGTCAGTTGATGACTTAAAGCTTTTGCCGTTTACATATAAACAGGATCTGCGAGATACATACCCGTTCGGTATGTTTGCCGCTCCAATGGAGCAGATTGTCCGTATTCATGCTTCATCTGGAACGACGGGCAAACAAACCGTTGTCGGCTACACTGCTCACGATATCGACATGTGGGCGGAATGTCTTGCGAGGGCTTTGACCTCAGCCGGCGTTACCCGCGGCGACATTGTCCAGATTGCTTACGGATATGGACTGTTCACCGGCGGGCTGGGTATCCATTATGGCTGTGAAAAGATCGGAGCTTCAGTTATTCCGATTTCCGGCGGCAATACAAAGCGCCAGATACAGACCATGGTTGATTTCGGAACGACTGTCCTCGCATGTACGCCGTCATATTGCCTTTATATAGCCGAAACAATGGCAGAAATGGGTATAAAGCCGGAGGACACAAAGCTTAGGTTGGGCATTTTCGGCGCTGAGCCGTGGTCGGAGCAGATGCGCGCCGATATTGAGCGGAGCCTTGGCATTAAAGCCATTGATATCTATGGTCTCAGCGAGGTTATGGGTCCCGGCGTCGCGTGCGAATGTGAGGCACAGGACGGCATGCACATACAGGAGGACAATTTTATAGCGGAAATAATAGATCCAGATACCGGAGAAGTTTTGCCGGAGGGAAGTACCGGCGAAATAGTTTTCACGACGCTGTCAAAAGAGGGGCTTCCGCTTATTCGCTACTGCACCCATGATATTTCACAGCTTGTGACGGAAAGGTGCTCATGCGGGCGCACGACTGCGAGAATGAAGAAAGTCACTGGCCGTTCCGATGACATGCTGATTATTCGTGGAGTCAACGTATTTCCGTCCCAGATTGAAGGCGTGCTTCTCGAGGTTGCGGGTACTACCCCAAACTATCAGATTATCGTCAATCGTGTTGATAATATGGACGTTCTCGAGGTTCAGGTTGAAATGAACCCGTCTATTTTCTCGGATGAGGTAAAAGAGGTCGAAAATGTTGAGCAAAAGATCAGGGCAAGGCTTGATACGGTACTTGGGATAAATGCCAAAGTGCGTATGGTTGAGCCGAAAACGCTGGTACGCAGTGAGGGCAAGGTAAAGCGCGTAATTGACAACCGCAGGATATAGCAGTCTTAACAAATATAAAACTGGGGTGAGTTGTTATGGTAAAACAAATTTCCGTTTTCCTTGAGAACAAAGAGGGAAGGCTTGCCGAAGTAACAAAAACGCTTGCTGACAGCGGAATAAATATCCGTGCCATGTCTATCGCCGATACCACAGACTTTGGCATACTGCGTCTTATTGTCAACGACCCTGAGCTTGCGAACAAAGTGCTTAACGAGGCGGAATTCACAGTCATAGTAAAGGAAGTGCTTGCGGTAGGCATTTCTGACGAACCGGGCGCACTCTCAAAAGTACTGTCTATATTCCAGAAAGCGGACATAGCAATAGAATATATGTATGCCTTTGCCGGAAAAGTGGGCGGAAAAGCGCTGGTAATCTTTAAGGTTTCCGATAATGAAAAAGCGACTGAAGTACTTAAGCAGAACGGTATTTCTGTAATGGAAGCAGAAGAACTCTATAATCTATAACAGTTGAAATATTGTAAAGGGCTGTATCAAACACTGGGTTTTATCAGTGTTGGATACAGCCCCTTTTTGCTTATATGGAACTGTGAAAGAATACGCTTCAAAGGTGCATTTCACACCGAAAACGAGATAATGCCGGATGGGCTTAAAAAACGCTTGTATACACTGTTTTAGAACATTTGATATGCCGATTTATTTAGGTAAAATGACCGATATTGACAAATAAATTGAAATATCGACCAATTGTAGCTATAATAAAAAAGAAAAAACATTGGTAGGAAGACATTATCCTCCGTTAATATAGACAATAAACAGCAAATGGAATGAATGACTATGAAAAACGAGAAAATCAAAGAGATACTTAAAAGCAAAAAAGGCAAAGTAATAATATCGTTCTGCGCGGTAACAGTACTCGCGGCGGCGATTATTGCCGCGGTTGCTATAAATGTAAATTTGAAGCCGCAAAAAGAGATTATTTTAAAGCATGGCACTCTCGAAGAAAATGTCATAACAGCATCAGATACAGCAGCAGAAAGTTCAAACACATCAATAGATAATACCAATTCATCAAGCTCTACAACAACGACGAAAACAGATCAATCACCAGGCACGCAAAAAGATAAATCAAGCGACGCGCCGAAGGATCAATCATCTGATAAGCAGAAAAATAAGTCAAGCGGCAAGACACAAGATAAATCAAACGACGCGCCAAAGAATCAATCATCAGGTATGTCGAAAGATAAATCAAGCGGCAAGACTACAAATGCTACGAAATCGAATACCAGCTCGGCCAATAAAAAAACAAGTACAGTTAAATTACCAACTGTTAATACATCGATTCCGTCAAACTATATGTCATCAAGCGACTTTTATTATTTCTACATATGCGGAAAACAGTTTAAACTCGGTCAATCATTGAGCGTTGTTCTTAATGGCGGATTCACCACTTCAAACAATAAATTCAAAGTTGTTGCGCCGGGTGAGTCTCAACCGGCCATGATTTTTAATAAATCTATAAGTCAAACCGCTTTTTGCGGATTGACTGTGAAAAATACAAGTAATTCTCCAAAAAAACTTATAGAATGTACTATCGTTAAGGCATACCAGAATGACGCTTACGATAGTCATTTTAGGACAATATATTTTGACGGTATGCTTACTAAAAATAAGCTAATTGCCGCATTAGGCAATCCAACAAAGATAGAAACAGGTTCAATCGAGAGTATTTTATATAAGAACGGGAATAGAGAACTAAATTTTGATTACTTGTCAGGCAAACCCATATATTTCGGCATCTCTATTGAATGAATTAAGGGTGTGATAATATAGCAATACAGAATTTGCTCTCTGGAAGCTTCTTAGTCGCAGTGAAGGCGCCGAAAGGAATAGGGTAGCAAAGATGTTAGCTCAAATATTCTGTTGCCGCTGGTAACAACTACGCCGAGTTTGTTTTAAATCAGCTGCAAAAAGGTAGTATTCCTACTAAAAATATGTTATAATATCAAAATAATAACAGACAAGAAGCTGCATATACGTTGCTACTTCCAATGCGTGAAATCGCTTACACAATCGGCAGTGATACTCGATATGATTTGGGTCATTCTGCAGACATTAAACTTCATGGAACGCATAGGGCCGCGAGGTTTAGAGTCCGCAGAAAACATTCTCGTCGGAAGAATTATGCCGACGAAATATCATATTAAGAAAGGGAGAAAGCAATATGATTAAAGAAGTAAAGCAGCCGATTAGTGAGGATGTATCGATTTATGCAGCTGAGAAAGAATTTTTAATGCAGGAACCAAATCAAGCGATTTATTACATCAACGGAAAGGTAATCGTAAAGACAGACAGCGGGAAATATATGTTTACAGAGCTGCCAGAGGAAGATGCCGAGCAGTTTCTTCTCGGTGAACAGATTGAAGCTCGTTTTTTAAAGCCGATTGAAGAATTAAGCGACAGTGAGGCTGAAATGCTTTTTGCACTGAACGAACTTAATAATGATTTGTCTCAAAAGGGTATCTGTGCTGTAGCGATAGAAAAGTCCACCGGTCCAGATGACCCAGCAAAAGCAATAATCGCCCATCCACTTCATCCGCAGAACACTTATTTTTATATAACTGTTCCGGATGCTCAGAAGCTGACAAAGGCACAGGCTGACGAGCTTCTCACTTACAAAGAGGAAAGAACAATAGATAATCCCTATCATATTCAGTTTGACGGGGACACGATGATAGCTTACTAATAATATTTAGGTAAAAAGGCACTGAAATTCAATTGAATTTCAGTGCCTTTTTAATCTCATATTACTTACTTTATATAAAATGTGGAGTGGAACACCTTATGGGGAGAAGATAATTGCAGAATTAATACTACCTGAAACCAGCATAGTCCTTGAAATTGCCAAACTTTTTCTCAATGTTTTCCCTTACGACTCTATAGATATACTAAAGGATAAGGGCGAAGACGGTAAATACACTCAGCTCATTGAATTCTGCGAATCAGGGAAAGAAAATGAAGTTTTTTGCATTGCGGAAGCTGGGATGCATGGTCGAAAATCCTGCATGGTAATAAATAATAAATTATCAGAGCCGTTATTGCGGCTCTTTTTTGTGTTCAAATTTAAGAAATAAGGAGTGTTTTGAAATGGAAAATAATCATGAAATCGTTCAGGGAACAATAAAATTTTACGACTCAAAGGAGGAAGCCCGGCGTCTTTTGCTTGTTGCCGGGATGACCGAAACAGGGGAATATATTTGCTTCAACATAACATCTGATAAAACGTATAAGGATAATAAAAAATATCCAGGTTCCGTGTTTGTTTCAAAAACCAAAGAAAATGGCCTCCATCATGACAGCTATGTAAAAACGGACATCGAATACATAATAGATCCGGCTTCTGTTTATTCGGATGTAAAAAAATTGGGCATAAGACTTTCCGACGCAGATTTCAACCGCGTTATGGCAAGGTATGAATTGCTGAAAGGAGAAAACAAAGTCCGCAGGGTTTACAACAAGGCAGATTCACACGACACTGAATTCGATAAAATAAAGCGAAGTATTATTAAAGAAATCGAGAATTATAAACGTGATCCGCGCCTCATGGCCGAACTTATAGATTTTAAGGCAAAATTTTGGAACTATAGTCTTAATAACACCATTCTAATTTACAAACAAAATAGGGGTGCGACATATGTCGCAGGTTATAGACGTTGGAAGGATCTTGGTTACAATGTAAAGCGCGGAGAAAAAGCTATTAGGATATTAAGGCCGTATGAAGTAACGTACTACAAAGACCCGCAGACGGAGGAATGGAAAAACGTCCGTTATGTTCCGCGCGAAATGCTTGACAAAATATATTCAAATGAAATAGAAACGCAAAAGAGAACATATTACACTACCGCGTATGTTTTCGATATATCACAGACTACCTGTCCTACATCAGATTACCCGAAATTTTATGATATGGGATATGATAGTGGCGGCCATGCTGTTATTTACGATAGCCTTAAATCTTTCGCTATAATGTCAGGTTTAAGGGTAATTGAGGACAATGTCCATTCGATAGCGCTTAAAGGCTTTTATAGTCCAAGCAACAGTACAATTACGATAAACAACTTGTTGAATGACAGTGAGAAAGTAGCCACAATGGTACACGAATTCGCCCACGCATTGATGCACAAGACGAGCACACAACCGAAAGAAATTATGGAATTTGAGGCAGAAGTACTAAGCCATATGATACAGCGGCGTCTGAACCTTCCATTATCCGATATGAATAAGGATTATCTCGCTCAATATTACGATAAAATTAAGGGTAACAACATACCAATTGAGAAGTGCTTTAGAAGGATAAGCAAAGCTTACAACCACATTACGCAAGGCCTTGATAAAGAACTTGAAAATCGCGGAATTACGATTGGACGCGACAGGTATCAGAATAGGGAACGAGCTCAGCAACAGAAACCGAAGAAAGAACAGGTAAAAGAAAATTTTTTCAATGGACTGGAGGAATGAGTGATGTAATAAGTATTGAACCTGAAAAATCAAAATGGAAAAACAAAAAGGAGTGACGGTCACGGCACTATATATTCTTGCTGCGGCGTTTATAGCCGAACTCTCGGCCGCGGCTGTAATAGATTTAAAGACGATGAAGATACCAGACATTATAAACATAATTATAGCGGGGACGGGGCTTGTTTATAGCTTTTTGTCTCCGCCTTTTTATCGTCATATTGTTGGCGCTCTTGCAGGTGGTATACCAATACTTTTAATTTCTATGCACTCAGGCATGGGAGGCGGCGACGTAAAACTTGCCGCAGCGGCCGGCCTTTTTGTAGGAGGTTTATCACCTATTTGGTCGCTTATTATTGCATTCCTGCTCGGAGGAGCTACGTCTTTTATATTAATTGCGATAAAATACGCGAATGGAAAATCACGGATACCATTCGCACCGTTTCTTTCGACAGGCTTTATAATTACACTTTTTTGGGGAGGGATTTAGTTGTTTAATTATTCAAAAGGGGAAAAGGCAGTTGCAGGAGTCTTAGCCTTTGTTATGATCTACGGCTTGCTCACATACATATTTTCAATAGGCAACATATTTGACGCAACAGATAAGACGATAGCATTTTTTTCAAGTATACCGTATTTATGGCCAGCAAAAATACTTTTATCAGTAATTTGCGTAATTCCTATGTTATTCTTTGGCCGTAACCTTAATGATATAAGTGCAACCCGCGTTGGTAACGGGCAGCACGGTACTGCACGTTGGGCGAGTAAAGAAGAAAAAATAAAACAATATCCAGAAGTGCAGCCCGGTTACGAACGTCAGCCTGGATTTGTCATTGAGCGTGAAAGCAAACGAAAGTATTGGAAAATTGATACTTCTGATCAAAATCTACTTCTTATCTCACCTCCAGGCGGTGGCAAGACGAAAAGGGTGTTTATACCTACGATACTATATAACGGTGCTGTAAACCGCAAGACGAAAGGTAAGGGCGCAAGTATGCTCATACTTGACTGTAAAGGGGAGGAATTATCGACTTGTGGGCGACAGCTTGAAAAAGACGGTTATAGGGTTCTATATCTTGATTTTCGTTATCCGTTAAAAAGCTTTAAGGTTAATCTTATGAACACGGTAAATGAAGAAATAGACAAGTACAAGTCAGAAAGCGATCAGAGCAAAAAAATATTGCATTATGCAAGAGCTGAACGGTATGCAAAAATCCTTTCAGCGTCGATAGTAAAAAATGTAGACGTAAAAGGCATAAGTGACAGTGGCCAGTTTTTCAACGAAACTTCTGAGGGACTTATAACAGCCCTAATTCTTCTTGTTTCGGAATATGGAGAGAAAAACCAACGCCATATAATATCCGTATTTAAGCTGTTAATTGAGCTAAACGGCTTGACGGAAGACAGTACTGAAACCGTACAGAAAAACCGCCTCGAAGAACTTCTGAAATATGTAGACAATGACAGAATTATGAACTTCGCAGGGCCGTCTATGAAAGCAGATGTCAGAACAAGCATGAACATTTTTTCATCTGCTCTTGGAAAACTCGTGTCATTTATTGATGCGGAATTAGAACAGATGGTTTGCGAGCAGTCTCCGGAAATAAATGATATAGACTTTATTAAAGAACCAACCGCAATATTCCTTGTTGTGCCTGACGAAAATACGACGAGGCATTTTTTTGCGTCGCTTTTCATTCGATATCTTATGAATGATCTTATTGAACAAGCAAATGAAAATCCGTCTGGTGAGCTTTCACGCCAAGTACTTTGTCTTTGGGACGAATTTGGTAATATGCCACCGATTAAAGACATTGATGTTTTGTTTACCGCAGTAAGGTCACGCGGGATACGGTTTATGATCGCGCTTCAAAGCTATGCGCAGCTCGAAAAAAATTATGACTCGAAGATGGCAAAAATACTACGAGATGCCTGCCAGATAACAATGTTCTCGTATATGTCACCTTCTTCACGTTCGACAGCCGAGGAACTATCAAAAACGCTTGATACCATGACGGTTCAGTCAGGCAGTATTTCCGCCGGCTCAAGAACGTCTACAAACCTCAATATGATAGCTCGCCCGCTTATGACGCCAGGAGAAATAATAGGGATGCCAAAAGGCACTTTCGTTGTTATGAAAGGTGGCTGTCTTCCGGTAAAAGTTAAACTTGATCTTTACTGGAATTACATTAAAAAGTTAGAGCCTTTTACACGGAATAATCAGGTGGAGCTTTCAAATGTTTCTTATCTTACCAGCGACGAAATTAAAAACTATGTAGCCAGAAAAAAAGCAACTCTCAAAATTGGAATGTTTGATGACTGAAATAGCGAGTGCCGAATTGGCACTCGCTATTTTTATACAATGTTTAAATTTAAAGTGCCGAATTGGCACTCGGAAGGGATGAAAACGAATGCAGAATAGAAAGATTTATGCAAAATCAATAACAATTAGGCTTACGAAGGATGATGATGAGTTTGTAAAACTCTTTGCCGAAAAGTATGGAATGATATATCTTCGTGCATTAAGAACGATTCTTGAGTATTCTAAATGTTATTATTCGCAGCTTCTAAAGGAAACCAGTATGAGACTTGTAAGAGGAAGTTCTGTACAGTATGTAAATAAGCTGAATATTTGGGTTACAAATTCTTTATCTGATTTTATAGATTTGATTGCTCAAGAAAACGCGGTTCCGAAACAGGAAGCAGCACGCTTCCTTGTGCGGCTTGCAGAATATGACCGAAAGAAGCTCTGTGGTCGAGCAAATTTCTTTATTTTGGGTTAATTGAAATAAGTTGCATTATAGGGAGGCGGTATGTTTCGTCTCCCATTATTTGTAAATTAAGGAGAGATGTAAAGATGTTAGAGGAAAAGGAAGCTCGCAGAGTAAAACGTGCGGTAATAAAAGAGGAATACATAGCGATAACCGGTGATTTGACCGAAGCTATTATATTGAACCAAATGATCTACTGGAGTGAACGTGTCAGTGATTTTGATAAATTTATAGAGGAAGAAAAACAGCGCTGCGAGGCGACAGGAGAAGCAGTGGATATGAATTTGCCTCTGCTGAATGGATGGATACATAAATCTGCTGCCGAAATGAAAGATGAAATTATGAGTATGGAGAGCGTAAAAACTATCGGGCGCAAACTTAATAACCTCGTAAAAAAAGGTTTTCTTGAACGTCGCAATAACCCTCAATCTCTTTATGATCACAAGTACCAGTACAGAGTAAATCTAATAAAAATAATTGATGCACTGTACTCGAAAGGATATTCTCTCGAAGGATATCGAGTCGATTTTTCAGAACAAACAGGAGATAAAAATGATAATTCTTTATCTGAAAATATGTCTGAGAATACGGAGGGACAAAATGTCCAATCGAAGGGACAAAATGTCCAATCGAAGGGACAAAATGTCCAATCGAAGGGACAAAATGTCCAATCGAAGGGACAAAATGTCCAGTCGAAGGGACAAAATGTCCAATCGAAGGGACAAAATGTCCAATCGA
Source organism: [Clostridium] cellulosi (assembly GCA_000953215.1). Classification (NCBI taxonomy): domain Bacteria; kingdom Bacillati; phylum Bacillota; class Clostridia; order Eubacteriales; family Oscillospiraceae; genus Ruminiclostridium; species [Clostridium] cellulosi. The sequence goes on from LM995447.1 coordinate 697,664, forward strand.
AGGGACACAGTGTCCAATCGAAGGGACACAGTGTCCAAACAATACCAGAGACTATTATAGAGACTATTATAGAGACTACATCAATCCCCTCTAACTCCCCTTATCAGGATTTCGACGGAGAGAATGATAAGGCAAGCAAAGACAAAAACGAAACGCCCGCAAAACTTGAAAAAGTTATCGAAGCGATAGGTCTTAATTCTATACGACATAAAAAAATGATTGAACCGCTCAAGAATATCATATGTGGCATTGTACGCAAAAACGGGGAAGACGCAATATCTTCGCTTACTTCTGCCGACATTGATGGAGTGATTGATCGCTTTGCCGAGCAAAGCTGCTTGGGACAAATAATGTCGCCCGAAGATTATCTAAAGGCATCGCTTATAAAGGCAGGTCGTGCTGCAAAGCTAAGAAGTCTTGCAATAACTGACAGCGGCAGAGAAGGGCAAGATACACCGAGTTATGACATGGATGAGTTTATCAGGATGTCGATGGAACAACTCCATGCGGAAAACTAAAATCAAAGACATAGTGATAGCACAGTAAAGCAAGGAAAAATGAAGGTTTCTTAAAAATGTGATATCACTGGTGATATCATAACAAAAGCAATAATTATGCGGGTTTGCAGAGAAAGTGATATCATTTCCAATTTTCAGAATGATGTCGATGATAACAAAAGTGATATCATAAAAAATCAGCCAGCTTTGCTGGCTGATGTACCTGCATGATATCATCAATGATATCATGCTTTATCCTGCATAAAAAACTAAAAGGCTAAAAGCGCGCTCAAAATTACCATTTTGCGATGCTTATGCCTATGCTGAATCCGTGCTGTCACTGCGTTTATTTTGGAACTGAAATAGTAATAAAAACCGTTAAAATTATCGTACACTATATTCGCTATAAATTTGGCCTATAAGCGATTTAAAATCAGACCAGATTTTTTATGGCCGGCATAGAAAAAACGGATTAACGGCGTTAAAAGCGGCCTTATAGGCGAAATGGACAACGATACAAAAGAAGTGTAAGGAGCAAATCTGCTTTTAATTTTTTTCTTGATAATTCTTTTGCCTTCTATGATATTGAAACATAGTTACTGTGAGAGTTATTAGCGCGATGACGATTAGTATGTTTATAACTGGGTTGTTGGCTTCGAGATTTAGTATATACGCTAAATCAATAACGGAAAGAGTTGTGAAAAAAATTCGCATCTTCATCTTGTATTATCCTCCATTCTGTTATATAATAGGGGAATAGTAGGGCGGCGTCACCCGCCCTACTACATCTTGCCGATTTATTTTCGGCGTTTATATGACCTTTTCTCGTCCTTGTATTTGAATATCGCAATTATAGTAGTTGCAATATTCATAAAGATTATGGAAAATGTTGCGAGGATAGAGAAAAGGCCTTTTATTATGTTCATATGCTATCACTCCTTTCTTTTGTATATATTATATCAAGAAATATCCTGATTGTAAATACTTTCTTTGAAAAAAATAAAGATATTTATTGCTTTTAAGAATAGGGAAAATGCTTGCTGCGCCTATTCTTTTGTGTCGTTATTATGTTTTTATTATTTATTTAATCACCACCCTATTGACAATCAAGAAATATATTTGTATACTATTTATGGGAGGCGGTGATGATAAATGAACGCTACTGATGCGCTTAAAAAGATTATGAAAGAAAAAGGCGTTACTAACGCCAATCTTGCAAAAAAATTGGAATGCAGCAATGCGGTAGTATATGAAAGACTTACTCAGGAGAATATCGGCGTTAAAAATTTTGTCCGTATGCTTGAACTTTTGGATTATGAGTTAATAGTCCAGCCAAGAGCACTTGGCCGCAGACCTAAAGGATGTATTGTAATCGACAACTCACCTAAGATAAATAAAAATAATGAAAGCGTATAAATGATACAAAAAATGTAGTGCAAAATAGGCGCTACATTTTTTATTATGACTGACATATAAACAATCGAGCAGTCTCGAAAATAGTTCTAAGCGAGAAAGTAATCAACGATACAACAAAAGTTTTATCTGGATTTACAATATATGTCTCAATTCATACAGCATGAAGTCGACCGTAAACGCGCATAATTATGTACATAGATATTGACAAAATTGTGAACGTACGCTATAATGTACATAGGAGAGTGGATAACAATGATTAATATAAACATTACGAATTTTAGAAAAAATATTTTCGGAATCATTGAACAGACGATTAAATATAATGAGCCAGTAAACATTAGTACTAAGGCTGGTAACGCTGTGTTACTCAGCGAGGAAGATTACAATGGCCTTATAGAAACGCTGTATTTAAGCTCAATACCAAATGTTAAGGAGCAAATTATAGAAGGAATGAAGACGCCAGCTTCCGAATGTGTCCCGGAAGATAAGGTGGAGTGGTAATGTATTCGGTTGTTTATTACAAAAAAGCTCTAAAAGATATACCAAAGCTAAAAGCCGCAAAGCTTGATAAAAAGGCTAAGGCACTTATTGAACTTATAAAGGACGATCCATTTAAGAACCCTCCACCATATGAAAAATTACAGGGAGATTTACGAGGAGCTTATTCGAGAAGGATAAATATTCAGCACAGGCTTGTCTATGAGGTCTTAGAGGAGGAAAAAATAATAAAAATATTAAGCATGTGGACACATTATGAAATTTGATATTAAAAAAGGTAGTGCCAACTCGGCACTACCTTTTTTATCAAAAAAATTTACTTTTTGGACCAAAAATATTGAAATTAGGTACAAAATGGTGTATAATTAAAAAACGGAGCAATATAAATGCTCCCCAGCCGTGTAAATCCCGGGAAAGACTTACACGGCAGCCTTACAAGATGTATACACGGTACATCATATAAGACCTTTTAGGGAGCAGGTAATGTGCTACAATCTTAGCACATTCGCGATAGATTATCAAGGGCTTTATGATGTTACGAGGCACTAAAGCCCTTGATTATTTTTTACCAGTGATTCTGAGGATAGTCAAAAGGTAAACAAGCACTGGTCACTTGTCTGCCTTTTGAGTGTTTTCAGCCAGCACCTGAAAACACTTAGGTGAAAACCTACTGAACATTGAAAATTGAAAGAATAAAAAGCAAACGTTTAACTCTTGCGCGGGGCTTATAGCGTCGCAGCGACCCAATAGGGAATAATCAAGTGTGGTACACTTGAATCGCCATGACCGCAAGAGGGATAATGATACTTCCGCCCGGCCAACGTCACTGTATTGGGGGCGGCCCGCTCGGATGAGGGGGAACGCTATTAATTAGCGCTATGTCTGCCCTAACCAGGCAGGTTTGCTTTTTATTGCTCTTTAAAGTACTTATATCAAAGTAGGTTTATGCCTTCTTTGATATAAGTATTTTATGGTCCGAGTGACTGGATTTGAACCAGCGGCCTCTTGAACCCCATTCAAGCGCGCTACCATCTGCGCCACACCCGGATTTGCGACGTTGAGTATTATATCATAAAGAAAATAATATTTCAAGCACTATAATTCAATTTTAAAAATAATTCTGCAGTGTTTTAAGTCTATGCTGCCGGGAATAAGCTTTAATAACATACCTTTAGCCGAGTTTAAACAGGTTAAACAAGCAAGTTGGTCCGCTAATTTTCTGCGCATTATCTGCATATAAAAACAAGCCCCATGTATGTGAGGCTTGTTTTATATATTTATCATTTGTTGTTGTTCGGATAGTCGCGGGTGATCAAATATTCTCTGTTCAGACCGAATTTATCATCTGACGGAAATAACAGCCTGTTTTGTTCCATTATTCCTCCGCCGAAGGAATATGGAGCAGAGGGCTGGTAAGGTGTTTTGGCTGACTGTTTTTTGGAGGGCTGTGTAGTTGCCTGTTTTTGATTACTTGGGGCAGTAGACGGGGAGGATACTGAAGGCGAAGCGGCAGAAAAAACAGAAGATGGGGAAAGCCTTGAAGCGGCCATATTTGAAGAAGATTGTTTTTGACTCTGCTGGGGCAGTATTGCGTCAGCGCCCATCATTCTGATAATTCCCGACATATCAAAGCTGCTGCCGTCGTTAGGGGTGCTCTTTTTTTCGGCAGCTTTCATTTCGGGCCTGACTGATTGAATTACAGGCTCTTGTTTTGATTCTTTAGTAAAACTGATGTACCAGTCAAGACAGGAATTTGCACCGTTTTTCTTATCTTCCATCCGCTGCGCTGCTTCAGCCATGGTCTGTGGCGCGGGCATAACCTGAGGGTCTCCTGGGTTCCAGTCAGCCGGTGTTGCGTTGCCGGTTTTGTCATGGGCCTGCAGAGCTAAAAGAAGCCTCATTATCTCTTTAATATTCCTGCCGGCTGAGACGGGGTAAACAAGAATGGCCCTAATAGTGCCGCTTGGGTCAATAATAAAGACGCTTCTGACCGTTCTTGTTGCGGATGCAGCAGGCATCAGCATACCGTAGAGCTTTGCTATGTTACCGAAATTATCTGCAATTATGGGGAAGTTTATTTTAGGGTTTTTTATATCCTTCCAGGAATACCGCTCCATTGTACGGCTCCAGTTAATATGAGAAGGGTTGGAATCAATGGAGAGGCCGAGCAATTCGCTTCCGTTTGATTTGAATTCATTTGCCATTTTGGCAAATGCCATAAGCTCAGTTGTGCATACCGGCGTGAAACCGCACGTTACCGCAAAGACTAACCAAAAACGTGCCCGCAATAATTTTGCGGGCACGTTTCAAATTTGCCGGTCTTGCCGCAGGCATACCGCTTACTTCCGATTATTTAAATTCGATTACCGCCTTTACAATATCGGATTTATTATCGATAGAGTATCTAATCGCCTTCGGAAGCTCATCAAAACTAAACGTATCAGTTACAATCTTGTCAATGGGAATAAGCCCGTTCTGGACGGCTTCTATTGCAATTGGGTAGATATTACGATATCTGAAAACTGTTTTTATACTTGCTTCTTTGCCCATCAGTTTTCCGATATCATAGTTCAATTTCGATTCGGGAGCCATACCCACCAAAACAACAGTTCCGCCGCGCTTCACAAGTTCTGCAGTCTGTAATGTGGTAATCTTACTGCCTGCTGTTTCAAATACCATATCAACGCCTTTGCCGCAGGTAAGTTCCATAATGGTTTTCACCGTATCCTGCTCACCCGCATTAATAACTTTTGTCGCTCCAAGCTCTGCGGCTTTAGCCAGGCGCTTTTCAATAACATCGGCCACATAAATGCGTGTTACTCCCATGGCTTTAAGAGCCATTAGTGTAACGAGGCCGATACATCCTGAGCCAAGAATAGCAGCCGACTGCCCAAGTCCGGCATTACCCTGTTGCGCAGCATAAATACCTACTGCGAGCGGCTCTATGAGTGCGCCCTGTACCGTATCCATTCCGTCCGGCAGCTTAAACGCCATGTCGGCAGGATACGCGACATATTCCGCGAACGCTCCGTCGTATGGCGGGGTTGCCATAAACACTACATTGGGGCAGAGATTATATCTGCCGGTTTTGCAGAATTCACATTTACCGCAGGTATAGCCGGGTTCAAGCGTTACAAGGTCACCGATTTTGAGATCAGCTACCTTTTCTCCGACGGCTACAACTTCACCGGCGCTCTCATGACCGAGGACGATTGGATTTTCTACAACGAAATCGCCGATTCTTCCGTACTCATAATAGTGTAAATCCGAACCGCATATGCCGACATGTTTTATCTTTACCAGAATTTCGTTCTCTTTGATCTGAGGGATTTCTCTTTCCTCAAATACTATATTTCCGGTGCTCTTCAAAACTCCGACTTTCATTTTACCATTCATGTTTTCACCTTCTTGAATTTTTATTGCGATTATTAGGACTTAATCTCCTATCTTTGGGATTCTGTCAATTCTGACGTCGGTGAAAATGTCAAGGGAGTCCTCGGAATGGGTTGAAAATTCCGATACAATGGCACCATCGTCACCAGCCTGAAACCAATGCAGCGTATTGGGGTAGATAGTATATTGTTCGCCGGGATTGAGCACAATTTCATGAAATACTGTATAATACTGTTCGCTGCCTGCAGGCGGTTTGCAGTGTGGATTTTCTGTTTTCTCGCCTTCAACATAGAGATAAACCTTTCCATATCTGCATCTGAAGGTTTCCTCCTTGCCGGGCGAATTTCCCATTTCGGGATGCCGGTGTTCGGGGCAGGTCTGGTGAGGGAAGAGTACCATTTCCTTTGCGCAGACCCTGTCGGTATTTACAAAAGTAACCAACTGAAGCCCTGTATTTTCAATGTCATTCAATCCGAAGTCCGCAACCTCAATTTTCTTCTTTTCGTCTTCGGTAATCGCTATTGAAGCTTTCTCAAAGAATTTCAGCACTTTTTCACATATTGTTTCATACTGTTTCCTGCTTATCATTCTATTACCAGCTTTCATTATTTAATAAGCTCAACAACGGTATAAAGAGGAACGTTATGAAGTTCAATATTAAAGATGTTTCCTTCCGACTTGCTGCTAAATTCTAACGGCTTACCTTCAAGCGTATGGACTTTTATGCTCTTAAACTCTGTTCCGGGAATATTAACTTTGAGTTTAAGCCTATCTATCGGCGTAATCGCATCAGCATCTTCTGAATAGTTATAGTTTATGATATGTACGGCAAGCCCACCCTCAATCTCGTGAGTTTGTATACCGACAGTATCATTGTCTGTTGAGATCTGACGCATGCCCTCATACGCTTTTTCAAAGCAGCTTGCAAATTCGTTTAGTGCGGCAGCTCTGTCGCGTGGATTCGGACAATAGAAAACGCCGTCCATTTTCCTTAAGTTCTCTAACCAACCCGGAATATTTTCCGCGGTATTTCCGAATACCAATACTTTTTTGCCGGATTTGACGAATTGCTCAATTACATCAGCTTGATTTTGCGTTAAATAAGTGCAGTCTGGCAATACGACCAAATCGTACTTATCAATATCAGCGCCGCTAAACGTATCCTCTCGCAAGTCGCCGTCAGCTATGAATTTTACGTCATAGCAAATCTGATTGTTAGAAAGCCATTTCGTTACATCCCAGAAAGGAAGCCGGATGCTGTTGGGATCATTTTCATCTATAACGCTGTATGAAAGAACACCTTCAGAGTCATCCAGTACACTGCTGGAGTAACCGGCTATCGCTTCTCTCCAGTAATAGCTCGGGAAGCTGTATAGTACAAGTAAATTTGCGCCCGAATGGGTGGAATACAGCCTTTCATTATCGGCGATAAAGTTCTGTACCTGCTCGGTTACTTCACGCGGAGGCCAGAAGGCATCCTTTACCGTGTTGCCCATCCATGCGCCGTAAGGCACCGCCATATTGCAGCCGTATGCGGAACCCTCAACCAGCAATAATTTATACAGGTCATACCCCTTGCCATTGTTAAGCATTTTAACAAGGTCTATTACTACGCTTCCGTAAGGATTTTCGGCCACGATGACAGGCTTGTCACCGGCAAAACCCGCTACATATCTGTACCAGCTTATTTCTTTAAAAAGGGTTTGCCTCATTTCCGTTATAATAACGTCCACATTGCTCTCGAGCGGGTAATACACCGGCATAATGTTAAAGAAGTTGCCTGAAACGAGTACTTTTCTGCCCTTCTTTTCACCGTATTCCCGTATGTAATCCGCGAGTTCGTTGAAATGCTTCTTAACAGCCCTCATCTGAAAATCCCAGTAGTATTTATAAAGAGGCAGGTCGCTGATGTTTCCCGGATAAGGCAGCCCAGTTGCGCGCAGATAATCACCGTAATTGAATTTGTCAAGGTCAACATCTGCAAGCTCTGACGGCAGTTCACCTTTTGCTTTCAGCTCTTTCAGATATTCATTAAACTGTTTCATGCAGTCTTTACAGAAGCATCCGCCGTATCTTACAGATGTCATCGGCAGCTCACATTCATCAAGCTGAACTCCGGCGACCCCGGCGTCGATTTGAATTTCTATTATTTTTTTCAAATACTCGCGCCATACGGGATTGTTGCGGCACATCTGATACGCCTGATGCTTGTGTCCCTTTACTTCGACCCATTCCGAATGAGTCGGATTGCCGTAGAAATCTCTTGAGCAGCATTCTTCCCAGATATCGGTTACTTCTTCGCCGTCGCTGTTATATAATCCGTCGGGGAAGTAATCCCTGAACTTCTTTTCAAAAAGATCGGGATATTTATCGCTGGTGAATTCACGCAGACCGTACCAATCGTGAGGCTTGTCTCCTTTTATGATATTAAAATCAAGGAATTCCTTTTTATCTTCGCTTAGTACAACCGGGAACTCCCAGCCCTGTACCTCAAAGACAATACCGAAAACCTTTATGCCCCTTTTATTGCATTCCGCGATATACTCGGAATCGTTCATAAATCCGTAGAACCTGAGTCTTGGGTCAACCTTGCCAAACGCCTCGTTTTCAAGGTACGACAGTGATATTGAACCGCCGCCCAATGCAGACCAGACAAGCAGCGTAGCGCGGTATTTCTCCAAATCCTCAATCATGCGGATATTTCTTATTGGCAAGCTGGGATGATAACAATGGTTGTCCTTGTACCATCCGTCAAAATATACGCCTCTTTCCAATAATTTCACCCTCTAACAAAGTATTTTTCGACTAACCTTTAACTGAACCCGCCGTCATGCCCTGTATAATATTCTTTGAGAATAAGATATAAACCAGAACAACCGGCAGAACCGCTATTGTCATTGCAGCCAAAAGCTGTGGATAATTAATTGTATACTGGCCGTTGAAGTTGGTTAGTGCTACCGGAATAGTCATTAATTTCGGATTTGTAAGCAGCACCAATGCAAACGGGAACTCGTTCCAGGAGTTCAAGAACGTAAGGATGAGAACCGTTGCGATAACCGGACGGCATACCGGCATTACAATTCTGAATATTACGGTCATCAGATTGCTTCCGTCGATATAGGCCGCCTCTTCAATTTCGGTCGGTGTTGATTTTAGAAAACTTTCAAACAGAAACACCGCCATCGGCAAACCTATCGCCACATAAGGAGGAATCAGCGTAAAATGCTGATTAGTCAGGCCGATAATCCTAAACTGTATAAACAATGGCACCAGCAGGCTGTGTATAGGAATCAGCATTCCGCATAAAAGCAATATATAAATAAAGCCTTTTGCTTTGAATCTGTACCTACTTATGCAGTAACTTATTACAAAAGCCAGTATAATAACAAGAATAACTGAGATTACACTGTTGAATATGCTATTAAGAAATGGAACAACAAAATTTGCGGTTTTCATGACTGTTTGATAGTTGTCAAACTGAATGTGAGTGGGAAGCGAAATAATATCACGATTGAATTCCTTGCTTGTCTTGAATGATGAATAGAGCATCCATATAAGCGGGAATATGCACGAAATGGATAACAAGAGTACAAACAGGTTTATTGCCAATTTTAATAGGCCGTGTGCAATTTTATGTATCATCTTTATCTCCTCCAAAGAGTCTCCGGCTGATAAGAATGATTGAGACACTAAGAATCAGGATACCGATAGAAATTGCACTGCCATAGCCCAGTCTGAACATGATAAAGGAATTCTGATAGGCGTATTGCGCCAGCACAGTTGAACTGTTGCCTGGTCCGCCGCCGGTCATGACGTAAATCTGGTCAAATATTTTCATGTTGCCTGCTATGCAGAGCATTACGGCGACCTTCATTGTATCCTTCATCAGTGGCAGTGTAATAAAAAATGTTCTTTTAATTCCGGTTGCGCCGTCCAGCTCCGCACTTTCAAAAATATCAGGCGAAATGCTCTGATATGCCGAAAGAAAGATAACCATATAAAATCCAATGTACTGCCATATTATTGGAATACTTACAGAAATCATTACGATTTTCGGGTCATCCAGCCACGGTTTAATCAAGGAACCAAGACCGATATTCTTCAAAATTACATTTAAGAATCCATAATCCTTGTTGTATATGATGGTCCACAAAAAGCCTACAACAACAGCCGATATAACAGCCGGAAGGAAAATAACATTTCTATGGAATGCATTGAATCTTAACAGCTTGGACGTCATGAATACTGTGATAATCATTGCAATTCCCAACTGGCCTATCAAGCAGAGTGCAATAATTATCAAATTATTTTTAAAGGCATTCCAAAAATCCATGTCTTTTATTAGCTGCGCATAGTTCTGGAAGCCGATAAATTTCGAAGCTAGACCGCCGCTGTAATTGAACAGACTGTAGTACAGAGAGGTGAAAAGTGGCAGAATGACGATGAATCCATATATAAATAATCCAGGAAAAAGAAGTGCGGCTATAACGCCGCGCTTAGGCTGAAGTGTTTTGGTAATCATGATGCACTCCTTAATTTTTTTCCAGGGAGTTGCCTCCCTGGAAAAATATCTCTAAGGGTTATCTCTTATTTACTTGCCTCGTAGGCTGCTTGTATCTTTTGAGCAAGTTCCTGCGGGGTCATTTTGTTTATCATCAGGCTCTGAATACCGGTATTCATAACATTAATCAGGTCTGCCGGGAGCTGTGAGTCGTAGATCGGAACCGGCTTGAATTTTGCCGAAATATCAAGATACTTTACAGAAAGAGAAGCCAGTTTGCTGTTATCAACTTTTTCGGGTTTGCTGGCAGGGAAGGCGTTGTTTTCAACGGCGATTGTAGCATAATGAGAATCTGTTACTGCTTTGATAAACTTAAATGCCGCGTCTCTCTTAGCGCCTGTTACATTTGCGTTAACATTCCAAGACCATGCGGCGCCCGCTGAGTTATCAAGGGGATCGCCCTTGCCGCCGTCAACCGCCGGAAGGATTGCAAGGCTGGTGTTTTCGGAGATTTCCTTCGGAGCATCATTGACAACGCTGCTGATTGCCCAGTTGCCTTCCATGAACATGGCGGCTTTGCCGTTATAGTAAGCTGTTTTCTGCTGCATGTTATCAAGGGAGTTCATATCGCTGTTGAAAGCACCCATTTTTGCAAGTTCCTGCAATGTTGTCAGCGCCTGCACAAACTCAGGATCGGTAAACTTTGCACCGCCCTTGTTCTTTATGCTGTCAAACCAGTCCGGTCCGGTAAAACGATCAGCCAGCGTGCTGAGTATGCAGGACTCCGCGACCCAGTTATCCTTATTGCCGAGTGAAATAGGTGTGATGCCTTTAGCTTTAATCTTTTTGATAGCATCCACAAATCCCGCCCAGGTTGTCGGGAATTCAGAAATGCCTACATCGTTGAATATTTTTGTGTTATAAAAAATCAAATGCGTATCGAGCTTTTGGAAGGGAATACCGTAGGTTTTGCCATCCTTTACGAAATCATTAAATATACCATCATAGAAACCATTTTTCCATTCTGGGTCTTTGTCAAGAACATCGTCAACCGCATTAATCAGTTTGTTGTTTATAAACATATCCAGCATGGAGCCTTTGTATATGAATAGGTCCGGCAGCTGATTTCCTGCTGCAACCGCAGCGATTTTCGTTTCATAAGTGTTGTTGCCAAGAGCTTCTTCGTTAATGATAATGTTTGGATTGGCTTTTTTAAATTCATCGAGCGCTTTATTGTATGCAATGCTGTTACCGTCGGTATTACTCTTGGGGAACATATGCATGACTGATAAAGTTATCTTTTCGTCTGAACTACTACTTTTTGATTCGGATGTGGTGGAGTTGTTGCTACAGGCAGATAATGAAGCTGTCATTGCTAAAGCCAGCAATATTGAACCGATCTTTACCGAAAGCTTTTTCATAGAAAACCTCCCATTCTTATCCTCATCTTAAACATAGAACTCTCGGCGCCTCGAGCTTTGTATTCATTATATATTCTACTTAATACACAAAACCAGTACCGAAAACTATGATAATATCGTAAAATGTGTCATATATTTTCGCGATACTCCTTTGGTGTGCATCCAGCATACTTCTTAAAATTGAAATTGAATATTTTGTAATCGTTATATCCAACTTTGTCAGCTACCTCATAAATGCGCAATTTCGGATCTTTCAGGTACATTTTTGCCATCTCTATACGTACTGTGTTTAGCCATTCGGTAAAGCTCTTGCCCGTTTCACGTTTAAAAACCCGGCTGAAATAATTGGGCGTAACACAAGTAACCGCCGCTAATTGCTGTACGTTAATGTCCTTAAAGTAGTTCTCCTCAATATACTGAATGGCTATCTTCGCGATTCCGCTGTACTTTTCATTTTTATAGTTTTGCAGAGCATCTACGAAATTGCTGAATATTTGTTTGAGCCAGGCTTCTATATCAGCGATTGTTTCGTATTTTTCAATTTCTCTGTATGGGTCAAAGTCTATTACACTGTTTTTCCTGTAGTTTACGCCGAGCGTCTCAAGGACGCTGGTGGCAATTATAATCAGCCTTAAGCAAATATTCTTTACTTCTTTTTCGTCAGCAGCATGATTTGACAGGTTAGTGCAGATTTTCTCGATAACGCTGTTGATCTTATCGATTTTCATTGTCTTAAGGGAATCAAGGAGCTCTTTTTCATCTTCCGATGGATATATAACCGGCAAAGGGTTCTGTCTTTTGCTGTCTTCATAATAAAGCACTTTGTTTTTACCTTTAAATACCTTGCTTCTAAGTGCAGTAAGAGCCTTATTATAGGCTTCCGAAAGATTTAAGATACCGGAACACATGTCGCTTACGCCTATTGTCACTGTTAGGTTCAGCCTGTCCCTTATTTCATTTTTGATTTTTGAATATAATTGGTGAAGTTCCTTGCGACCGGATTTTTTTACATTAATAACCGCAATAAGAAAGTCGAATTCACTGAAATAAACGCCGCCGCTGTTAGTCCACGACTTTAATACGTCGTCTGCAATTATCTTTACCGAAGCCTTTAATTTTTCTTTTTCCAGGTCTGACAAATTTTCAGTGATAAGATAAAAGTCGTCTATATCGATTATGGCCACTTCGAAAAAACGCCCAGACAATTTCATCTGTAGTTCATCCATTTTTTGATGGATAAAATTCTCGTCTATATATTCCCCTTTTATAATGGAGTTTATAAGGTGTGACTGCAGATAAGGCAGATTTTCGGTAAATATATTTTTCAATGTCTTTTCCGTGTCCTGCTCTCTGCGTTCCTCAATTATTTCTTTACACAGCTTTTTTGTCAGGTTGATGAGCTCATCTGCGCCAATGGGTTTCAACAAATAATCGTTTACTCCCAAACGCAGCGCTTCCTTTGCATACGTAAAATCATCATAACCGCTGACAATGATAATCCTCATATCGGGCATTTTTTCTTTTATTAATCTGGTAAACTCCAGCCCATCCATTACAGGCATTCTGATATCAACAATCGCTATATCCGGTTTAACCTCCAACGCCTTTTCCAGGGCCTCTTTGCCGTTTGACGCTTCACCCACGACAGCCATACCATAGGAATTCCAGTCGATTGATGTCCTGATGCCGGTGCGGATTATATGCTCATCATCGATAATCATTACCTTAATCATTGCTTGCCCTCCTCTATTAACGGTTGTGTTACAATTACTGTTGTGCCGTTCTCCTTTTTTATAAATTTCAATCCATACTCATCGCCGAAGAAAAGCTGTATCCGGTCATTTACATTCTTTATTGCCATTCCGCGCTTACCGTCGGGCTCTTCTAAAAGTCTGTTAATCTCGTCCAGATCTACTCCAACGCCGTTATCTTCCACCTTAAATAACAGCTTTCCGTTTTCTTTGAAAACGCTTATGTCAATCATGCCGCATTTATCCTGATCTCTGCGCCCGTGGACAATCGCGTTTTCAACCAAAGGCTGCAGCACGAACTTAATTGTAAAGTATTCGAGGGTATCATCTTCGACATTTAATGAAAAGGTAATTTTATCCTTATATCTGATCTGCTGAATGATAATGTAATTCTTTATATGCTCGATTTCATTTCTGACTTTGGTAGTTTCTTCGCCGTTGTTCAAACTCTGGCGGAAAAGTTTTGACAAAGCCTGAACCATTTTACTTGTTTCAAAGGCCTTTTCCATTCTTCCCATCCAGTAGATATTGTCCAGCGTATTATACAGAAAGTGCGGATTGATTTGTGCCTGCAAAGCCATTAATTCAGCTTCTCTTTGTTTTAGCTGAACAGAATAGACTTTTTGTATCAGTTCCTTAAGCTTGGCTGACATTCTGTTAAAGCTGTGATATAACCGGGTTATCTCATCATTGCCTTTCGGCTCAATATAAACGTCAAAATCTTCGTTTTCAACTTTTCCCATTAATTTTGACAATTTTTTAAGCCTGGCAAGTATTCTTCCTGAAAAGAACGTTATTATTGCTGTACATACCGCAAAGCAAATAATAATGGTAATAATAAGGTCGTCCTGAACCTTTGTGTTGTCTTTCAAGAGTTGCTTCAATGGAACAATATTTATAATTTTCCATCCGTTGTTCCCGAACTTATAGTATGTTACCAGATAGACAAGACCCTTGAATTTGATCTGGAAGTAACCCATATCTGAATTCAACCGGCTTTTGCTGAACATTGAATAATCGAATGTATCTCCGACTTTATTCGAACTTGTGGCTGAAATGATAGTGTCGTTGTTGTCCAGAACAAAAAACTCATCGCTTTCCACAATCATTTTATCTTTGTAAATATTATAAAAAGCGTCGGCATTTACATTAATTTTCATTACCGCCAGCTTTCTTGTGATGTTGCTTGTGTCATAAATAGACCTTACCATGGATAAGACTTTTATCGGCCTGTTTTTATAATCATAAACTGTGTCCAGATACCAAATAGGTTTCCCATAAAGCTCAGCTGACCGGCTGACCGTATTGGGACTTAACTCATTCCGGTGATCTGCTGTATTCAATTCGAGATTGTTAACACCTTTTATATAGATAGAGTCTATGAAAATTTTCGGTGATATCAGTTGCTGTAAATCGCTTTCGATCTTCAGCTTGTTGTGATAAATTGTGTCTATCGATTCGTTCCCCTGCAGATGGAAATAAGTTCTTACATTTTCGTTTTGGATTAAATATAAAGATATGTCGTGGACATTTTGCACAATGAATTCGATGTTATTGCCGATTTGTTCAACCGTATTCATATTTGAAAGACTGATTTTCTGCTGCATAATCTGTGAAGTTTGATTAAACGATATTATTCCAAAGGTCGTAATAGGAATGATAACGACAAATAGCGAAAGCAGCAGTATTTTTATCTGCAAAGGAAAAAATCTCTTCTTTCTCAAAGCCATACCCCCTCATTACGCCGATTTTGTTTATATATAACGAGCAAAATAGTGTCCATATAATCAAAAAGACACCTTGCCGCCGCTGACAGCTGCAAGATGTCAAAAAGATTACTTTAAGTTTATCATATTTTATGTAATGTCACAAATAAAAAATTTGTTATACCAAAAAATTTGCGTCCCAATCATTACAAGCAGTATGCAGAACAGGCATTGCTTAAAGAGGGATTTACAAAAGTAGGGTAACAAAAAAAGCGACCAGCCCATTGTAGGACTGGCCACCTTCCTTTGAAAGTATTTGGCGATTGGCAGTTTTCAGAGCGCAAATAGTGCCTGCCAGTGTTATGCCCTTATAGGGGTTTAATCAATCCGCCGGCTCAGCCGATGGTACTTGACTTGTGTAGGTATGAAAACACCTTAATCCACTGTTACTGCCTGTGTGATTTCAATTTTCTTAATATGCGAGAGCGGGGAAATGATAGAAATCATAACTGCGGTGACAGTGATGATGGAGGAGATTATGACGAGATACCATGGCATGCCCCACGGAATACCGCAATTGCGTTTTATCAAAAGGATAAAGAATTGGCGGTGCAGCGGTATACCTGCGGCAAGGCCGATAATGAGTGCAAGTATGCCGTAAAGTGCCGACTCACAGGCAACCATCGCCGTAACCTGCCCCATAGTCATGCCGCTTGCCCGCAGCAGGCCTATTTCGCGGGTTCTCGTAATAATGCTGGTGCTCATAGTGTTTATGATGTTAAGGATTCCGATTAATGCAATTATTGTGATGAAGCCATACACAAATACGTCAACGACCAGCACAATCCTCTTTGAGACATCCTGACCTTCAGCTTGGTTGTAAACCTTAAGATTTTTATTGCCCTTGGTCAATTCCTTTAATTTGCTGAAAACGATATCGCTGTCTGCGTCCCGTTTAAGGTTAAGCGTAACAAGGCTCGGTTTATTTGAATTAATTGAGTTAAAGACCTTTTCTGTTGTATACATACCCAGAAATACCTTGTCATTAGCTGCATACATCAGAGCGTCAGGCTTAACAATGCCGCATATTTTAAGCTTGCGCGGCCCGACTTTGATAAATTGTCCGGGACGAAGGTCAGAGTTGCATGCGGAGGTTGACATATTCAAAATTAGAATTACGCCGTTTTCATTATTGAGCTGATTTGGGTCAATGCGTCCGAAAACGAGTTTTGATTTGAGATTATTAAGGTCGCTGTCACTAATGCCGATAAGCGTTGACTTGCTCGGCGGCTTTACAAACCCATTTGAATCGGCTTTTAACGAAAACGGAGAACCGTCTTTAATGCTGTCCTTGTAGTCGTCGCCCAGCAGTTTATATTCAAATGTCGCGTCAACAGATGCCATTCTTTTTGGATATATCCTATCTACGCCGTCTATCTTTCCGATGGAATCAATAAGGCCGTCTGGAATGCCTGAGCCGTCGGCAGTGATAATATACATATCGCCTAAATCGTAGTTGTGAGAGGTTCCCATTTTGAATAGTTCCGTAAGCGGGCTGAAAGACAGGATGAGCAGTATGCCAAAAGACAGCGACAGTGCTGTAACAATAAATGAACGCTTGCGGAACATAAGGCGCCTTTGGGAAACAGCCGCCTCAATCGGAAGTATTTTGGTAAGAATACCCCAGGCAGTTTTTTTCTTAATGTTGCCGCTGCGTACAACTGACGTCATCGCTTCAATTGGTGAAATCTTTCCAGCTTTTCGGGCTGGCAGCAGGGAAGAAATGAATGTTGCCAGTATTCCGACTACAGCGCCTATTACAAGCGAAATCCAAGAGATATAAATACTGCCGCTGTAAAAACTGAAATACTCCGGCATTATTGTCCTAAGGAAGAGAAGCAGCACATTTGTTGCAATTATGCCGCACAGAATACCTGGGAGCACTCCAAACAGCGAAACAAACACTGCCTCTGATTTTACAAGCGTGCGGATTTGTTTGGGAGTAGCCCCGAGCGCCCTTAACATACCGAATTGTCTGACCCGTTGGGCTACGGAGATGTTAAATACGTTGTAAATCATTATAATGGCGGCAAAGACCACGAGCAGAGCGAGAAATCCGCCGATTATATAGATTTGCTTCGCACTATCATTTTTTGACCTTCCCTCTGCGGCGAGCAGGGTGGTATGCTGCAGAATCGAGTCTTTGCTGATTTTCTGGTCTTTGACAAGGCTGTTTACAAAATCCTCTATATCAACCCCGCTTTTAACCTGCAACAGGGTATCGGATTTATCGGTTTTCATTATACGTTTAGCCTCGTTCAAAGTGATGGTGCCGGCAATATAATTACTACTCTTGTTTTTGTTGTGGTCTTTAAGGATTCCGCTGATTCTATATGTTTTTGAGGTTTTGTCCATCAGAGTGACTGTAATCGTATCGCCGACAGCAAGCTTTGAGTTGATTTTGCGGGCTGCCCATTCTTCCAGCGCAATTTCATTATCAGACTGGGGCAGCTTGCCGTTTTTTATGTGCAAATTAAGCTGATTCGCTCCGTCAGCGTCGCAGCCTGTCAGCCCCATGGATAAATCTTCATTAATTATTGCCGTTCCCGCTTCTAATGAACGTCCGGATGCGGCAACATCAATTCTTTTTGCTAACTGGCCAGCCTGCTCAGATGAGGTTTTTTTGACGACAATATGCCATATACCGTTTTCGCTCGCCTCAATAACCGTATACATCTGCATGGCGTTTAACATTGAAAAGACGGCGCAGATAAGCGCAATGGCGAGGGTTACGCCGAAAGCCAGAAGTATGCTGCGTTTTTTTTGCGCTTTCAAATAGCGCAGGGCGATACCTCTCTCATCCATCATGCCGCTCACCTGCCTTGACTTCAGTTACGACTCCGTCTTCAATGCGCAGTATGCGGTCAGCCCCCTCGGCGATTTCAGGGTTATGGGTAATTACAATAAGAGTCTGGTTAAAGCGCTGAACGCTCATGTGCAGCAGCGACAGAACCTCTTTGCTGGATTTGCTGTCAAGGTTTCCTGTCGGTTCGTCGGCAAGGATAATAGATGGTTTGGTCGCGAGGGCGCGCCCAATAGCCACCCTTTGCTGCTGGCCGCCGGACAACTGTGACGGCAGGTGTTTTCTTCTGTTGTCAAGGCCGAGCGTATTTATAAGCTCGTTGATATACTGCATATCCGGAGTGGCGTGGTCGAGCAAGATAGGCAGGGTGATATTCTCCTCGACCGTAAGGACAGGGACGAGGTTGTATGCCTGAAATACGAACCCGATTTTGCGACGCCTGAAAATCGACAGATTCTTTTCTTTCATTGAAAATAAATCGGTGCCGTCGATGGTAACGCTGCCGGACGTGGGGTAGTCGAGCCCGCCGAGCAGATGAAGAAGTGTTGATTTGCCTGAACCAGACGGCCCGATAATCGAAATAAATTCTCCCTTATTAACCGTTAAATTAGTCGGTTTGAGCGCTTCAACTTTCGTTTCGCCTTTTCCATAGACCTTGGACAGGTCGTGGGTTGCTAAAATCTGCATATGATGACCTCCTGTGTTTAGAGCCTGTCTGCCGTGCTTTTGACAAGACCCGGCGCAGGCAAGCTGCCGGCGTGAACCGGTGGTTTTCATCTTACGGCAACATTATAACAATCCATTCTTACAAATCCATAAATAAAACCGGACAAAACCTTACAGTTTTTTAATGTTGTGTAAGATGTCACCGGCGGGGTAAAACGGTAATGCGGCAGAATTGAAGCGCCTGACCAAATTAGATAACGGTTTTTGGGAAAGAAAAGGTAAATTCCGCGCCGCTTCCGTATGCGCCTCCCGCTGTGAGGGTCCCGCCCATCTGTTCGGTAATGGACTTGGCAAGGGGAAGCCCTATCCCGCTGCCGGAACTGTGGCTGCCCTTCCCGCGATAGAAGCGCTTAAAGATGAAAGGCAGGTCATCTCTGTGAATACCCTTTCCCGAATCGTGGAACTTGACAGAAATCATAATGGGGGTTTCTTCGATTGTAATTGTAATCTTTCCGTTTTGAGGAGTATACTCCATACAGTTTTTAATTACATTGCCGAATGCTTCTTTAAGCCATCCGGCGTCGCAGTTTAATGAAATTTTGTCATCGCCGGACAGGATTACTTCAATGTTTTTATTGTTGAGGCTGAGTTCGAAATCGTTGATTGAATCCTTTATAATCGACATTAAATTGTGTTCTTTAATATTTAAATCAAGGAACCCTGTTTCAACCATTGCCATTTTCAAAAGACCCAATATAAGCCATTCCATGCGCTCAAGCTGTTCCTGACTCTTTTTTGTGAATTCAAGGGCCGCGTCGCTCAAAGGTTCCTGCAAAAGTATCTCATTATACATCTTTAACGCGGACAACGGCGTTTTAAGCTGATGTGATATATCCGAAATCAGGTTCTTAAGAAAAAGACGATCCTCTGATAGCTTTTCATATTTTGCGCTGACGCCGGCGGACATCTCATTAAACGCATGGAACAGCCTTGCAAAGGCGCCTTCTTCCGTATCGTCGAGCCGTGTATTGAAATCTCCGCGGCTTATCTTTATTGCTTGGCGCCTGGCCTCTTCGATTTTTGTATAAACTCGGTTCATGCGAACGCAATATGCTAAGAAGATTATTCCCAATAATATGATAGCGGCGGCAATTATACCGATATAAAAGGACTTTTTTCGCCGCCAAGAAACGGCAGCACGAAGTCGGTGGTTTTGATATTATATCCTGCTGCCTTGAATGCCTGTTCGCCTTGAGACGCAAATTCCGCGTTATTGCCCGACGTAAACGCCGCAATAACGCTGTCCTTGTCGGCCACCCCGCTGCTTATAAGCTGACCCGCGATAGATGCTTCTCTTTCAACAACAGATTCCTTTAAATTATTTATAAAAAAACCAGTGAATAGGATAGTCCAGACTATAAAAAGAGCGGCTGTGACAGCGAATACTGCAAAGAGCCGCTTGTTTTCACTGTTTTCAAAAATGTTTGACTGAAACATCAGTTTGCACCTCCGCTGCCGACGTTCCATTTGTAGCCGATTCCTCTGACTGTAAGGATTATCTTAGGGGAGGAGGGATTTTCCTCTATCTTTGTCCTCAGGCGCCTTATATAGACCGTCAGCGTATTCTCGTCTACAAAATCCCCGCCGCTGTCCCACAGCTTTGAAAGCAGTTGGCCGCGCGTAAGTGTTCTGCCGGGGTTTGACATCAAAAGATAGACAAGGCGGCATTCGGCCGGCGTTAGAGGTATCTCGGTTTCGCCTTTTAAAAGCCTACATTCTTCAGGGTGAAGGACATACCCCAGCGACTCGATTCTTTCGCTGTTTTTACCTTTGGCGCGCCTTAGTAGCGCCTTAATCCGGGATATCAGCTCGCGAAGCCTGAAAGGCTTTGTTATATACTCATCTCCGCCCATGTCGAGCCCCATTACGACGTTAGTTTCCTCATCGCATGCGGTTAAAAACAGAATAGGCACATTTGATATTTCACGAATCATTTTGCAAAGCTCGAACCCTGTGCCGTCCGGAAGTCCGATATCCAAAACAACGAGGTCAAATGTCTCGCTTTGAAACTTTTCGAAACCTTCCTTTACCCCGCCTGCGGTTACAACAGAGAAGTTTTCTTTTTCCATGCTGTATTTGAGCCCGACAGCAAGGGCGGAGTCGTCCTCTACAAGCAATATTTTTTCCATAACTTTATCTCCCGGTAATCGATTTATATAAGCGGTATTGGCTGCTTTTGGATAATTAAAGTATATCATAATAAATAAATCTCGTCATTAGTTTAAGAAGGCGCTCCAATCAACCGCTAATATAGTAATCAACTCGTTTTGACTTTTATATTGAAATACGTTAAACTTTAATGATAATGCAAAGGAAAAGTACAATATTCGGCAGGTGTCCGTTTTGAAAATAAAAGCTGAAGAAATAATAAGGTCGAGGAGAAAAACTATTTCTCTTGAGATAAAAAACGACGGAAGGCTTGTTGTCCGCGCGCCTCTTAAAACACCCGAAACATTGATAAAGCGTGCAGTGGAGCAAAAAGCTGACTGGATTTTAAAAAAGCAAAAAGAGATGTTGAAAAGAAAGCGTGAGAACCCGCCGAAACAGTGGGCCGAGGGCGAGAAGTTCGTATTTTTAGGCAGCGAATATACACTCACTTTTTCCGATAGTGCAAGTAAAATTACAGCGGAAAACGGATATCTGACAGTGCCGGCGGCGTATAAAGATAGTGCGCAGACTGCTATAATTAACTGGTATAAGAAAGAGGCAAAAAAGGTTTTTTCAGAGCGTGTGCGGTTTTACGCGGAAAAGCACAATATAAAATATACGTCGCTTAAAACGACGAGCGCGCTGACCCGCTGGGGCTCATGCTCATCGAAAGGCGGGCTGTGTTTTACATGGCGGCTGGTTATGGCGCCGATAGATATGATAGATTATGTAGTGGTGCATGAACTTTCGCATTTAAGTCATCTTGACCATTCACATGCGTTTTGGAACCGTGTCAGTGAGCTGATGCCCGATTATGACTTAAGGCGCCAGTGGTTCAAGACACATTCTTATCTCCTTGGAAAGGATTATTTTGCGAAAGAACGGGGAGGCTGATATCTTGTTCTTTTCATTCGGTATGTTTGACGGAAAACCTGTCTTGCAGGGTAATATAGAGCGTTACTGCGCTGCCTGCGGTTACAGCGGGACGCATTATATTTATACCCGAAAGCGCTGGCTGCTGCTTTTGGTTATCCCACTGCCTATCAATGTTTCAACATATACGCAATGCCCGCGCTGCGGGTTTATCGAGGAATATAAAAACTAATTTTATTTGGAGGATATCGTGAAGAAGTCGAGCGTTCTAAAAAAGTTTTTAAGTTACTATAAACCATATAAATTTCTATTTTTCTTTGACCTGTTTTGCGCGCTGGTTGTTTCAGCCGTAGATTTAGCTTTTCCCCTGATTCTGAGCTATGTGACAAAATCAGTTTTTACTCAAAGCAAAAGCGTTATACTTCATTCTATCGGTATTATCGGGGTAGTACTGGTCGCAATGTATATTGCCAAGTATTTCTGCCAGTATTTCATAACCTCGTGGGGACATATAATGGGCGCCCGTATGGAAAGCGATATGAGGCGTGATTTGTTTTATCATATGCAGAAGCTTTCTTTTTCCTATTATGACCGGAACAATACGGGCGAAATGATGTCGAAGCTGGTTTCCGACCTGTTCGATATCTCGGAGCTTGCCCATCATGGCCCAGAAAACGTGTTTATTTCACTGTTAAAAATCGTCGGTTCTTTTGCCATACTTATGTCGATTAATGTAAAAATGACGCTTATTCTGTTCGCGGTAACTGCGGTAATGGTCGTTTACTCCTATTTCATGAATAAGAAGATGACTTCCGTTTTCTTTGACAACCGTGTCAAGATAGCTAAAGTAAACGCCAGTGTTCAGGACAGCCTTTCCGGCATAAGGGTAGTCAAGTCTTTTGCAAACGAGCCTGTGGAGCGCAGGAAGTTCGACTGCAGCAACAATGCTTTCCTTGAATCAAAGGTTAACAATTATATGATTATGGGCCGCTATCATGCCGGCAACTCGTTCTTTGAAGGCCTTTTGTATATTGTTATTGTAGCGTCAGGGGCGTTTTTTATCGTCAACGGCACGCTTTCAGCCGCCGACCTTGCGGTTTACGCCCTCTATATCAACATCTATATTAATCCTATCGACCTGCTTATCAATTTCACAGAGCAGTTCCAAAAGGGTTATGCAGGTTTTAAGCGTTTTCTTGAGGTCGTTGAGACCCAGCCGGAAATCAAAGACGCTGAAGACGCTGTGGAACTCAAAAACGTCAAGGGCGATATCGAGTACAGGAACGTCTCGTTCAGCTATGACAAGGAGCACCCGGTGCTTAATAACATCAACATAAAGATACCCGCAGGGCGTAAGGTTGCTCTGGTCGGCCCGTCCGGCGGCGGGAAAACGACTATATGTTCGCTTTTGCCGAGGTTTTACGACGTAACGTCAGGAAGCGTACTTATCGACGGTCAGGATATCAGAAAATTCAAGCAGCAGTCGCTTAGAAATGCAATCGGCGTCGTTCAGCAGGATGTTTACCTCTTTGCCGGCAGTATCAGGGACAATATAGCTTACGGCAAACCGGGGGCCACTCAGGAAGAAATCGAAGAGGCTGCAAAGAAAGCGAATATCCACGATTTTATAATGTCCCTTGAGGACGGTTATGACACCTATGTCGGTGAACGTGGTGTACGACTTTCCGGCGGCCAGAAACAGCGAATCTCAATAGCCCGCGTATTCCTTAAGAATCCGCCTATATTGATACTTGACGAGGCAACCTCTGCCCTTGATAACGAGAGCGAGAGATATATACAAAAATCCCTCGACAGCCTTGCGGAAAACCGCACTACGCTGGTTATAGCCCACCGGCTGAGCACTGTACGCAGCGCAGATGAAATAATAGTTATAAACGATGGAAGTATTGTTGAACGGGGAACACATGCCGAGCTGTTAAAGCTCAACGGCATTTATGCGAAATATTACAATATGCAGTTTGAAGGCATTGATGACGCACTTATAAAATAATTTTTCATAGTGGCTGATTATTGTTGCATTTTATCATCTTAAATTATCAGCAGAGATTTGAAATATTCTTTATCTATGGTATAATATACCCATTATTAATATAAGATTAGTAATAAAAGGACTGGTAAAAGTGATTACCCGTGAATCTGCATTAAAAATCCTTAATGAAAACATTAAAGGGGAGAGCCTGCTGCGCCACTCGATAACGGTTGAAGCGGTTATGCGCCATTTTGCAAAGCTCTTTGGAGCTGACGAGGAAGAGTGGGGCGTAATAGGGCTTTTACATGATGTGGATTTTGAAAAATATCCGGAGCAGCACTGTCATAAAACCCGCGAGATACTGACGCCCTATGGCGTTCCGGATAACATAATTCGGGCGATTGAGAGCCATGGCTATAAGCTTGTCAACGATGTTAAACCTGAAACAGACGCGGAAAAAGTCCTGTATACAATTGATGAACTGACGGGGCTTATATCCGCGGTGGCAATTCTAAGGCCGAGCAAAAGCATATTTGACCTTGAGACAAAGTCTGTCAAGAAGAAGTGGAAACAGAAGAGTTTTGCCGCCAATGTCAACCGCGAGGTAATTGCCGAGGGCGCTGAGATGCTCGGCAAGCCGTTAGATTATATAATTGAACAGACAATAGAGGGTATGAAGACTGTTGCTGATGAGATTGGACTTCGCGGAAATATCGAATCAGCGGCGGTATAATCATAATACAAAATATAGGTAAGGAATTAGTATGAGGATTTCAACAAAAGGCAGATATGGTTTGAGAGCCATGCTCGATTTGGCGGTAAACTCAAACGGGGAAAAGGTGTCGCTGTTCAGTATTGCAAAAAGGCAAAATATTTCTGTAAACTACCTCGAACAGGTGTTTTCACTGCTCAGAAAGGCGGGATTTGTCAGCAGTATAAAAGGCGCCTCGGGGGGATATCTCCTTGCTATGGAGCCTTCAAAAATAAGAGTCGGCGATATTCTCCGCAGCCTTGAGGGTGACCTTATGGTAGTTGATGAGGATACAGACAGCGGCGCAGATAGCAATGATATTCAGCAGTGTCTCAGGAAAAATGTATGGGATAAACTAAACGAAAGCCTCGCCGAGGCAGCCGACTCAATAACACTGCGCGACCTTGTTGAGAATTACAGGGACATGGCGAGCAGCCCGATGTTTTATATTTAATGCTGCTGACAGTGTGATTTTCCGAAGTAAAACAAAGACCTGAACTATATGATAAACTGAAGGGTTTATTGTATCGGTTCAGGTTTTTGTTTTGCCGCAAGGTATATGGTTACAGCATGCCTCATAAAATTTACGGGTAGTGCTGTGGGGTGATATAATTGCGTGTGTTAAGGCACTTGTGGCGGCTGATGGTTTTGTGGTTTGTCCTCGGAATGTGCTATGCGACTGTCGAGCTTCTTTGGCGGGGCGTTACATATCTTCCGATGATATGGGTTGGCGGCCTATGCGGACTCTGTGTCGGGCTATTAAATCAACACCCATTTTTTTGCGGCTGCCGCATGTGGCAGCAGTGCCTTATCGGCACATTGATTACACTCGTGATTGAATTTGTGAGCGGCTATATATTGAATATAAAACTCGGGCTTGATATCTGGGATTACTCCAGCATCCCTTTTAACTTAATGGGTCAGATTTGCCTGCCTTATGGCATACTGTGGTTTTTTCTTATGCCGTTTGCAGTCTATCTTGACGATTGGCTTAGATGGAAGCTTTTTTATGAGAAAAAACCGCGCGGCGGCCCCCTTGCCAATTATGTAATGCTCTTTACGGGAGCTTAAATGCAAATTAAAGTAAAATTATTCGGTATTTTGATATACAAAATCCCAATAATATATGTTGACAGATATTTTGGTATGGAATATAATAGAACCCGAAGACTCCGCTTTTGTGGAAATTCCAACAGGGAATACGCGTCACCGACTGAGAGCGCGTTCTGGAAGAGTAGTAAGCCGGGGAACACTTCACCTTTTAATATACCGGAAATTAAATATTAAAGTGGGCGCGGTTTTCGCGTCAATGCGGGTGGCACCGCGGGCAAAACAAAGAATGCTCGTCCCGGAAATTATTTTAAAAAGATAATTTCCGGGATTTTTTGTTTTGGGAGGTTAAAAGATGTTAAGGACTCATCACTGCAACGAGCTCAGGGTTGAGCATGTCGGCACAAGAGCCACTCTTGCCGGTTGGGTTGACACGATACGTGACCATGGAAGCGTCAAGTTTTTGGATTTGCGTGACCATTATGGAGTTACGCAGATAGTATTTCACGACGATTCAATGCTCGAGGGTATAAACCGTGAGACCGTCATTTCGGCCACAGGAATTGTCCGCAAAAGAGACGAGGATACAATAAATCCAAAACTCGACACAGGACTTGTTGAACTGCACGCAGACAGCATTAAGGTTTTGGGCGAATGTAAAAATATGCTGCCGTTTGAAATCAAAGACTCTGTCGCCACGCGCGAGGAAATCCGCTTAAAATACCGTTATCTTGATCTGCGCAATCCGAAGATTCATAAAAATATAGTTTTGCGTTCAGAGGTTATAAGCTTTTTCAGAAACCGCATGCAGGAACTCGGCTTTATGGAGATCCAGACCCCGATTCTTACCGCTTCCTCACCGGAAGGCGCGAGGGATTACCTTGTTCCGAGCCGCAAACACAAGGGCAAATTCTATGCCCTGCCGCAGGCTCCCCAGCAGTTTAAGCAGATGCTGATGGTGTCTGGTTTCGATAAATATTTCCAGATTGCGCCCTGTTTCCGCGACGAAGACGCAAGGCAAGACCGTTCTCCGGGCGAATTTTATCAGCTCGATTTCGAGATGGCCTTTGCTGAGCAGGAGGATGTGCTGAAAATCGCCGAAACTGTCCTGTATGAGGCGTTTACGAAATTTTCAAACAAGCGTGTTTCCCCCGCTCCGTTCAAACGCATTACCTATAAAGAAGCCATGCTCAAATACGGCACTGACAAGCCTGACTTGAGAAATCCCCTCACAATCTGCGACCTCACCGAATTTTTCTCAAATGTTGAATTCAAAGCGTTCAAGAATAAACCTGTCCGCGGCATCGTAGCTGACTGCTCCGGCTGTTCGAGGAGTTTCTTTGAAAACTCTCTGAAATTTGCCCTGAGTATCGGCATGAAGGGGCTCGGCTATATCACACTTAATGACGGCAAATTCAAGGGCCCGATTGAAAAATTCCTGTCGCCGGAACAAAAGCAGGAAATCATTAAACTTAGCGGCATAAAAGAGGGAGAGACGCTGTTCTTTATCAGCGACAAGCCTAAGACAGTTGATTTGTATGCGGGCCAGATAAGGACATGGCTCGGTGAAAACCTCAATCTCATCGACAAGGATGCGTTTGAGTTCTGCTTTATTGTCGATTTCCCGATGTACGAATATAATCCGGAAACAGACAAGATTGAGTTTACCCACAACCCGTTCTCAATGCCTCAGGGAGGGCTTGAAGCCCTTGAGAACAAAGACCCGTTAGATATACTGGCTTACCAGTACGATGTAGTATGCAACGGTGTCGAATTGTCGTCAGGTGCAGTGAGAAACCATTCGCCGCAGATTATGAAAAAGGCGTTTGAAATAGCTGGATATTCGGAAGAGGATCTTATCCAAAAATTTGGCGCTCTTTATACGGCGTTCCACTACGGTGCCCCGCCTCACGCCGGTATGGCACCAGGTATAGACAGGATAGTAATGCTGCTTGCCGGCGAGGATACAATCCGCGACGTCATTGCCTTCCCGCTTAACGGAAATGCGCAGGATCTTCTGATGGGAGCGCCGAGCGAAGTCACCGAACAACAGCTCCGTGAAGTGCATATAAAGCTTCGCTGACGTAATAACATTATATAGGCGGCCTGAATACCATCAGACCGCTTTTAGTTTAATATTATTTGACGCTTAAGCTGCGGGTGCAATTAATTATATTAAATTAAATAATAGAAATAATAATGAAATATATCAAACTTCATTTATATACCAGACATAAACCACCTCTGACAGATAAAAATACGGATGAGGTGGTAAAGTTGCATTTAAAAAGAACCATTGCTGCCATTGTTTCGGCATGTATGCTGACTATTACTGCATCGGCGCAGTCAACTTATACTGTTAAATCAGGCGACACGCTGTGGAAAATTGCATCTAAACATCAGGTTGGATTAAGTGAACTGATTGCTGCAAATCCGCAGATTAAAAACATCTCGCTTATCTATCCAGGTCAGAAAATCACGATTCCGGCTCAGCCGAGCACGACAGCCTTTGAAGATGAGGTTATAAGGCTCGTAAATAACGAACGCGCAAAACGGGGACTTATGAAACTCACGAAAAACTGGGAGCTTTCCCGCGTGGCGCGCTACAAATCTCAGGATATGGCAAACAAGCATTATTTCTCACATACGTCTCCGACTTACGGTTCGCCTTTTACGATGATGCAGAATTTCGGTATTCGTTTTTCAGCTGCCGGCGAAAACATCGCCATGGGACAGAGAACCCCGCAGGAAGTAATGAATGCTTGGATGAATTCGGCGGGGCATAGGGCAAATATCTTAAGCCCGGTATATAATCAGATAGGTGTCGGCATGGCGAAAAACAGCGCCGGAGTTGTTTTCTGGACACAGGAATTTATAAAATCGCCATAATAAAAAAGGATTGTTCTAAGCCTATATACGCTGGAACAATCCTTTTTGTATTCATAGATAAAACAAAAGGCTGCCGTTTCGGCAGCCTTATTTGCATATAAATTATTTTATTTTTCTGCACTCGAGGTAGAAACGCTTGTCATAGGCATGACCCATTGAAAAGGTCTTGCGCGGCAAAACGCCGTCGGTAATAATGGTTGTGAAAAGCTCCGACTTGCCCATCGGCGGAAGTAAAAATCCGATATTGCCGGGCTTTGAGCCGAGCGACTCGGCGACTTCTTCGCCGTGGACATAATCAACCCTGCCGCCGTTTTTCTTTATGTATTGGTCGAGGAAATTCTGGAGTGTTCCAACGGCGAGTCCGCTCTCCGGATTCTTAACCGTCAAAACGCCGCGTTTCTGGGCGCTTACGAATTCTATGCGCTGCCCCTCGCCTTCGCCGAGCTTTGCGCTTGGATAGAAGTTTAAGAACTCTCTAATTATCTTGTCAGGGTCTGTTTCAAACACGACGCGGTGGATAGGCTCAAAATTAAGGGATTTGTCATGGATGTTTACAAGTTCCACGAGAGCGTACCGCGCCGGATGATTGTATTCTCCGCAAGGTAAAGTCTTTTTGATTCGTTCCCAACATTCTTTTGCAGTAGCAAGTGAATGGTTGCCGTCTCCAACCGCAAACAGCAAAACGGGCTTGTTTTCTAACCCATATTTTTTGTTGAATGATGTGGGGTCTCCTAAGGCAGAAAGTGCGTCAGCAACGCTGTCAAGTGCCTTGCCGCTTACCCTGTAGCCTTTTATATGTCCGCTGCCGAACATAAGGTCAAAATCATATAATGTCTCAAGCTGTGCCTTTTGCTCGGTGAGCGGTTCGATAACTGTGCACTCTGGGTCGTCAATCAGCAGCATAACATGGGGCAGTTCGAGACTTGCGCCTTCCCTGACGCGGACGCGCGGAGGAATTCTTTCAAGGACAGTGCCTTCGGTCGCACGTATCAGCGAAGCTGCACCTTTGTTATAATCGTATTGTTCCAGGTCGACTGCTCCGACAAGGCCAGTGCGCACATCTCCGTTTTTGAGGGTGCGTTCAACGAGAATAAAAGATTCCTTGATTTCTTTAAAGACGCCGCTGTCAAGGTAATCGTCCATATTTTTATTGATTGATGAGATACGCTCTTCAACGCCGTCAGCATTTAACTCCGCTTCAGGGAGAATCATATGCAGCGTAGAAGGTGCGTTACCCACAAAATCTTCAACACTTTTCCAATATTCCGGCTCAGAGGTATATTGGTCACATGCAACAACGCTCCATTTTTCCATGTTGCAGTTCTTTGGGAGTAAGATATCCGCAGGGCGGAACCCAAGTTTACAAAATTTTTCGTTCAATTACTTTCACTCCAGATAAATTGATAATGACAAGGTGAAACATTTTCCACACGGAATTTTCATGCAATTATATTTTACAAGAAAACACAATATACATTATAATGCAGGCAAAGGAATATGGCAACACTGGATGGGTATATCAAATTAATTTGATACTTTCGACTTAACGCTCAATATGCTATAATAAAAGTTACAGCAGCAGTGAGAGCAAGTATTCATTATAAAAATCAACAGCGGATACTTGCCGCAAGTTGTGCTGCTGCAATTTTGAGTTATTTTTTTGAGACGTCGAAAGGTGTCACGTGATGAAATTAAAATTGAAAATCAACTGCTTTAATGGCGTTATGGCCTTGCCCGCCGAGGCGGTGGATAAATACATAAACGAAGCTTCGCATAGCGATTTGAAAGTGCTCTTATATGTTTTTCGCAATTCAACCGGAACGCTTGATACGTCAGAAATTTGCGCCGCTTTGAAAATTACCGAAGATCAGCTTGAAAAATCGCTTTTGTTCTGGGAAAAGGCTGGACTCATTAAGGTTGACGGTAATCTCCAAAAAGATAAGAAGCAGGACAAACAAGTAAGCGAATCCGGAAAAGCGCGTGAGCAAACTGCCGCTCACAGGATTATAGATATGCCGACTCAGTACGGGCAGGAAGAGATCGCGAAAAAATCGCAGGAGAACGCGGAAATTAAGTTTTTGCTTGAAGCGGTTCCACACCAGCTTGGAAGGCTCTTGTCCCCCTCGGAATGTTCGACGCTTGTCTATTTATACGAGGGTGCGGGGCTTCCTGCGGACGTTATCATAATGCTGGTAGGGTACTGTGCCTCCTTCGGCAAAGGCAATATGCGGTACATAGAAAAGATGGCGATAAGCTGGGCGGAAGAGGGTATTGATACCCATGAAAAAGCGGAAAACAAGATAAAGGAACTCGAGGAGCGCAGGGGATATGAAGGTCAGGTCCGCTCAATCATGGGTATAACTGACCGTGCCCTTACACCTACTGAAAGACAGCATATATCGCGCTGGTGCAGTTGGAAGATGCCGATAGACCTCGTCAAACTCGCTTATGATATAGGCGTTACGAGAACCGGAAAACTATCTTTTTCATATATAAATTCGATTTTGAATGCGTGGCATGAAAAAGGCTTTACTACGGTTGAGCAGGCCCGCAATGAAAACAAAAAGAGCAGAGCAGTGGATGATAAGACTCCGTCCTATGACATTGACGAATACGTACGGCTTTCAATGAAATCTCTGCACGATGAATAGGAGGACGCTCTATGCCATATGATTCTGAAGTTTTCGCAGCGGCGCTAAGAAGGGTAGAGCAGCGCCGTGCGCAAGCTATTCAGGAGAACGAGCGCATAAAATATGAGCTATATAAGAAAATACCGAGACTCGCTGAGATAGAACGCGAACTTGCCGAAACCGGCATAAAAGTTGCGAAAGAAATTTTGAATTCAAGCGGTGATACCTCGTCAAAACTTGAAAAGCTCCGTTCGCAGAACCTTTCTCTGCAGGCCGAGCGTGCGGAACTGCTTGTTGCGAACGGTTACCCTAAGGAAATACTTGCTATCAATTACTTTTGCCCGAAATGCCACGATACCGGTTACTGCGGCGATTCTGTCTGCGACTGCTTAAGGGCGCTTCTGCGGGAGGAAGCCTGCAAGCGGGCGAATGCAGGCTCGCCCCTGCCGCTTTTTACGTTTGATACATTTGACTTAAGCTACTACCCAGACGAGCATGACGATAGGTTTGACTTTAATGTGCGGTGGCATATGGAAAAAGTTTTGAATCACTGTAAAAATTATGCGGCCGATTTCAAGCACGCGGATACAAGCCTGCTGATGCTTGGCAAAACAGGGCTCGGGAAAACACATCTTGCGCTTTCCATAGCAAACGCCGTTATTGAACAGGGATTCGGCGTCGTATACGATACAGCCCAAAATATTTTCATGAAGATGGAAGATGAGAATTTCGGGCGAAGTGACAAGAAGTATACATTCTCAGTTTTTGACTGTGACCTGTTAATACTTGACGAGCTTCCTGACTATGCCTCGCCGTTTGCTGTAAATACGCTGTATAATATCATCAATACCCGCATGCTTCATCACCGCCCGATGATTGTCAGCACGAATTTGACTGAAAAGGAGCTTGAGTCAAGATACGGTGAACGCATATTCTCGCGGCTTATCGGCGAGTTCAAGCTGCTCAAATTCTTTGGGAGCGATATAAGACAGTTGAAACTGCGCCGAAAGGCGAACTGTTAAGGCAATATTTACGGGAAAACGACCCTGCCGTTTTAGATGTGGTTGGCCAAACCTTCATCTACTCTGGCAGGGTTCTTTTTATTCGGGTCAAGCTATTATCAGTTTCTTGACTTGGTGAGTGGGGTTTGAAAAGCTGAGTCAAGCCACCTGTTTTTATTTCGGTGGTTTTTTTCAAAAAACTACCCAGCGGTGGCAACCGCTAGGCAGCAAACTCATGCACTTTGATGGTTACCTATACATTTACAACTGCCCGCGTAACCGCTTGCAGCGGCGACACTGAGCATAAACATAACGCCAAATGCTACAGCAACTAAAAGACTTGAAATCTTTCTCTTCATTTTATTACCTCCTAACAGATTATTGGCAATGCATGCAATTTTCATAAATGAAAGATAATTACCGAAATAAGTAAAAATATAAAATATTTTGACATTATTATAGCTCGTCTTGGGAAAAATGTAAATAGCACATAACAAAAAATTATATAAAAAAGAAATTAGCGTGAAATAGGTTGGATTTCATAACTTGCAAGAGGTTATCAATTGTGCAAAGCGATAAAATAATAGTTAATCGCATAATAGTGATTTCTTAGTGTCTTAATATCCCGCTGTTCAATTGGCAATTTGTGCAATGTTTTTTTAATGAAATCGGCCTGATATCATTTAGCTCTGTAACTTTTTAATTTCAAAGAATAATTTCCGATTTATCCGGCGTGCTTGATAGATTTTTTTGATAAAAATAAAACCCCGAAAGGATTAACCTTTCGGGGAATTTACAGCAGGCAGGCGGTATTCGCCGTCAATCAGCTTTATGCTTATCCTAACAGCTTCAGATAGATAGAATGTACTTCATCAACTGTCGAGGGATTAACGGCGTTAGTAAGGTTTTTCCGTCCTTCCAGCATTTTTGCGTATTCAAGACACTTTTGCGGTGAAAGTTTAACGCCTCTTACCGCGGTGAGGTCTTTAACTGCTTCGCAAAACGGATCTATGCCGCAGCCGAGCGCACTGATAAGCTTAACAGTAAGCTCCGGTGCAGCAGGAGCGTTATGTCTTATGTAGTCAGGCAGAAAAATAGCGCATGCCTTTCCATGCGGTATACCGAGTTCCACCGACAGCGGATAGCCGGCAGGGTGGGGGAAACCGGTTCCGGAAAGGTTGAGTGTTATTCCGGCCCACAGCGAACCGTAGTAAAGTTCTTCACGCGCTTTTCCGTCCGGCAGCGTGTCCGGGTGCTGGCGCAGCCACATCATATTCGGCCACAGCTTTTTAACTGCGACGAGAGCTGCGGCATGAGCAATATCACCGGCTCTTTTTGAATAATACCCCTCTATGGCGTGGCATAGTGCGTCGAGTGCCGCCGATACAGTCAGATTATAGGGACAGGTTTCAGTATACTTTGGGTCGGCAAAAGCAAGTGTTGCATAACAGCATTTGTGAGTAATACTTTTTTTGATATTTTTGCTGTCTATCGTCAAAACTGCGGTTGCGGTGACTTCGCTTCCAGTGCCTGCAGTTGTGCCGACAAGAACAATCGGCAGGGCCTTTGAAAAATTGCATTTATAAATGTCTTCAGGCTGCATTGAAGGATTGCTTGCAAAGACAGCAGCCGCTTTAGCAGAATCAAGCGGTGAGCCTCCGCCTATACCAAGAATAAAGTCAGCGCGGAATTTTCTTGCCATGATTCCGGCTTCATAGCACGATGACAGCAGCGGGTTCGGAATTATTTTGTCATAAATTAGATAGTCTATACCCGCGTCTTTGAGCACTTTTTCAGCAGTTTTAAGAGCGCCGTTTGTTTTTGCGGAATTTTTGCCGGTAACAATGAGACACCTTTTACCAAGAGGTTTGAGTTCATCTTGGGAATTCTCAAAGCAGCCATAGCCGCTTACCACTTTAACCGGCATGAAAAAATTAAAATCCATATCGACACCTCGAGCTTAAATAGCCAGTATTGTGAAAGATATTCAGAAAAAAAGCTGCCGAAGCTGGCAGCTTTTTTAATATGACCTAAATTTATCAATCAGGATTCGTTGAGTGCTCTTTCAAGCCAGATAGTCCCGATATCAATTGCGTTATAAAGACCGTTTTTTTCTGCCTGCTTCACTATTCTCTCACTAATTTTAAGATTCTTATCGGTAGAAACGAGTTGGACCACTACAGTTCCTGATATGTCTTGGCCGAAAAGCGGCTTCGTGTTGATTATTTGCATTATTACGACGTATTTTTCCCACATGTTGCCGTAATAAATTGTATTTCCAGACCGGACAAGGGGCCTGCCCTTATATGTCAGAAATTTCTTGTTTTTTGATTTCGGCTCCGCCAAATGATCTCCCTCCTGTCAAAAAATTGGGTACAAGACAAAAGCAAACGTCAC
The DNA here is from genome assembly GCA_000953215.1 of [Clostridium] cellulosi. Lineage (NCBI taxonomy): Bacteria > Bacillati > Bacillota > Clostridia > Eubacteriales > Oscillospiraceae > Ruminiclostridium > [Clostridium] cellulosi. The sequence continues at coordinate 732,165 of LM995447.1, forward strand.
ATGCATTAGGTGAATAGTGTCAAATGCTATACAAAAGAACTTCCCAGTAATAGTCTGTTTAATAGCACATAATTATTCACTTTAATATACAGTGTAAAATTAAGTATAACATATGTTTTGATTTGTGTAAATACAAGATATCCACTTTTAGTAAATATTAACAATTAATTTGACGCTTTACAGATTACTATTTTAGAACACAAAATAAAGGGCTGCTATACGACGTGCGGATAATCTACAGTCATATATGGCAGCCCGTTTGCATAGACAATCAGTTTTTTGACTCATGCAGGTGACATGCTTCACAGTCTTCAATAGGACCGACTATCGGCAGTGGGTCAATGCCCTGTTTGCGATAATAGTCCGAAAGTGCGGCCTTAACCGCCTGCTCGGCAAGGACAGAACAGTGGATTTTTGCCGGCGGCAAACCGTCAAGAGCCTCGATAACTGCCTTATTGGAGAGCTTCAAAGCCTCATCTACTGTTTTGCCTTTTATCATTTCTGTTGCAATTGAAGATGTAGCGACAGCGGCACCGCAGCCGAATGTTTTGAATTTGACGTCAGTAATAACATTATCCTTTATTTTAAGGTACATTTTCATTATATCGCCGCAGACAGGATTGCCAACTTCACCGACACCGTCGGCGTCAGGAATTTCACCTGTGTTACGGGGATTCATGAAATGGTCCATGACCTTTTGACTATATGCCATGAGTGCTTCACTCCTTTATAATTTCAGATTACTTATTCTTCATCATATTTTCCCAAACAGGGGACATAGCGCGCAGTCTCTCAACGATTGGCGGCAGCTTTTCGAGTATATAGTCGATGTCCTCCTCAGTGTTGAGCTCGGACAGTGAAAATCTGAGGGACCCATGTGCGACTTCATGCTTAAGGCCAATCGCGAGCAGAACATGCGACGGGTCAAGTGAACCAGAGGTGCAGGCAGAACCTGATGACGCGCAGATACCGTTCATGTCAAGCAGCAGCAGCAAAGATTCGCCCTCAATACCTTCGATGGATACATTGACATTTCCGGGAAGCCTCTTTGTGCGGTCACCATTAAGCCTTGTATACGGAATCTTGAGTATGCCGTCGATAAGCTTATCGCGGAGCTTGATGACCTTTTTGGCGTTTTCGTCCATTGAGGCACATGCAAGTTCAATTGCCTTTCCGAGTCCTACTATGCCGGGGACATTTTCTGTGCCGGCGCGGCGGTTTTTCTCCTGAGCGCCGCCTTCGATAAGGTTCGGGAAACGCAGGCCCTTTCTTATATACAAAGCTCCTACGCCCTTCGGGCCATGGAATTTATGGGCTGAAAGCGACAGCAGATCGATATGTTCTTCTTTTACGTTGATTGGAATATGGCCGACAGCCTGTACGGCATCAGTATGAAAAACAACGCCCTTATCTGAGCATATTTTTGCAAGTTCGGGAATAGGTTGAATTGTGCCTATCTCATTGTTTGCATACATTATGGAAACAAGGGTTGTATCGGGTCTGATTGCCGCTTCAAGGTCAGACGGTTTTACGATACCGTTCGAATTGACATCAAGATAAGTAACTTCAAAGCCTTCCTTTTCAAGCGCTTTCATTGTATGCAGGACGGCGTGATGTTCAAATTTAGTTGTGATAAGGTGTTTGCCCTTTTTGACATTGGCGTGAGCAATACCGCGTATTGCCCAGTTATCGGCTTCTGAGCCGCCGGAGGTGAAGAATATTTCATGCTCATCGGCGCCCAGCGCATCGGCCACTCTTTTCCGTGCTATATCAATAGCTTCATGGGCTTCGCGGCCTTTTGAATAAATGCTTGACGGATTGCCGTATTTGTCGCAGAAATACGGGAGCATCTCGTCAAGTACCTCTTTTGTGACAGGTGTTGTCGCAGCGTTGTCAGCATATACAAACTTATCCATAGAGTCCACCTCTTAATTCCGTTAATTTAAGTGCATTTAAGCTAAACTGCCGGGTTTTAGCTTAAAACCGAATATGCCGGAATACATTCAAATTTTCTATCGTGTAAAACCGGTGATTACAATGTAATTCTTTGACTTCATTAATACTATACTAATTGAGTATAAATTTCAAGTCTTATTTTAAGAATTATCGAATAATTATATAATGTGCAAAAAAAATCGCCTTTATTTATGGCATGTTCTGATTAACTGGTAAAGAGACGAGCAGGTTTTATAAAAATGTTGTGCCGTCGCCTGCTGATTTTAATGCCGCTTCAACAGCGAGTTTATCGCAGCGTTCGTTTTCCGGATGGCCGGCGTGACCCTTGACCCAGACTATCTCAACCTCGTGTTTATCAATTAGCTGGAGCAGTTTATCCCAAAGGTCTGCGTTTAGGGCGGGCTTTTTGTCGCCTTTAATCCAGCCGTTTGCCTTCCACTTTTTTGCCCAGCCCTTTTTAATGCCGTTGACAAGGTAACTGGAGTCGCTATATAGCGTTACACGGCATTGTTCGTTGAGGGCAGCAAGGCCGGTGATGGCTGCGAGCAGTTCCATCCGGTTGTTGGTTGTATTTGAATAACCTCCGGAAAGCTCCTTTTCATGCTTGCCGTAACGGAGGATTACCCCATATCCGCCGGGGCCGGGGTTGCCGCGGCAGGCTCCGTCTGTAAATATTTCGACATGCTTTAGTTCCATATGTTACTCCCATTATTTAATGACATGGCATAAAAACAACTCAATTTAATATTGTATCAAATTATCAGTAAAAAACAATACGAATAGTTATGTTTTAGGAAGTATTGAAGCTGTAGGCATAACGGGGTATAAATTCTGTTTTATAAAGTCATTGCTCAGCCTGGTTTTATTGCTGGCTGCAAAATAAATTACAGGCAAAGTCGCAAAACTATAGGAGGGGACAAAATGACAAGCGGTGTTCTCCCTGCACTGTTGCTTTCGACGATAGCGGGTTTGTCAACGGCAATCGGAAGCCTTATTGCGCTGTTTTCAAAAAAGAATGACACAAGATTTATGTCTGCTGCTCTCGGATTTTCGGCGGGGGTAATGATAACGGTATCATTTGCCGAGCTTCTTCCAGAAGCACAAAAAAACATTTCAGTATCAAATCCAAGGTACGGTCCGGCAATCTCCCTTTGTTTTCTCGCCACAGGGGTGGCATTAGCCGCTATTATAGACATGCTGATTCCTTCGGATATCGGAATTTCTGGAGGCATTGACCGCTCCGGGGCGTCACTGCTGCATATGGGTGTAGTTACGGCGATTGCGATAACTGTTCACAATTTTCCGGAGGGAATAGCTACCTTTATGGCAGGGTATTCGGACATAAAGATTGGTTTGCCTGTGGCACTTTCCATAGCAATGCACAATATTCCCGAAGGTGTCGCGGTATCTGTTCCCATATATTTCGGAACCGGCAAACGCGGCAAAGCGTTTTTGTATTCGGCAGCGTCAGGGCTTTCGGAACCGCTCGGCGCTCTTATAGCGTATCTGTGCCTTGCTCCGTTTTTGAATACATCTTCACTCGGCGGGGTATTCGCGGTGGTCGCCGGGATAATGGTCTATATTGCTTTCGGCGAACTTGTGCCGGCGTCGGAGCGTTACAAAAGGCCGCGTGCCGCTGTGGTCGGCATTGTCATGGGCACACTTTTTATGCTTTTTATTCTGACGGCGTCGGGAACATAAAGTTTTGCGGTAAAAGTGCGAGCTTGCCAAGGTGAAGGTAAATAAAAACTGATTGCGGTGAAATACTACTTAAAAAAAGACGCAGGAGGGTGTTTTTTCTGATGAAAGCCGTAATCATGGCAGGAGGCGAAGGAAAACGACTGCGCCCCCTGACCTGCAATTTACCGAAACCAATGGCAAGACTCTGCGGGCGTCCCGCAATTGAACATATAATTGACCTGCTTTCCCGGAACGGTGTCGATGAGGCGGCGGTAACCTTGCGTTACCTGCCTGAAGCGATTACAGATTATTTCAGCGATGGAAGCTGCTGTGGCGTAAAACTGCATTTTGTTGAAGAGGACAAGCCTTTAGGCACTGCTGGAGGGGTACTCAATGCTGCAAAAGGATTCAGCGGGGACTTCATTGTCATAAGCGGCGACGCAATGTGCGATTTTGACTTAAAGTCAGCTATGAAATTTCACCTTGAAAAGAGGGCTGACGCGACTCTTCTGCTGTCGAGGGTAGCCGATCCGAGGGAATACGGACTGGTTGTTACCGACGCGTCCGGCGCCGTCAAAGGATTTGTCGAAAAGCCGGGCTGGGCGCAGGCTGTAACGGACGCGGTAAATACTGGTATATACATTTTGAATGAAAGGGCGCTGAAGCTTATACCCGAGCACCATCCCTTTGATTTTGCAAAGGATTTGTTCCCACTTATGCTCGAAAGGGGCATGAGGGTTTACGGCTTTGAGGCGGAGGGTTACTGGTGCGATATCGGTGACATCAGCGCCTATACCTCATGCCAGTTCGACATGCTTGAAAACAGGGTCGACTGTCGTATTGAGGCCAAAAAGCGCGATGGGATCTATTATAAGAAAAACTTGCCCAGCGGAAATTACACCGTGATACCGCCCGTCTATTTTGGCAGCGGTGTTCACATAGGCGACTATTCGGTCATCGGACCATATGCAGTCATCGACGACGGCTGTACCATAGGCACCGGCGCAAGCATAAAACATTCAGTTATGCTGCCAGACGCATATGCCGGGGATTATACGGAACTGCGCGGTGCTCTTCTGTGCGCCGGCGCCAAACTTAAGAAGCGAGTCGGAATGTACGAAGGCTCAGTTGCCGGAGCGGGAAGCGTAATAGGGGCAAACGCGTCCGTAAGCCCCGGCGTGCGTATCTGGCCCGGCAAGATTGTAGACGACGGTGTGCGCGTATCGCAGAACATAAAAGAAGGGCGAATCCGGCGCGGTATATTCGACGACGACGGCATAACCGGCGAACCGGGTGCGGATTTGACCCCTGAAAACTGCGCTAAACTTGGCGCGGCAATCGGCGGCGTATTTGAATCCGGCCATATCGGTATTGCCAGCGACGGCAGCGTTGCTGCTAACGTCCTTAAATCTGCAACCGCGGCGGGAGCACTGTCGTCGGGGGCACGTGTATGCGATTTTGGTGCCTGCTTTGAGTCGCTGTTTAATTTTGCGGTAACCTTTTTTGGGCTTGATATCGGAATATTTGTACGAATGTCCGGCGGCAAAGTTAAGATTGAACTTGTCGGCGCTGGCGGCCTTGGAATAGGCAGGGCGGTGGAACGCAAGATTGAGGCGGCAGTGTCCACTGGTGAAATCTCAAGATGTATGCCCGAGGATTACAGCGAAGAGTTTGTAATGCAGGGTATAAAGGCCGTCTATCAGCGTGAGCTTAAAAAATATGCGCCTAAAGACTTTGGTACGTCAATATCAGTAAGGTCGGCAAACCGCGAAATTCAAAAAATGCTCATCAGTATTTTGAAACAAAACGGGTGCCGGGTTCAGACAGGGACAACCGGCGATATCTGTGTGCACGTCGACGCTTTCGGCACGCATGCCTCTTTTATATGCGAGGATGGGTCATTTGCAAGCCCGGAAGAAACGCTGGCGCTTGGCTGCATTGTGGCTTTTGAAAACGGCGAGGACGTTGCGCTGCCTTTCGACGCCCCGAGAATAATTGATGTAATTGCGCAAAGATACGGGCGCCACGTGCTGCGCTATTTCGAATGTCCAGCCGACAACGCCGATTCACAAGCGCGCAGGCTTGCCCTAAAACAGACTTGGGTAAGGGATGGGCTAGAAAATGCCCTGCGTATACTGTCGTTTGCAAAAGACAGGGACAGAACGATAGCGTCGCTGAAGGCGTCACTTCCCAAGTTTGCCGTTACAGTCAAGTCAATAAATTTTGACGTCAACCCGAGCCTTTTGCTGCGCAGTTTTACCGATGATATTTCGGCACAGCCTGCCGAGGGTGTGGTCCTGACAAGGGGAAAAGGCAGGGTGCTTATAAGCCCGCTCAAGCGCGGAACAGGGATTAAAATTGTCGCTGAAGCAGGTGATATGGAGACAGCCGGCGAACTTTGCTCGGATATCGCGCGGGAACTTCAAAACAATGTTAAAGCTATTGACAAGAACGGTAAAAAAAGCTAAACTATAAAGAGTATTTGGGTGTACGGATTCAATCGTTTTAATTTATGGCTAACAGTTTTTAATTAATGCTTTCGGGTTTTAGGCATTAATTTGCACATCTGTTTTTTTTTGAAAGCAGATGTTGGTGCGGAAATTTTTATTTTATTTTTTGCATTGTTTAATAGGCGTATTTTAATTGAGCGGATTTTTGGTCGGACAAAGTTTTTCGCTTTTATTTAAAGGTTCCGCGGTGAATCGGGGGACCTTTAGCGGTTTATTGTTTAAAAAGATTCTATAAGTCCGGTTAGATGAACGGTTTGGCTGATAGAACTGTTCTTAATGGCTCTATGCCTAAAACAAAACGGGTTATTTCTTCTTCGGTGATTGGAACTTTAAACGGCTGTAGTCGGAAGGCATAATTAAAAACAGTTTCAATGACTGCTTGGCGGGAATACCTGTACGATTTTATGTATGTTTAATACTATTTCTCAAAAATTAGTGTTTTTGAGTGTGTTGATTTCTGCGGTAATTAAGGAAAAATATAGTATGTCTGTATAATAAAGGTAAAGTGAGCTTATATTAATACGTTTTTTTCTTGGAAATGATTAATTTATTTGAAATATTATAACAATCTTATTAAGAAATGGCATTGCACTTTATATCTGCAAAGGCGGATAACATATAAATGGAGGTTATATAGTGGTTAAAAATTCTTCGGCAGCCATGCCGGCAAAAACGGCAATTTTGGCATCGGCAAAAACAGTAAAAACTACGGTAAGGACTCGTGCTACACAGCGCAGAACAACACGAACTCGCAAACAAGCAGAAAAGCCAGCGATTCCCGTACACATTATTCCGCTTGGTGGTCTTGACGAGATTGGCAAGAACATGACAGTGTTTGAATGCGGAAATGATATATTTGTTGTAGATTGTGGACTTGCGTTTCCGGACGACGATATGCTGGGCATAGACCTTGTGATACCTGATGTTACATGGCTTGAAAAAAATAGCGACAGAGTTAGAGGCATTGTCTTGACTCACGGTCATGAGGACCATATAGGTGGGCTTCCATATGTATTGAGGAACATCAATATGCCTGTTTATGGTTCACGGCTTACCCTCGGTATCCTTGAAGGAAAACTTAAAGAACACGGGCTTCTCGGCAAAGTAGAATTGAATGTCGTTGAGCCGGGCGATAAGGTCCAATTCGGGTGCATGGAAGTTGAATTTATTAATGTAACCCATTCCATTGCCGGTTCTCTCGCAATTGCAATAAAGACACCGTCCGGTGTAATCGTTCAAACCGGTGACTTCAAAATAGACTGCACGCCGATACTTGGAGACATGATTGACCTTGCAAGGTTTGGCGAGCTTGGCAAAAACGGTGTGCTTGCCCTACTTATGGATTCAACGAATGCTGAGCGCCCTGGCTACACAATGTCAGAGAGAAAAGTCGGAGAATCCTTCGACGCGCTTTTCCAGCGCGCCCAGAACAAGCGCATTATTATAGCTACATTTGCCTCAAATGTTCACCGCGTTCAGCAGATTGTCAACGCCGCTGCCTGTTACGGCAGACATGTGGCAATATCTGGGCGCAGTATGGTCAATGTAATAAATATCGCTATTGAACTCGGATATCTTGACGTTCCGGAAGGCCTTATCGTTGACCTTGATCTAATCAATCGCTATCCACCTGAAAAAATGGTCATAGTGACAACTGGCAGTCAAGGTGAAGCTATGTCGGCACTGTACCGCATGGCGTTTTCCGACCATAATAAGATAGAGGTTGGGCCGAATGATTTTATAATAATTTCGGCAAACCCGATTCCGGGCAATGAAAAAACCGTTTCAAAAATGGTCAATGAACTTTTAAAGCTCGGCGCAGAGGTTGTTTATGAATCGCTGGCCGAAGTCCATGCCTCAGGCCACGCATGTCAGGAAGAGCTTAAGATTATGCTTGGCCTGACACGTCCGAAGTTTTTCATACCTGTCCACGGTGAGCAGAAGCACCTGAGGAAGAACATGAATCTTGCCCTTTCAATGGGCATGGACAAGAGAAATATATTGATAACGGAAATAGGCCAGGTAATTGAGCTTACCCCTAATTCATGCAAAGTTATCGGCACTGTTCCATCAGGACGCGTACTTGTTGACGGTTTCGGCGTCGGTGACGTCGGCAGCATCGTGCTCCGTGACCGCAAACATCTGGCGCAGGACGGTCTGATTGTTGTTGTCGCTACAATAGACAGCGTCGCCGGAACAGTAGTATCCGGTCCGGACATCGTTTCACGCGGCTTTGTTTATGTAAGGGAATCTGAAAGCCTGATGGATGAGACACGCCGTGTAGCAAAAGATGTGCTTGAAGAATGTGCTGAAAACGGCATAAAAGAGTGGGGAACAATTAAATCCCATGTAAAAGATGCTCTTTCAAAGCTGTTATACGAAAGAACGAAACGCAGCCCGATGATACTTCCTGTAATTATGGAAATTTAAAAGTGACATAACAACCTATAATAGCTCAGTAAAATGCAAGGACAGGCCACTGTGAGGATAGCGCTTCGCGGTGGCCTGTCCTTTGGCTGATTTGTATACTGAAATTGATGTCATCTTTAATTAAATGTACTAAATTTTAAATTTTAAGCATTAATAGTTATATCTTTAACTTCAGACCGTTGTTTTATTTCTCAAGATAAGCTATAATAAGGTCAAAATCGCAAATCATCAGGGTTGACATATATCATAAATTAACATAAGATGATATGAAATGCAGTCATAAACTCTTATGCGCATTTCGTTTCAGTGCGATAAAAACATACGCTGAAATATCATTTTGCATATAAAATAGAGATTGGAGAGCGGTGAACACCGTTGAAAAACAAACAGCTGTGGCAATCAAGAAGAGTCTTGTATTTAGGCATTGGTGTTCTTGTTCTGCTGCCAATAATAAGTCTTTTTTGGGACTACCGTATTGCCGCAGCGGAATTTGCAGCAGTATTGGTTACAATTGTATTGATTTTTTACCGGCTGCATAAGTTCAAGCTTGATGTTAGGCAGCTTATGCAGGAAACTGTGCGGAACCTTGCCCTGACTGACAAGCAGGCGCTTGAGGCATTTCCGCTGCCTGTTGCTGTAATTAACGACTCATGTGAGATAATCTGGTACAACAACCTCTTTAGGACTGATGTGCTCAGATGCCAGGATTGCTATGGAACACAGCTTAAAACAATAATGGCAGACATTCCGGATGATTTCATTAAGAGATTGCCTCGCGGTCTCGATATCGCCAGTGTTACTGATGATAAAGTAAAAACTGCAAAAAAGTACACCGTTTACGGTTCAAAGCGTAAAGACGGGTGCTATCAGCTTTACTTTATTGACAATACTGAGCTTAAAAATACTGCTACTGAATATATGCTTTCGCGGCCGGTTGTTGCCATCATAATGATAGACAGCTACGATGAGCTGATGCAGAATGCTAAAGAGGGCGAAAGGGCAGAAATCGTCAGCATGATTGAAAAATTGCTGACCGCCTGGGTTTCCCAGACTACTGGTTTCTTGCGCCAAACCGACCGCAACAAGTACCTGTTTGTGTTTGAAGAAAGGCATTACCAGAAATTTATCGAAACACGTTTTGACATACTCGACAAAGTACGACAGATATCTATCGGTGATTACATGGCGGCCACCCTGTCTATCGGTGTTGGCCGCGGCGGCGCTACCCTCGCTGAAAACGAGGATATGGCGCGTCAGGCTCTTGATATGGCATTGGGCCGCGGCGGTGACCAGGCGGCGGTTAAGACATCCGCTGGCTATGAGTTTTACGGCGGCGTATCTAAAGTTGTTGAAAAGAGGACAAAGGTAAAAACAAGAATTATCGCGTCCGCTCTTTCAGAGCTTATTGACGGCAGCGATAATGTATTGATAATGGGCCATAAGGCCACCGATCTTGATTTTGTCGGTGCTGCCGCGGGGCTTTACAAGGCAATCATGTCGCGCGGCTGCAGTGCAAGGATTGTTCTGTCAAAGCGGGACAGCCTTGCGAAAGGGCTGATTAACCAGCTCGAAAAGGAAGGCTACAGCGAGGCGTTTATTGAACCTGAGGAATCACTTTTCCTTGTAACGCCTAAAACACTGCTTATTGTTGCCGATACACACAGAAAGGGCTTTGTCGAATACCCTGAGCTTTACAAAGTAGCAAAGACCATAGCGGTTATTGACCATCACCGCAAAATGGTTGATTTCATCGACAATGCCGTTCTGTTCTACCATGAGCCCTATGCCTCGTCTGCGTCGGAGATGGTGACGGAACTTGTCCAGTATATAGCGGACAAGTCGATAACTGTTACAGAAGCGACCGCACTGCTCGCGGGAATTACCCTCGATACCCGCAACTTTTCTGTCCGTACAGGCGTGCGCACTTTTGAAGCCGCGGCTTATCTCCGCCGCAAAGGCGCCGATACTGCAAAAGTCAAAGAACTATTTTCCGGCAGCATGGAGGATTATGTGACCCGCGCAAGGCTCGTCGCCTCGGCGAATATCTATAAAGGCTGCGCCATAGTGCTCGGCAAAAGTGAAGTCCACAAGAATCTCAGGCTGATTGCTCCGCAGGCGGCTGACGAACTGTTGCAGATTGCTGGCGTAAAGGCCTCGTTCGTCCTGTATGCCGTCGACGGCGGCATCTACATTTCGGCACGCTCAATGGGCAAGGTCAATGTCCAGCTTGTTATGGAAAAGTTGGGCGGCGGCGGTCATATGACAATGGCGGGCGCGCAGCTTAAAAACACCGACTTGGAAGGCGCTGAGGAAAAGCTGATTGACGCCATTGACAAATATTTCGAAGAGAATAAAACACACTCTAACAACGATTGATATATGCGTTTTGGCCTTTTGTTATTTGAAAATGGCCGAAACCAAACTCGGGAGGCGTTATAATGAAGGTTATACTCAAAGTTGACGTAAAAGGTTCCGGAAAGGCGGGGCAGCTTGTCAACGTATCTGACGGATACGCGAAAAATTATCTGATACCCCGCGGGCTTGCGGTTGAAGCCAATAACAAAGCGCTCAATGAGCTGCACAATAAAGAACAGTCTGAAAAATACCGCAAAGAGGTTGAAAAGGCTAACGCCCAGCAAGCGGCAGAAAAACTCTCGGGCAAGACAGTGAGAATTTACGCAAAGGCTGGCGCAAACGGAAAGCTGTTCGGTTCCGTTACATCTAAGGAAGTTGCTCAGGCGATAAAGGAGCAATTTTCGCTTGATATAGATAAAAGGAAAATTGTATTGCAGGACGATATAAAGACATACGGAGCTGTTCAGGCTGAAGCGAAGCTTTACAGCGGCATTACGGCTAAATTTCATGTTATAGTAGGAGCTGCCGACTAATTCAACAACTGTCCTAAATAATCGAATGTCTTGAATTATCCCTGTGAGGATTTAATGGACTTTCAAAAATTTAGGACAGTTTTTTACGTTTTTACATATGTGGTATTTCGAAAAAGCCAAGGAGGTCAATGATGCCTAACGAAAAAGGTGCTGTTCCGGTAAATCTTGAGGATATAAAGCAGCCTTACAGCCTTGAGGCAGAGCAGTCTGTATTAGGCTCGATTCTAATAGACCCGCAATGCCTTTATCAGGTGCTTGAAGTCCTAAAGCCGCAGTATTTTTATTTGCCTCAGCACCGTGAAATTTTTACGACAATGGTCTCTATGTTCAGTCAAAGCAGCGCTATAGATATAGTAACGCTGCTTGACGAACTTAAAGCAAACGGCGTTTATGACGAGGCGGGCGGAAAAGCATATCTTCTCCAGTTAGCCGAAGTTGTCCCGTCGGTTGCCAACGTAATGGCATATGCCAAAATCGTTCAGGATAAATATTTTCTCAGGAGCCTTATTAACGCATCTAAGGAGATAATCGCGTCTGCGTCCGAGGAAACGGATGACGTCCGCGCGATAATGGACGCTGCTGAGCAGAAGATTTATGATATAAGACAGGATAAAACGGTAGACGGCGTTAAGCATGTAAAGGAAGTCATACTTGAAGCTTATGACAGGCTCCATAAAATCAGCAGCGAGGAGAAGAGCAAATACCTCGGCATCCCTACCGGTTTTTCGGAACTTGATAGATATATATCCGGACTTAACCGCTCCGACCTTATACTGATAGCAGCCCGTCCGGCAATGGGAAAATCCGCGTTTGCTCTGAACATTGCGCAGAACGTGGCCAAAAAGGGCTATAAAGTAGCCTTTTTCTCGCTTGAGATGACAAGCGAGCAGAATGTCTCGCGTATGTTATCCTCTGAGAGTATGATTGAAAACACTGCCTTGCGTTCCGGCGAACTCAATGACGACGACTGGGTAAAGCTTGCGCAGGCGGCGGACACGCTGTCAAAATGCAATATGTATTTTGACGACACCTCCGGCATAACAGTGCCTGAAATAAAGGCGAAATGCCGCCGAATCAAAGGGCTTGACCTTGTCGTTATCGACTATCTGCAGCTGATGTCCTCCGGACGCAGAATAGAGAACCGTGTTCAGGAGGTTTCAGAGATAACAAGGGCGCTGAAGATTATGGCAAAAGACCTCGATGTGCCTGTTATTACGCTGTCGCAGTTGTCCCGCGGAACCGAATCCCGAACCAGCCATAAGCCGATGTTGTCGGACCTGCGTGAATCCGGTTCCATCGAGCAGGACGCTGATATTGTTCTTTTCCTTTACCGTGAGGATTATTATGAACAAAATGAGGAAAACCATAATCAGGCGACCTGCATAATCGGCAAAAACCGTCACGGCGCTGTAGGAGAAATCCCTCTGCATTGGGACGGCGCACATACAAGATTTACTACTGCGGAGAGGTACCGCAATGAACAATAATGAGAGTCTACCGCCGCTTGTCGGCAAAGCTGAAGCGGCGATAAAGCGATATAATATGCTTGCGGACAGGAGTGCGGTGCTTGTCGGTGTTTCCGGCGGCGCCGACTCGATGGCATTGCTGCATTATCTATGCTCCATCCGCGAAAAAACCGGTATTAAGGTTTATGCGGCCCATGTAAACCACGGAATTAGGGGTGAAGAGGCAAAGCGAGACGAGAATTATGTGAAAGATTGGTGCGCCGAGCATGATGTCCCCGTATTTTTGCTCCACGCGGACGTCATCGGGCGTGCCAAAAACGAGGGTGAAACTGTCGAAGAGGCAGGGCGAAAGGTCCGATACAGCTTTTTTGAACAAAAGGCGAGTGAAATCGGCGCCGTAATCGCGACGGCACATACGCTCAGCGATTCAATAGAAACTTTCCTCATCAATTTTGCCCGCGGCACAGGGCTGCGCGGCTTATGCGGCATACCGCCTGTGAGAGGTAACATAATAAGGCCGCTTATTCGCTGCACACGACATGATACTGAGGAATATTGCCAATATTTTGGTATAAAATATTTAGACGACAGTACGAATTTTACTCGTGATTATACAAGAAACCGCATAAGGCTTGATGTTATCCCTGAGCTTTACCGGATTAATCCGTCCTTTGATAAGGCGGCGGCAAGGCTGTTTGACTCCCTTGAAGAAGACAGGGACTACATTGAGAGTGAGGCTGAAAAAAAGCTGGCCAGCGCGAAAATTAAAGAGGGAGAATATCTTGTAGATAAGCTCTTAAACGACTGCAACAGTGCGGTATTAAACCGGTGTGTTTCGCTTGCTGCATCAGCTTTTTCGGGAAAGTCTCAAGAAGCGCTCCACATTGCAAAAATAATTGAATTAATGAAAAAGGGCAAAGGCAAAACCGAAATAAGGGGCGGATGTTTCGCAAATGTTGCAAACGGCAGATTGATATTTACGAACAATAACATCAAGGATACTCCTGGTGCGGACTTTTGTTTCCCCTTCAAGGTCGGAATATATGAAAACCCAAAGTTTAAATTAGTTATTTCGCCGATTTCACGGACTTTGCTGAAAAATTTTAAAAATATTAACAAACGATATTTTAAAAATGCAGTAGATTGTGATAAAATAAGAGGTAACGCATTGGTTCATGGTAAATCTAAAGGGGACAAAATCAAACCTGCGGGCAGGAATGTTACCAAGACGCTTAAGAAGCTCTTCAACGAGAACAAAGTCCCTGTTGAACTAAGACCGTACATTCCGGTAGCTTATGATGACGAAGGCGTAATATGGGCTGGCGGAATTGGGGTTGACGAACGATGCAAAGTGACAGAAGATACAGAAAACGCATTCCTGCTTGAAATAAAACACCTGGAGGTATAACTTTGTTAAACGATCTTGCTGAAATACTTCTTACTAAAGAAGAAATTGAAAAAAAAGTTGCTGAACTCGGAGAAAAGATAAGTGAGGACTATAAGGACAAAAATCTGTTATTAGTAGGTATCCTTAAAGGCTGCGTTGTTTTTATGTCTGATTTGATGAAACATATCACTATTCCTGCGCGCATTGATTTCATGTCCGTTTCAAGTTATGGCGCGGGCGTGAAAAGCTCAGGGGTGGTTAAAATAATTAAAGACTTGGATAATCCGATCCAAGGATATGATGTTTTGATTGTAGAAGATATACTCGACAGCGGGCTTACTTTGCATTACATTATAGATTTGCTTAAATCGAGAAACCCGAATAGTATAAGAATTTGCACGCTTCTTGATAAACCTTATTCCCGCAAAGTTGAAGTCAAGACAGATTATTGTGGGTTTGAAATCCCAGATAAATTTGTTATCGGCTATGGGCTGGACTATGCGGAAAAATACCGCAACCTGCCTTTTGTCGGAGTCCTGAAACCGGAGATATATGAAAAATAAGGCAACCTTTGAGTGCCGAACGAACGGCATAAGGAGTGATTATATTTGAACAAAAAAAATATGCGCGGTATCGCCATATATATTATCTTGATAATCATAGGCATACTTGCTCTGAGCCTTTTCAATCAACAACCGGCCGAGAAAAAGCTGAGATATTCTACAATTGTAGAATACTTTGAGACGAATAACGTCAAGGATTTTACACTTGACCTCGGCAGCGGCGAAACTGTTATAACTTTGCGCGATAATACCAAAGTAAGATACACCGTTCCAAGCGTTGAAGTATTCTTAAAGACAGTTGAGCCAATTGTTGAACAATATAATGAAAAGAATCCGAGCAACCGTATAACATATGATTACATTCAGGCGTGGCAGGCTCCATGGTGGTTCAGCCTGCTGCCATGGATTATCTTTGCTGTAGCCATGATTGCTTTCTGGGTATATATCATGAATCAGACTGGCGGTGCTGGCGGCGGTAAAGTCATGTCATTCGGGAAAGCCCGAATAAAGCAGGTGAATGATGAAAAGAAGCGCACCACTTTTGACGATGTAGCCGGTGAAGATGAGGAGAAAGAGGAACTCCAAGAACTTGTTGAATTTCTCAAAAATCCTCGTAAATTTAATGAATTAGGTGCGAGAATACCAAAGGGTGTACTGCTTATCGGCCCTCCGGGTACCGGTAAGACCCTGCTTGCAAAGGCTGTCGCCGGTGAAGCAGGCGTGCCGTTCTTTTCAATTTCCGGCTCAGATTTTGTCGAAATGTTTGTTGGTGTCGGCGCGTCGCGTGTCCGTGACCTGTTCGACCAGGCAAAGAAAAATTCACCATGCATTATCTTTATAGATGAAATTGATGCAGTCGGACGCCACCGCGGAGCCGGTCTTGGCGGCGGGCATGATGAACGCGAGCAGACGTTAAACCAGTTGCTTGTTGAAATGGACGGTTTCGGCGCAAATGAAGGCGTAATTATAATCGCTGCGACTAACAGGCCGGATATACTTGACCCGGCGTTGCTGCGCCCTGGACGTTTCGACAGACAGGTTTATGTTGGTGTGCCGGATATAAAGGGCAGAGAGGCGATTCTTAAAGTTCACGCTAAAGGTAAGCCCCTTGCAAGTGATGTCAACCTTAAAGAAATTGCGAAGACAACAGTCGGATTTACCGGCGCAGATATAGAGAACCTCCTCAATGAAGCGGCACTTCTCGCTGCCAGAAGAGGCAAAAAAGAGATAAACATGGCTGAAATTGAGGAAGCTACTGTCAAAGTAATTGTCGGACCGGAGAAGAGGTCAAGGATAATTACCGAAAGAGAAAAACGCATTACTGCTTTCCACGAAGCAGGTCATGCGGTTGTCACAAGGTTCCTTCCGACGCAGAATCCTGTTCAGCAGATTTCAATTATTCCACGAGGACGTGCCGGCGGCTTTACGCTTTCGCCTCCTGTTGAGGATAGATACTATAACTCGAAAACAGAGATGTTTGAAGAGATCTGCACCCTTCTGGGCGGCAGGGTTGCCGAAAGCATTGCTATCGGCGATATCTCAACAGGTGCCTCGAACGATATTGAGCGCGCGACCAATATTGCGCGCAAGATGGTCACTGCTTACGGCATGAGCGAAAGACTTGGGCCGATTGTGTACGGTTCCGAGCATGACGAGGTATTCTTGGGCCGCGATTTTGCTCAGGCGAGAAACTACTCTGAAAACGTCGCGGCTGAGATAGATTCAGAGATTAAGAATATTATCGACGAGGCCTATGAAAAGACCCGTAGTATCCTTCAGGAGAAGAAGGATAAACTCTATCAGATTGCTCAGTACCTGTTTACACACGAGAAAATGTCCGGCGAAGAGTTTGAGAAATACTTCGCTGAGGATGACAACGGCCCTGGACCTGTGGGCGGCATTCAAGGGCTTGCAGATGCGCCTATAGCATAAGACGTCAAAATGAAATTGAGGTGGATTCTTTGAACAGGAAAACGGCGTCCGAGATTGTTGCAGGTATTTTTGTTATAGCGCTTGGAATGCTTACTCTGTTTAAGGCACTTTTCGGATGGACCTTAGATATATCCGCTGCAAGCTTTTGGGCTTTGGTTATCATGGCGGTAGCAATTACAAGTATAATTCACCGGGGCGTCCGTTTTTATAATGTAGTTTTTCTGATTATCGGCGGCTGGATAATCATAAACGATTTGGGGTTATTGGGCAGACATACCTTCTTAACTCTGGTTGCTATAATCATTATAGCTTTTGGTATGTGGATCGTTTACAACGCCGTAAAAGCGTCGGTTGTTGGAAATAGCACCTCTGCCGATATGAACGATTTTATCCATTTCAGCAACAGCTTTAACAACGTTAAAATAGCCAATTCCTCTAAGAGTTTTAAAGGCGGACATATCACGTCGACTTTTGGAACTATAACAATTGACCTCAGCCAAATAGCGATACAAAGCAATGCGATAATCGATATTTCTGCTACATTCGGTTCTATTATAATAATAATGCCGAGAAACATACCTTATAGGACGGATGTTACACCGGTGTTCGGAACATTCATTAACAACGCCCCCATAGTTCCGCCGACAAATGGACTGCCGTTTCTTATGATAAAAGGTTCAACGGTTTTCGGCACATGTACTTTAAAATAAAAGAATTGCAATCAGCACCGGCAAAGCAGCCGGTGCTTTTTGTATTATTAAGCGGGCAATACAATCCTATTGGCTTTCGTTTTGGCCAAATGATTATCTGCCCACTACATAACCGTATTCCAAAGCACTTCCCAAATTCGGCAGGGAAGTGCTTTTTGCTGTAAAACTTGACAGTTATTGCTATAATAATTAATGGAAATCTTGATAGATAGCGAAGCCTGCCTTGAGGCTGCAATACTTGACAATTCGGCTTTTTTTGTTTACAGTAATAAATAACGCTTTAGTAAATGTTTCATTATATAATGTAAATTCATTACTTGATTCAATAGATAACGGAGGACAATAATGGCAAAAAAGAAGGGAACTGGAAATTACGACAACGAGTCCATAACATCGCTTAAAGGCGCCGACAGGGTTCGAAAACGCCCGGGCGTTATTTTTGGTTCTGATGGACTTGAGGGTTGTGAACATTCCATTTTCGAAATACTTTCAAACTCCATTGACGAGGCTCGTGAAGGCTATGGAAACCGGATTATAGTTACAAGATATATGGATAATTCCGTTGAGATAGAGGATTTCGGGCGCGGTGTACCCCTTGATTATAATAAAAGCGAACAGCGGTATAACTGGGAACTTGTATATTGTGAATTATACGCAGGCGGAAAATATAACACGCAGGAAGGCGAAAGCTACGAATTCTCACTCGGCCTGAATGGACTCGGTGCCTGTGCAACGCAGTATGCCTCCGAATACATGGACGTCGAGGTAAAAAGGGACGGCTATATTTATAATCTTCATTTTGAGCATGGTGAAAATATCGGCGGCCTTAAAAAGAGAAAAACCTCTGACACAACAACCGGAACAAAAACACGCTGGAAACCCGATCTGCAGGTTTTTACCGATATAGCGGTGCCGCTGGAATATTACAAAGATACATTGAAGCGCCAGGCTGTGGTAAATGCGGGAATTTTGTTTATACTTCGCAATGAAACCCCTAACGGCTTTGAAACCTATGAATTCTGTTATCAAAACGGTATAAAGGATTATGTTGAGGAAATAGCCGGTGAAAATGCGCTGACGCCGGTGCAGTATTGGACGACAGAGCGGCGCGGCCGTGACAGAGAGGACAAGCCCGAGTACAAAGTGAAGATAGAAGTGGCGATGTGTTTCCACAACAGCGCAAATATGCTTGAGTATTACCATAACTCGAGCTGGCTGGAGCACGGCGGCGCTCCGGAGAAGGCAGTCCGTAGCGCTTTTCTGTCTCAGATTGACGCCTATCTCAAACAGAATAACAAGTATCTCAAAAACGAGAGCAGGATAAGTTTTCAGGATATAGAGGATTGCCTGCTCCTCGTAACCTCCTCATTCTCAACGCAGACGTCATATGAGAATCAGACCAAAAAGGCGATAACTAACAAGTTTATTCAAGAAGCGATGACCGATTTTCTCAAGCATTCGCTGGAAGTTTACTTTATTGAAAACCCTGCCGACGCTGAGAAGATCGCCGCTCAGGTACTTATTAACAAAAGAAGCCGCGAGAACGCGGAAAAGACAAGACTGAACATAAAAAAGAAGCTTTCCGGCGGGCTTGACCTTGTAAGCCGCGTGCAGAAATTTGTTGACTGCCGCACAAAGGACGTTTCGCGCCGCGAGCTTTACATTGTTGAGGGCGATTCGGCCCTCGGCGCCTGTAAACTGGGACGCGACGCGGAGTTTCAGGCGATAATACCGGTCAGAGGTAAAATTCTAAACTGTCTGAAAGCAGATTTCGGGCGTATTTTTAAAAACGATATTATAACGGATATTATAAAGGTGCTGGGCTGCGGAGTTGAAGTGCGTTCAAAGGCAAACAAGGATTTGCAGTCCTTCAACCTCGACGCGCTGCGCTGGAGCAAAATAATTATCTGCACCGATGCAGACGTCGACGGTTTCCAGATAAGGACACTGATTCTCACAATGCTATATAGGCTTGTCCCGACACTTATCGAGAAGGGCTATGTATTTATTGCTGAGTCTCCGCTTTATGAGATAAACACAAAAGACATGACGTATTTTGCCTATTCTGATAAGGAGAAGGCTGAAATTATCGCGCAGCTTGGCAACAAGAAATACACAGTTCAGCGTTCAAAAGGCCTTGGCGAAAACGAACCGGATATGATGTGGGAAACCACTATGAATCCGGAGACCAGACGGCTTATTAAAGTAACCCCGGCGGACGCGAAGAAAACGGAAGAAATATTTGACCTATTGCTCGGCGATAACCTTACGGGCCGTAAGGAATATATAGCTGAAAAGGGATATATGTATCTTGATCTTGCCGATGTTAGCTGATGTCCGTTTATGCCGAGAAATGCTGAAACTACCCGAAATACAGGAGTGATAGAATGTCCCGCCGCAAAGACAGCAATGACAGAGAAATGAAAAAGCCCCGCGGCATTAAGGCAGAAATAAAGGGCGCGGGTGCTGTAATTGAACAGCCGATAACACAAACACTTGAGATAAATTATATGCCTTATGCGATGAGCGTCATCGTGTCGAGGGCAATACCGGAAATCGACGGATTTAAGCCGTCACACCGCAAACTGCTGTATACAATGTACCAAATGGGGCTGCTCGGCGGTGCGCGCACCAAATCAGCAAATGTTGTAGGGCAGACCATGAAACTTAACCCTCATGGTGACGCTGCTATCTACGAAACGCTTGTGCGCTTATCCCGCGGCTATGGCGCGCTGCTGCATCCGTATGTAGATTCAAAGGGCAACTTCGGAAAGGCTTATTCGCGCGACATGGCATATGCCGCCTCGCGTTATACGGAGGTAAGGCTTGACCCTATCTGCGAGGAGCTTTTCAAAGATATAGACAGCGACACCGTTGATTTTGTAGACAACTATGACAACAAAATGAAAGAGCCGACGCTGCTGCCGGTTACATTCCCGTCTGTGCTGGTCAACGCAAACACAGGTATTGCCGTCGGCATGGCGTCAAACATCTGCTCGTTTAATCTTGCGGAGGTGTGTGAAACAACCGCGAGACTGATAAAAGACCCGGAACACGATATTTCCTCGACCCTTAAAGCGCCGGATTTTTCAGGCGGCGGCATTATTTTGTATGACAAAAAAGCATTCGATGAGATATATGAAACCGGCCGCGGAAGCTTTAAGGTGAGGTCGCGCTATACTTATGACAAATCCAACAACTGTATTGAAATCACCGAAATTCCGCCCACAACTACTGTTGAGGCTATAATTGACAAGATTGTAGAGCTTGTCAAAGAAAATAAGGTCAAGGAAATTTCAGATATACGTGACGAAACCGATCTTACAGGACTTAAGATCGCAATAGACCTTAAGCGCGGAGCTGACCCTGATAAGCTTATGCTGAAGCTGTTCAAACTAACTCCGCTCGAAGATTCCTTTGTATGCAATTTCAATGTTTTAATCGGCGGCATGCCGCGCGTTATGGGCGTAAGGGAACTACTGAATGAATGGACTTCATTCAGGACTAATTGTGTCCGCCGCAGACTGACACATAACCTCGGGAAAGCGAAGAATAAACTGCATTTGCTGAAAGGCTTGTCAAAGATATTGCTGGATATTGACAAGGCTGTTAAGATAATCCGCGAGACGGAAGAGGAAAGCGAAGTCATCCCAAACCTTATGATCGGGTTCGGTATCGACGAGGCTCAGGCAGAGTTTGTTGCCGAAATAAAACTGCGGCATTTAAACCGCGAGTATATCCTAAAGCGGACGGAGGAAATCGAAAAACTCGAGCAAGAAGTACGTGAGATTGAGGATATCCTTGCGGACAGTTCAAAGATTCTTGATGTTATAGCCGATGAACTTCAGGAAGTTGCTAAAAAGTATGGCAAACCGCGCAAAACCCTGATTATGTATGATGTTCCCGATGACGACGGCATATTAGAAGAAGAGGTACCTGATTATCCGGTGCATCTCTTTATGACAAAAGAGGGCTATTTCAAGAAGATTACGCCCCAGTCGCTCAGAATGTCTGGTGAGCAAAAGCTCAAGGAAGGCGACGAGATTACCGAGGAAATTGAGGCGACAAATAACAGCGAGCTTTTGTTCTTTACTGATAAGTGTCAGGTATATAAGGCAAAGGCCTCCGACTTCGATGATATGAAAGCGAGCCTGCTCGGTGAGTATATCCCGGCAAAACTCGGCTTTGATGAGGGCGAAAATGTCAGCCGCATGATAGTGACTACCGATTACTCGGGATATATGCTGTTCTTCTTTGCAAACGGCAAGGTGGCGAAGGTGGAACTGAAGTCATACGCGACAAAACAAAACCGCCGTAAGCTTATCGGGGCTTACAGCGATAAGTCACCGCTTGTGCTGGCCACAAAGATTGAGGAGGATAAAGCATTTGTTCTGACCTCGTCTGCCGGAAAAATGCTTATAGTTCATACCGGCGCCATTTCACCAAAAACCACCCGCAGCACCCAGGGCGTTTCCGCAATGACTTTGAAGCGCGGACAATCGGTCATATCTGTAAAAGAATATACCGATGGCATGTTTAAAAATCCTCACCGCTATATGGTCAAAAACCTGCCGGGAGCGGGTTCTATTCCATCGAATGACGATTTGGCCGGCGAACAGCTTTCTTTTAGCTGATAGCTTTTGAGTCAAAATGAAAAAACCGCCGGTATTTCCGGCGGCCTGTGGCAACGTGAAGTGCAAACGCAGTTTAAATAAATCCATGTTGCCATTAATATTTTACCCAGCTTTGCTATAATATTTACTTAAGTTTAAAACAGAATTGAAAAATTATTTGCAATGATGAAGCAACTGTGGTATTATTTATTTTAATGTTGTTGCGTTTGGATATTACATTGGAGGTGAAAAAGTAATGACCGCTTTTCAGATAGTTGTCAGTATAATACTTTTTATCTTTTCGGTTGTACTGGTAATTATAGTCCTTTCACAGCAGGGCAAGGACCCATACCTCGGCAATGCGATTGCAGGCGGTGCTGCTGAATCGTTCCTTGGAAAAAATAAAGCTCGTACTATAGATAGCATGTTAACGAAAATTACCCGCGTTATAGCGGTTATATTTATTGCATTGACCGTTATCCTAAACATATCCCAGATTTTCTTCTCATAAAATTAAGCGCTCCGCCTTTCCTGTGCGGGGCGTTTTTGTTTTAGAGATTTAAATTCGGTATAAATACAACATAAAATTAATGTCAGAATAATAGAAAAGCGCTTATTTAAAAACGGAGGAAATAATGAGCACAAAAAATTTGGCTTCTAAGGTAAATAAAATTCTAAAAGCAAAAGGTTACAGACCCGCAACAGTGCATGAAATAGCAGTAAAATTAAATATTCCGGTAAAATCGCGGGCTCAATTTTTCAAAGTTCTGAATAAGATGTGGGTAGACGGTCAAATAGAATTCACGCCGAACGGAAAAATCATCAGCAATGAAAAAGGGCAAAATGAACTGGCGACGATTCTTTCTGTTGGCAAAAACGGGGCATACGCAAGACTTTCCGAAGATAATACTGACGTTTTTATCTTTCCTGAAGATTTAAACGGCGCAATGCCTTCAGACACTGTAAAAGTGAAGATTATAAAGCGGAAAGGCGCCCGCCGTCAGGCAGTTGTTATGACTATTGTAGAACGCGGATTTTGTGAATTCACAGGAATATTTCACAGGATAGGCAAGCATGCGTATGTGGTACCGGACGCGAAATATAAAGGAAAAATCAAGGTTAATCCCAAAGAAACGCGTTTCATCAATGACGGAGAAATGGTATTCGCAAAAATGCGAAACTATGAGAAACGCGGATGTGAGGCAAAAGCTACAATCATCAAATCCTATGGGCCGCCAGACAGTGCCAGTGCTTGCTGCCAGTCTATTCTTGACAGATACCACGCAAGGACAGTTTTCCCGAACGAAGTTTTAGACGAGGCTAAAACGGTTTCGAGCAAATTTGAAATTGATGGTGACAGAGTCGATTTACGGCATCTTCCGATTTTCACAATTGACGGGGCAACGGCAAAGGACCTTGACGACGCCGTCTCGGTGGAGGAGACTGAAAACGGTTACAGGCTCGGCGTCCATATCGCGGACGTGTCACACTATGTAAAGCCCAATTCACCACTTGATGAGGAGGCATATCTGAGGGGAACGTCCATCTATTTTGGCAACTCAGTAATCCCCATGCTTCCAAAAGAGCTTTCAAACGGCATATGCTCCCTTAACCCGGGAGAAGACAGGCTGACTTTCTCGGCTTTCATGGATATTGACAAAAACGGTTCGCTGGTATCGTATAAACTGGCAAAGTCCGTTATCAGGTCAAGGGTCAAGGGCGTTTACAGCGAGGTCAACAAGATTTTTAACGGTGAAGCCGATGACGAACTGCTGCAAAAATACAGTGAAGTTTTGCCGTCACTTAAAATAATGCGGAAGTTAGCCGCTTTGCTGCGTAAGGTGCGCTCAAACAGGGGAGCTTTCGATTTTGAGACCGATGAATCGGAAATAATAATAGGTGAGGACGGCAAAGCGATAGACATCAAAAGGCGTGAACGCGGTGAAGCCGAACGCCTGATAGAAGAATTCATGCTGTGTGCGAATGAGGCTGTCGCGACATTTGCCTTTTCCCGGAAGCTGCCTTTTGTTTATCGTATCCATGAGGCACCTGAAGAGGGAAAACTAATGGAACTTGCGGCGGCGTTAAATGCCGCGGGCATAGACACAAGGGCAATACACCCGGGCCTTAAACCCGCCGATATTAAAAATGTACTTGAAAAGATAAAAGGTTCTCCCAAAGAGAAAGCGCTGAACAATGTCATTCTGCGCTCAATGTCAAAAGCGCGTTATAGCCCTGATTGTATCGGCCACTTCGGGTTGTCGCTCAAGTATTACTGCCATTTTACCTCGCCGATAAGGCGTTATCCCGACCTTGCAATTCACCGTATTCTCAGCGACCTGCTGCTCAATAAAACCCCTGAAGAGCTTACTAAACGCTACAACACCTTTGTGACGCATGCGTCCGAAAACTCATCTGCACGCGAGATTGCCGCAATGCAGATAGAGTGGAGCTGCGAGGACGCGTACAAAGCCGAGTATATGTCGTCACATATCGGCGAAAAGTTTACAGGGCATGTTTCATCGGTCAAGAGCTTTGGGATGTATGTAATGCTGGAGAATACAGTGGAAGGCTTAGTCAGAATAGAAAATATGCCGGGCTGGTATGACTTTGATGAACAGAATATGACGCTAAAAAGCAGGGCTACAGGAAAGACGTATACCGTCGGCGACGAGGTAAATGTCATACTGGCTGGCACTGACATCCCGTCAGGACGTATTGATTTCACATTAATTTGATAGCTAAAAGCGGATACTAAAAGTAAAAAGTTGATAAAAACTAAAGACTGCTTCATAAAAAGGCTGTTTTGCCGCAACGCAAAATTGCATGCAGGCAATTTAATACAGTACATTTTATGAGGCAGTCTTTTTGTATAATAGATTTAATTTATAAAACTGTTTGAGCAGCCGCCATTTTGCTTTTCACAGTTAGCTTTGTTGAGACAACTGGAGCCGAGCTCTTTATTACCGCATCGTGTTACTTCAACGGCTACATTGTGTTTAACCACCGGGCAGTATCTTTCAATCACAGACTTAATTCCTTCTTGATCTGACATAATTACCTCCGCTCATATTTAAAATTATCAGGTACATTTTAATTTAGTCAGAACAGCTTTGACTGTTTTGAGTGCTGCTCGAACTTGTGAAAACGTGTACTGCCTGACCATACTTGTTTCTGTTCTGTGAATTTATACAAAAATGAAAGTACCGGTTTTAGTAGTATATGCGACTGTATCAAAAATAAACTTTGTTGTGAAATGTGGTATAAATTGGATAATTTATGTCCAAAATATAGCATATATTATATAGCAGAGCTTCCTGAGGAACTCCGCATATTTTATCAAATAATGAAATACGGAGGTATGGTGCTTTGCTAAAAGAAGGGCGGTAAATTTAATGGAGAAAGCCATTTCTGGTGTTATTGCAACAGTGTTCAACAAAAAGAACAAGTCTGAATCAAAATTAAATTTACTGGACGAAATTCAACTGATTAAGTTAAGGCTTGAGACAGTATCAGCCAATTTTGAAAGCCAGAGCGACCCTGATTTAGTCGAAGCCTGCATTTACGAAATGAAATCTCTTACGGCGCGCTACCGGTATTTATTAAGGGAAGCCCGTAATCAGGGACTGACGAAAAGCGTTGATGCACTGGAGCATACAACACATTTATAACGAATAGCAATTTAAAGTTTTAGGACTTTTTGACATAGCCGTTTTATCCGGCACGGAGGTATACTATGGAGACATATTTAATAATTGCCGCAGTTGCTCTTTTATGCGGGATTGCTATTGCAATTATAAGGAACCCAGGTATTCTCAAAAAAATAATCGCAAGCTCGGCGACAGGCCTTATGACGCTTGCGGTTATTGACCTTACATATGCTTTTACCGGCATTTATATTGCGGTGAGCGTTTGGACACTTGCAGTGGCGGCATTACTTGGCCTGCCGGGAGTTATTTCACTGCTTTTCCTCAAGATCATCTGGAATATCTGAAACGGTGTCCGGTTTGTTTTGCCTTTCCCTTAAAAGGTCGCGTATTTCCATCAGCAGTTCTTCGGTTGTAGGCTTTTCCTGCTCATCTTCTTTCGCTTCGTTTTCCTTTGCTTTAATGAAATTAAATTCCCGCAGCTTGTTCAGGCCCTTGAGAATGATGAAAATACAAAATGTAATAGTCAGAAAGTTGATGACGGACTGTAGGAAGTTGCCGTAGCCAATTACAAGGTTTTTTCCGCCGGTAAGACGCGAACTTATGGTAAGGGACAATGACGTAATATTGATTCTTCCGACGAAAATACCGAGTATTGGTGTAAAGATGTCGTTGACGAGACTTGATACGATTTTATTGATGGCGTTGCCGATTATAACAGCGACGGCAAGATCTATTACATTGCCTCTGGCGGCAAACTCCTTAAATTCCTCAATAAATTTTTTCATATATAGTAATCTCCTTTAGGGCGAATGATTTTTCATTCGTCCTTTATTATATTTTAATTCAAAGTTCAATGCAATTAGCGTAGGTTTTAAATATTTGACAAAGGGACTGAGCGAACGTATAATTGTACTAAGTTTGGATGTCTTTGTGGATCAAGAAGCTGACTTTTACAACATTTGAATAAAGATTATAATCGGAACCTTCGCCCTTCAGGAGAGATAAGCCCTCAGATTGGATCACGAAGGTTTTTAATTCGCGCTGATAAAATTTAAAGTATATTTTTCAGGACGGCGAATAAGGAGAGAATATATCAATGCACATATTGCGCAAATGGAAACCGTCTCGTATAAGTGCTAAAGATATGGTAAAAAAGATATTTACGATAAATACGCTGTATAAAATACTTTCGATTTTATCCCTAATGATTTGGGATTGTGCTTCTGCTGCCGGCGCTGTCTTAATTGGTTTTGGTATCCGGTATGGATATCATGGGCTTCAGGAAAATGACATTAAATTTTTGCAGCAGTATACTGTCCTTTCTATCATAATCGTCATTCTGAGCACTTTGCTGTGCGGCTGTTATGCAGGTGTTTGGCGCCGGGCAGGTATCGGCGAATTTACACGGCTCGTTGTAGCGGTAGTTTTAAATACTGTTACGATGTCCATTATTATCGTTGTAAAACAGCTTCCCTTGTCGGCTGAATACATAGCGGTTGTTGCTATGTTGCAGCTTTTGTTTATAACATCTGTTCGTGCTGCGATAAGATTTTGCTATTGGTTTTATCTAAGGCTTTCACTTATCCGCCGCCGGAACAGAATGAAACGCGTATTAATTTATGGCGCTGGACAAGCCGGTATAGACCTTGTCCATAAGCTTGAAGGGCACCCGGAGGATGACCTGCGTCCCGTATGTTTTATTGATGATAATCAGGCTCTCTG
Source organism: [Clostridium] cellulosi (assembly GCA_000953215.1). Lineage (NCBI taxonomy): Bacteria > Bacillati > Bacillota > Clostridia > Eubacteriales > Oscillospiraceae > Ruminiclostridium > [Clostridium] cellulosi. The sequence goes on from LM995447.1 coordinate 759,672, forward strand.
GGGCAAGAAGGTTGCGGGGCTTCCCGTTGTCGGCGGAAAAGATAAGATAGAGGCCGTAATCAATGATTATGGAATAAAAGAAGTAATCATGGCTATGACGACGGCTGACAGCGAAACCGTCAAAGAAGTATTGATAAAGTGCCATAAAATGCACTGCGCCTTAAAGCGTTTCGGCACGATTGACGATGTCAATGAACAAACCCTTGCAAACGCCCACATTTCGGACATAAACCTTGAGGATTTGCTCCGCCGTGATTCCATTCAGCTTAACATGAAGGTCGTTAAAGGCTTTATTGAGGGAAAAACTGTCCTTGTAACCGGCGGCGCAGGTTCGATAGGTTCGGAAATCTGCCGTCAGGTGCTTTCGTTTGGCGCAAAAAAGCTCATTATTTTTGATATTCACGAAAACGGCCTGTTTGATATCCAGAATGAGCTAAAAGAAAAATATGACAAAAGCCGTTTTTTAATTAAACTCGGTTCAATAAGGGACCGCAACCGTGTAAACGAGATTTTTGATGAATTCAGGCCTCAGGTAGTATTTCACGCTGCGGCGCATAAGCATGTACCGATGATGGAATTTAACCCGAGCGAGGCGGTTAAAAACAATGTTTTCGGTACTATAAATGTAGCGCAGGCGGCGATATTATACAAGGCCGAAAAGTTTATCCTCATATCGACGGATAAAGCGGTTAATCCGGCCAATATAATGGGTGCCACAAAGCGCATTGCCGAAATGACGATACAACTGTTTAACCGCATGAGTGAGACAGATCTTGCCGCAGTAAGGTTCGGCAATGTTCTGGGCAGCAGCGGAAGCGTCGTTCCGTTTTTCAAAAAGCAGATTGAGAAAGGCGGGCCGGTGACAGTAACGCATCCCGAAATGCGCCGGTATTTTATGACGATTCCCGAAGCGGTTCAGTTGGTGCTTGAAGCGGGTGCAATGGCTAAGGGCGGTGAGATATTTGTTCTCGATATGGGCAAGCCTGTGCTTATCTATGATCTTGCCTGTGACATTATACGCCTTTCCGGATATGAGCCGGAGAAGGATATCAAGATTGAATTTACAGGCCTGCGCCCGGGTGAAAAACTCTTTGAGGAAATCAGCCTTGCAGAAGAAGACGTTGTCAAGACGCCCAATAACAAGATTTATATATGCAAACCAGTTGAATATAATGAGCGGGAATTAAGCGAACTTATAAAACAGCTTGAAGATCGCATCAACAAAGGAGACGAGCAGGGCATGTTTAGCTGTGTAAGCCGCCTTGTCCCGACGTTCAAGTATAATAAAGAAAAGATATAGGTTGGGGGCCTATAAAAGTGTATTTTGATGATTTAAAGAAAGCTATAAGCAATAAAACAGCGAAGCTGGGCGTGATTGGGCTCGGATATGTAGGGCTGCCGCTCGCTGTAGAAATGGCAAAATCGGGCTTCAATGTTTATGGGTTTGATGTCCAGCAGAAAAAGGTTGACCTGGTCAATGCAGGACACAATTACATAGGGGATGTTGTTGACAAGGACTTAAAGGACCTTGCTGCTTCCGGCAAACTAAAAGCATTTTCAGATTTCTCAAAGCTCCAAGAATGTGACTGCGTATCAATTTGCGTTCCGACGCCGCTTGACGCTTACCAGCAGCCGGATATCAGCTATGTTAAGGCTTCCGCCGGGGAAGTGGCGCGCTATGCCCACAAGGGAATGTTGGTGGTTCTTGAAAGCACTACCTATCCCGGCACTACTGAGGAAGTCATACAGCCGCTGCTTGAAGAAAGAGGGCTGAAGGTCGGGGAAGACATCTTTCTCGCGTTTTCACCGGAAAGGGTTGACCCCGGCAACAAACAGTATAAAACAAAGAATACCCCTAAGGTTGTCGGCGGCGTAACCCGTAAGTGTACCGCCCTTGCATCACTGCTTTACTCAAGTTTTCTTGAAGGCGGAGTTTATGAGGTTTCAAGCCCCAAAGTAGCGGAAATGGAAAAAATACTTGAGAATACCTTCAGGAATATAAATATTGCGCTCGCAAACGAAATGGCAATACTGTGCAACCGCATGAATATCCCCGTCTGGGAGGTAATTGACGCTGCCAAATCCAAGCCCTATGGCTTCATGGCGTTCTATCCCGGCCCGGGCCTCGGAGGCCACTGCATACCGCTCGACCCGTTTTACCTGACTTGGAAAGCCCGGGAATATAATTACCATACGCGGCTTATCGAATGTGCCGGCGAAATAAACAACGCTATGCCTGAATATATTGTCGAGCGCGTAAGCCGTATACTTAACAGGGATAAAAAGCCCCTCAACGGCTCAACGGTACTGCTTCTCGGCGCAGCGTACAAGCCCGATATCGACGACCTGCGCGAATCGCCGGTGCTCAAGATTATTACCCTGTTTGAAAATGCCGGCGCAAATGTTATTGTAAACGACCCGTATATTCCCACCTTTAAACATAACGGAAAGGAATATAAGTCGGCGGAACTGACGGCGGAGTTGCTCAGAAGCTGTGATATTGCGGTGGTAACAACAAACCATAGCTGTTATGACCCCAAATTCATAGCCGAAAACGCAAAACGCGTTTTTGATACGAGAAACCTCATGGCCGGCATTGACGCCGACAATGTGGAGCTGCTATGACGGAAGGATATACAAAGGGCGAGTATTGCGTAATTGAAGAGGGCGCCGTAATAGGCAAGGGCTGTGTTTTAGGGCATCATGTAGTCATACGGGCCGGCACAATTATCGGCGACAACGTGAGGATAGACGATTTTGCCGATATAGGGAAACAGCCGATGAAAGCAGCCTTGAGTGCGGCAACGGACGCCAAAAAAGCCGAGCCTGCCAGAATCGGCAGCGGCTCAATAATCGGCACAGGCGCCATAATCTACGCGGGCAGCGTCATAGGCGACAATGTCCTTGTGGCCGATATGGCGACAGTTCGGGAAGACACAGAGATAGGCGAAAAAACTATAATAGGCCGCGGAGCGGCTGTCGAGAACCATTGTAAGATCGGCGCGAGGTGCAAAATCGAAACAAACGCCTATATAACCGCCTATTCTGTCATCGAGGATGACTGCTTTGTAGCGCCGGGTGTCGTTACATCGAATGATAACTTTGCCGGGCGTTCAAAGGAGCGCTTTGGGGCCTACCGCGGGGTAACGGTTAAGCGCGGCGGGCGTATCGGAGCGGGCGCTGTCATTTTGCCGGGCCGGGTTATTGAAAACGACGGCTTTGCGGCAGCCGGCTCAGTTGTTACAAAGGATGTAAACAAAGAAGAGATTGTCGCCGGCAATCCGGCAAAAAAACTGCGCAATGTGCCTTCACAGCAGCTTTTGAAAAATCAAGACTAACGGAGCAGCAAATATGAAGATAATGACAGTAGTCGGAGCGCGCCCGCAGTTTATAAAAGCGGCTGCGGTATCGCGGGTGCTCAGAAAAGAGAATACAGAAATTCTTGTTCATACAGGCCAACACTATGACGAAAATATGTCCAATATCTTTTTTGAGGAATTGGACATTCCAAAACCGGACTTTAATCTGGGCGTCGGCTCGGCTTCCCATGGCAAGCAAACAGGAGAAATGCTCATAAAGATTGAAGAGCTTCTGTTATCCGAAAAGCCCGACGCCATGCTTGTTTACGGAGATACAAACTCAACGCTTGCGGGAGCCCTCGCAGCTTCAAAACTTCACGTTCCGGTCGCTCATGTCGAGGCCGGGCTGCGTTCATATAATAAACTTATGCCCGAGGAACAAAACAGGGTTTTGACGGATCATATCTCGAGTATGCTGTTCTGCCCGACCGTAGCGGCCGTCAACAACCTTAAAAATGAAGGCATAGAGGACAATGTCTATAATGTCGGCGACGTGATGTGCGACGCCTTGTATTTTTACAAAGCTGCCGCTGAAAAACGGCATTATAATTTCAGTGAGCTTAAGTATATTTACGATAAACCTGAATCAAGTTTAGAAAACGGGTATTATCTCGCAACAATCCATCGGGCAGAGAACACTGACGGGCCGGAAAAAGTCAAGAATATACTCTCGGCGCTCGAAAATCTTGATTTTCCGGTGATTTTTCCAGTTCATCCACGCACAAGAACAATTATCAATACAATTATAGAACAAAGCAAATATAAAAATATCCATTTTGTCGAGCCTGTCGGATATTTATATATGATTTTTCTTGAGTATAACGCAAAAAAGATTATAACCGACAGCGGCGGGCTTCAAAAGGAGGCCTACCTCCTGAAAGTTCCCTGCGTCACTGTAAGGGAACAGACGGAATGGGTCGAAACCCTCATGGGCAGCTGGAATGTACTTGCGCATGCCGAGACTGAGGATATTATAAACAAGGCGGCAAATACAAAACCAGACCCATTGATGTGGAAAGATTATTACGGCGGCGGCAATGCCGCAGAAAAAATTTGCGGCACGCTTGCGTCTATATTAAAATAATATCTTGACTTCAAACGCAGCGTTGCAATAACGGAGGAAAAATGGATAACCCCAGTAAAAAAATTAAATATGTACTTATCGGATGCGGAAGGATAGCGCCGAACCATATTGCGGCGGCTCTCGCAAACGATAAGGAGCTTGAAATTGCCGCGGTTTGTGATATTATACCTGAAAACATGGAAAAACTGCTTGCAAAATTCGGCCTTGAAAACAGCAAGATAAAAAGGTATGAAGATTACCGCGAAATGCTTAAAATAGAAAAGCCAGACCTTGCGGCGGTCGCGACGGACAGCGGGAAACACGCAGAAATCGCGCTGGAAATCATAAACGCCGGCTGCAATGTTATAGTGGAAAAGCCAATCGCCATGTCCCTCGACGACGCCGACAGGCTGATTGCAGCCGCAAAGGCAAAGGGCGTTAAGCTCTGCGCCTGCCATCAGAACCGTTTTAACAAATCAATACAGAAAATCCGCGCCGCCCTCGAGACAGGGCGCTTCGGAAAGTTGTACCATGCGGCGGCACACATCAGGTGGAACCGCGTGGAGGATTACTACAGGCAGGCGTCATGGCGCGGCAAGTGGGCGAGCGACGGCGGTGCCCTTATGAACCAGTGTATTCACAATATCGACCTGCTCCGCTGGATGCTCGGTGACCCGGTTGAGGTCATGGCATATACAGACAGGCTTGCCCATCCTTATATTGAGGCGGAGGACTTGGGACTTGCCATAGTCAAATTCAAAAACGGTGCATACGGTCTCATTGAAGGCACAACAAATGTCTTTCCGAAGAATCTTGAGGAGACACTTTATATTTTCGGCGAGAAAGGAACGGTAAAGGCCGGGGGAAAATCCGTGAACCGAATTGAAGAGTGGAGCTTTGCAGATAATATGGCTGAAAGGGAGGACGTAATAAAAACCTTCAGCGAAAATCCGCCGAATGTTTACGGCTTTGGGCATACGCCGCTTTATGCCGATATGGCCAGCGCCATAAAGAACGACCGCGACCCTTACGTTTCTGGCGAAGCGGGGCGCGCTGCCCTTGAGCTTGTCCTTGCCATATACAAATCCGCGGCGTTGGGAGGCCCTGTGAAGCTTCCTCTGGAACATTGCGCAAGTGTTGATTTTACGGGCCGCTTTGATAAAAAGGCGGAAAGGTAATGATATGAGTTTCGAAGCCGATAGTATTTTTGGTGCCTTAAAAAACAGAATAAAATCCGGCAAAAAACTTGCGAAAAAAGGCTCCAGGAATGGTTTTTTTCATATTTTGGGCGGCAACACGCTTGTAAAAGTTGTTTCTGCTCTTTCTGTTTTGCTGTTTCCCCGCATAATGGGGGACTCTTACGGGACATTCAAGCTTGCTGACGATTTTTTAAGTTATCTGCTGATTGCCAACGGGCTCGGTATGACGAATGTCATACTGCGGTACTGTTCGGCGTTTGACACGCCTCAAGAACAAAAGAGTTATTTCAATTTTGCCATAAAATTCGGAATTATCTCTGATATAGCGTTATTATTAGTCTATGGATTGCTGCTGTATTTGCCTGAGCTGTTCGGCATTTATATTGTCAGATTCGGCGCCGATAAGATTCTCGGGCTGATGTTGTTTTCGCTTTTTCTCGATTTTTTGTTCAACTCAATGCAGAATTTTCTGCGTACGAATCGGGAAAACAAAAAATATGCAAGAAGCTCCGTTATATTCTCGTTATCCTATGCCCTAATACCGTGCATTCTGGCGGCTGTTTTCAGCGCCTTTGGGCTTACAATGCAGGGAGCGGTTCTCGGGCGGTATATAGCTTATGTTATCGTCCTTATCATAATATTCAAAACAATTCGCTCAATTCCTGCATTCAAGGAAAAGCCGCTTAAACTGAGCAGAACCGAGAAGGTTGGCGCTATAAAATATGCTCTCAATACACTTATCGCGAATGCTTTTTCACTGATGATGCCATACAATGAGAGCATTGTTTTAAGTATGATGGTGTCAAAGCTGCTCTACAACGATTTCAAGGTAGCGCAGCTTGTTCCGGCGAGTATCCAGTTCATTTCAAGTTCTGTTGTGGTTTTTATTTACCCGTATTTTGCAAAGAATTATACCGACGGCAAATGGGTTTTCAAAAACACAAAAAAGGTAATCCTCGGGATATCTGCCGCCATGGGCATAATATCGCTGGTGGGTATTATATTCTCACCGCAGATTGTGCTTGTTTTCGGCAGCAGATTTAAAACTGACAATGCAATTCGCCTTATGCGGGTATTCTTCATAACATTTGCCATCAACAGCGCGGTAAGATTGCCCGTCGGCAATATACTTGCGGCAATCGGCGAGGTGCGTTTTAATATAGCCAACGCTATTTTCTCATCGACGGTGCATATAGGTATTTGCTGGGCGATGACTTACAGCTTCGGTATAAATGGTGCGGCTTATGGGCTGCTGATTGGTTATATAATCTCGTCCGTTGCCGCGGTCATTTATTTAAGATATTACTGCAATAAGTTGGAACGCAGGAAAAGTAATTCGATAGTTAGCCTCGACGGCGAAGATATAGAAGCAGATGAGAAGGAAGTGCAATGAGATTACTGATTATTCCGTCATGGTATGTGACAGAGGACAAACCGAACAATGGAATATTTTTTAAGGAGCAGGCCGAGTCGCTCGCTGAAAGCGGAGTCGACGTAGTTGTAGCATACCCAGACCTGAGGTTCAAGCTCGGCATGTTACGCCGCGGCATTTACAGGGACTATGACGCCGAGGTGCCTACATACATTTACAGGAAACGTACTTTAACTCCCTTTAAAGAGCGCGGCAGATGGCCTCAGCTCACAAAAATGCTGGAGGCCTTGTACGATAGGGTATGCCGCGATATCGGGGAGCCGGATATTGTCCATCTGCACTCATGCCGTATGGGGATAGCGGCGATAAATCTCTGCCGTAATCACAACCTTCCGCTCGTTTATACTGAGCATTACAGCGGCATTTTGGGCCAGATGGACGATGACCTCAAATATCAGTTTGAAAAGACACTTGAGGCATGCGACTGTGCAATTGCGGTCAGCGAGGACTTAAAGGCGCGCATGGTTTCAAAAAAGCCGGATACGCTGTTTATTCCCAATATGGTTGATACATCAAGTTTTAAAATTATCCCGAATGTGGAACCAACTGGGGAATTTGTGTTTGGTGCTGTCGGCAATCTCGTGCCGGTCAAGGGCTATGACATTTTAATTCGCGCCTTTGCCAAAGCCTATCGCCACATGCCCGGCGCAAAGCTTTACATAGCCGGGACAGGTGAACAGGAGCAGGCGCTCAAAGACCTTATAACCGAATTAAAACTCCAAGACAGTGTCCATTTAACCGGCTTCTTAACCAGGGCTATGGCGCCGAAATTTTACAACGGCTGCGATTGCTTTGTATGCTCAAGTTACACTGAGACCTTTGGTATTTCCTTGATTGAAGCGCTGTCTTGCGGCAAGCCTGTAATAGCAACAAGGTGCGGCGGCCCAGAAAGTATCGTCAATTCTAAAAACGGGCTGCTTATTAACCCCGGGGACGAGCTTTCAATGGAACGCGCGCTCATCTACATGTATCGGCGAGCGAAAAGCTATAACCCGTTCGTGCTGCGGGAGGACTGCATGAAGCGTTTCGGAAAAAGTTATATTTGCCAAAGGCTTGTGCAGCTTTATGCTCATATACTCGAGAATAGGCGCAGATTTTCCGCGCAAACTGAAGAATAATAAAATTTCTGTCAATAAATATAGATATGAAGCACTTAATAAAATTCGGTTTATTATCATGCTTCGATATTAAAAAGCATATCTTCCATTAGGGGTGTTTCCACTGGAAAGTTTAAATAAAGGAACTGAAATTATAGAAAAACTCATAAAAATATTAGTTCTTTTACTTACTCCGGTACTGCTTTTTGCCTCGCATGTGATTATTGCAGAGTTTATGGATTCTTGTTATCTGACGTTGGCGCATATCTATTGGATAATATTAGGTGCGCTTACCGTTATATATATTATTAAAAAAGGCGTGAATGGCATAAGATTTGGAAGGTCGGCACGTTATTTTGCGGCGATTGCCATATTGGTTCTCTATTCGCTTTTCTCTTTGAGGTTCGCAATAGATTTTCAAACATCGCTTAATCAGGTTGTATTCCAGCTTTTTGGCGCTGCAACGGTATTCTACATTACAGTATTTTTAAAAGATGAGGGCGATTTAAAGAACTTTTTGCGGGTTATGACTGTTTGCCTCGCGATAACGGCTGTTATCGGTATCTACGAAATGTATTCAGGAAATTACCTCTTTGACCCAAGCGAATCAATGCTCTCAAAAGTCAACGTATATGGGCACAAATACCCCTGCGTGTCTTTTTATAATACGAATGACTTGGCGACATTCTTCACGCTTTTTTCGCCCTTTGCGATATTTGCACTGATTGACTGGGTCGGCGGCATTGCCGGCAAAATATGCGGTTTTGCCCTTTCGGTTCTTGTTTTTATGAATTTGCTGGGAGGGCGTGCAAGAATCAGTTTTGGCGTTATTTTTTCTCTTTCCATATTGATTCTTTTGGTTTGCTTAACTGTAAAAAACTACAGGAAATTTGCGTCTGCCGCCCTATCATTCATACTGGGTCTGCCCTTTGCCGAATTAATCCTCAGGCTGACCGAAATCAAAAATGGCACACTTTTCACTAAGATTCAAACCATTACGCGGAAAGATTATTCGGTAAATGAGCGGTTGACCATAATGATAAGCGGTCTTAGAATGTCTGCCGCGCACCTGCTGACAGGAGTCGGCGTAGGCAACAGCGTGCCGCTGCTCCCCAAATATGCCGAGATACGCCCTATAAACCTGCATAATACACCGCTTGAAATTCTCGCCGAGTTCGGCATATTTATCTTTTTAATCTATGTATTGATGGTAATATTTCTTGCTGTTGACTTTTACAAAAAATCAAGGGCAAACAGCAGACACGGCTTTTTTAGCATACTGTGCTTGTTGATGTTGCTTGCCTTTCAGTTTGAAAGCTTGCAGCCGTCGGACGCTTTACATATAAGCGTCCTATGGGTTCTGTTCGGAATCCTCTTTGCTGCGGATAAGCTTTTATTCAACAATGATATACCTTTAGAAAACAGGCAATTTTCTTTCAAAAAACTCTTTAATGAGGAGTGTGACTGATGCCGCGCCTTTTGCTGATTAGTTTTATAGATTTCGGTGATATGAAGTCAGGCTCAAGCGTCAGGCCTCAACGCATGTATGATGCTTTTGTTAAGTTGGGATACGAAGTGGACCTTCTCTCTGGGCTTCAAAACCGGAAACGAGAGCGCTGGCATCGGGTATTTAAAAAGTATCGTGAAATTCGGCACAACCTGCCGGATTTTTGTTATGTTGAGCCGCCCAGTGGGCCATTTTTCAACCTTTGCGACCATCTGCTGCTGCTTTACCTTAAATTTAAAAAGGTACCAATAGGGCTTTTCTACCGCGACGCCTACTGGCTGTTTGCGGACTGGTGGCCGGTTAAAGGCGTAAAAAGGTTTTTCCTTACGCTGATGCACAGGTTTGACATGTTTATCATCAAAAGAACCTGCAAAGTTGTGTTTTTTCCAACGAAAAGCATGGCAGATTTGTTTGACTTGAAACGCAAAAGCGTATTGCCGCCTGCCGGTACTGACCTCGTTGTTCCGGAGCATGAAACGAGACGCAAGGCTCTCTATATCGGCGGCGTTTCAAAATTTTACGGCACAGACATAATGCTCAAAGCCTTTAGTATACTTAACGATGAAATGAAAGCCGACATAAAGCTTACTGTATGCTGCCGTGAGAATGAGATGAAAGACTTTTTCGATGCCTATAAGGGCGCTCCGTGGCTTAATATAGTCCACCTGTCGGGCGACGAAAAGCTAAGGCCGCTTTATGAGGACTGCGACATAGCGCTTTATCCAAGCAGGCGCGATTTTTATATGGATTTCTGCATGCCTGTCAAGCTGTTTGAGTATTTGTCCCGGGCGCTGCCCGTCGTCGCGACTAATTGCAGGGAAACCGCCGGATTTGTGCTGCGAAACGGCATAGGCGTGGTATCTGAGGATAACCCGGAAGCATACGCGTCAGCCATCAAATCTATAATCGACGATAGAAGGCAGCTTCGGCTTTGCAGAGTCAACGCGATAAATACATTACGGCAGAACAACCTTTGGATTCACAGAGCGCGTCAGGCAGCCGACGAGATATTAAATTAAGATTTGGAGGCTATTATGCGAATTGCAGTTCTTGCCGCGGCAAAGTCTATTCACACGATAAAATGGGTTAAGGCTTTTGCCAAGAACGGGCACGTAGTTAAGCTCTTTTCACTGCCGGACCAAAAGGCGCCGCCAGGTGTGCTTGACGACATAAGGGTTCATTACCTCCACAGGGGCGGTGTTGCGGGTTATTGGCTCTGTGCCCGCGAATTGAAGAAACAGCTTTTGCAGTTTCGGCCGGATGTTTTAAATGTGCATTATGCTTCCGGGTACGGTACTCTCGGAAGACTGTGCGGCATAAAGCCCGTCCTGCTCTCGGTTTGGGGCAGTGATGTCTATGATTTTCCCAATGCCGGCCAAATCAACAAAAGAATGCTTATCAAAAATTTAGAGGCTGCGACAGCGATCGCTTCGACCAGCTACGCGATGGCGGAACAGGTCAGAAGGGTTCACTTGACCGACAAGAAGATATATATAACGCCGTTCGGTGTCGATACTTCGGTATTCTGCCGCTGCGGGGAGCCTCCAAAAGACCGCATAACCATAGGTATCGTCAAGGCACTCGAACCGAAATATGGGGTTGAGTACCTGATACGCGCTTTTTCGCTGTTCAAAAACCGTATGATTAAAGAGAACAAGATGCCGCCAAATGGTATAAAACTTGAGATCTACGGGGACGGCAGCCTCTTGCCATCGTTAAAAGCGCTTGCCCATGAGCTCAATATCGAAGAGGAAGTGCAGTTCCACGGTGCTGTTCCGCACGCCTATGTGCCGCGCATAATGTCAAGCTTTGATATATTCTGCGCGCCGAGCGTGGAGGACAGCGAAAGTTTCGGTGTGGCGGCGGTTGAAGCCATGGCGTGCGAGGTTCCCGTCGTGGTGAGTGACGTCGACGGTTTCAAGGAAGTTGTAATAAACAATGAGACGGGGTTTATAGTGACACGGCGCGACCCGGTGCTGCTTGCCAACAAGCTATTTACGCTCGCCGTTTCGCCTGAACTCCGGTATACTATGGGACAGGCTGGCCGACGCCATGTTCAGGACTGTTACGAATGGGCTGACTGTGTCAGAAAGATGGAAAACGCCCTGACAGAAACGGCAATGTCGTCATTGATGAATAGGAGAAACAGTTAAATTAAGGCCCTAAGATGGGGGATAATATGAGAATATTGCTAATAAATCACTATGCCGGTTCGGTATATCACGGCATGGAATTCCGGCCGTATTATATGGCGCGGGAATGGGTAAAACGTGGCAATGAAGTCACCATTTTGGCGGCGGACTTCAGCCACCTCAGAAAGAAAAATCCGGATATTAAGACTGATTTTACGGAAGAAAATATCGACGGCATAACATATCTTTGGGTGAAAACGCCTTCATACCACGGCAACGGCGTAGGCAGAGCGCTGAATATCGCGGCCTTTTATTTTAAACTGAAGGCACATGCTAAACAGATTGCCCAAAAGTATAAACCGGAAGCGGTTATAGCCTCGTCGACATATCCGTTCGACAGTTATGTTGCGAAAAAAATTGCAGATTTGTCAGGCGGAAGATTTTATTTTGAGATACATGATCTCTGGCCTTTGACGCAGATAGAAATCTACGGTTTGAAAACGTCGAACCCGTATGTCCGCATGCTCCAGAAGGCTGAGGATTTCTCATTTAAAAATGCCAAAAAGGTCATCTCGATTTTGCCCCACGCATATATACACATGGAGGAGCGGGGCGTTTCAAGAGATAAATTTACTTATGTCCCGAACGGGGTAATCCCTGCTGAAATCGAAACCAACACAAACCTATGCAGCCAGGCGGAAACCCTGTCTAAACTGCGGCAAGAGGGCTACTTTATCGCGGCGTATACGGGAAATCACGCGTCCGCGAATGCCCTCGAGAATTTTATCGGTGCCGCCGCCCTTTTGAAAGATGAAAAAGTAAAATTTGTGCTGGTCGGCAGCGGCAATGAAAAGGAGCGCCTCATTAAGCTTGCAAAAGAGAAATCACCGGACAACGTGATTTTTCTTGACCCTGTGGCAAAAAAGGATATGGGACAGCTTCTTTCAAATGTTGACGCCGCCTATATGGGACTTTCAAAATGCCGGTTATTCCATTACGGCGTGAGCCCGAATAAGCTGTTTGACTATATGCTGGCCGCAAGGCCCATAATCTACGCAGTTGACTCCTCAAACAATCCTGTCGAGGAGGCTCAATGCGGCGTTTCAGCCCCTGATGGCACGCCGCAGTCTATTGCAGAAGCGGTGCGCAAACTTATGTCTGCAACGGAAGAGGAGCGGGAAGAAATGGGCCGGCGCGGGCGCGAATATGTTTTAAAAAACAACGATTATGCCGTACTCGCTGAAAAATTTCTTGACGCACTAAGATAACAAGGACTTTTAAGATAAGAACAGGTGAAAACAATGAAGAAAAGAGATAAATTCCTGCCGTATTGCCTGCCATACTGGGGCGACGAAGAAATTAGCGCTGTGCAGGACGCAATAAAATCAAATTGGTGGTCCCGCGGGCCAAAAACCGCGGAATTTGAAAAGAAGTTTGCCGAATATGTCGGGGCCAAATATGCCGTCGCAGTTAATTCATGCACAGCAGCGCTTCATACAGCCCTTGCGGTCAAGGGTATCGGCCCTGGCGATGAGGTGATAACAACCTCGATGACGTTCTGCTCCACAGTCAATGTAATAACACACTGCGGCGCGACCCCGGTTTTCGCGGACATATCGCCGGACACCGGGCTTATCGACCCTGATGAAATAGAAAAGCGGATAACCGAAAAGACCAAGGCGATTATTCCCGTCCATTACGCGGGGCAGCCCTGCGATATGTCGAGGATAGAGAAAATAGCGGAAAAGCACGGACTCTTTATTCTCGAGGACGCGGCCCATGCGCTCTATACAAAGTGCGGCGACAGGCTTGTGGGGTCAAAGAATACGGCCGCTTTCAGCTTTTACGCCACCAAAAACATCTCGACGGGCGAAGGCGGCATGCTCGCCACTGACGACGAGGAGATAGCCGAAAAGGCGCGCGTATTCACTTCCCACGGCATGAGCAAAAACGCCTGGAACAGATACGCGAAGGGCGGCACATGGCGCTACGATGTTGAGGTTGCGGGCTATAAATACAATATGACGGATATTCAGGCGTCGCTGGGTATCTGCCAGCTTGACAGGCTGGAGTTTATGCAGCAGCGCCGTGAATCGCTTTACAGGATATATAAAGAGCGTCTTAAGGATGTCAGGGGCGTAAGCCTTTTGCCGGAGACGACAAACGGCCGCAGCTCAAGACACCTTTTCATAATAAAGATAGAGAAAGACGAACTCAATATAGACAGGGACGAGTTTATCGAGGAACTAAATGCAATGAATATCGGAACGAGTGTGCATTTCATTCCCGTCCACCTGCACCCGTTCTACCGCAAACATTACGGCACAAAGCCGGGTGATTTGCCCAATACGGAGGCGTATTTTGAAAAAATAATCTCGCTTCCGCTTTACCCATCTATGACTGAAGAGGATGTGAACTATGTCGCAGACGCAGTTTGTGAAATTTCGGCAAAACATGCTCGATAAATCGCTTGACCCTTACCGCGAACATCTCAAGAATCACGCAGCGGGTCTTGTCGCCAAGCGTGTTTTTGACATTTTTGCCTCACTGCTGTGTATTATTGTGATGTTCCCGTTTTTTCTGATAGCGGTCGCTATGGTTAAGACCACCAAAGGGCCTGTTTTTTACCGGCAGCTCCGCGTTGGGAAAGACTGCCGCGAACTATACGTCCTCAAACTGCGCACAATGGTTGTCGGGGCCGATAAGAGCGGGGAAATCACAGTGGGCAGCACCGACAGCCGCATAACCCGCGTCGGCAGAATCCTGCGGGCCACAAATTTCGATGAGTTCCCGCAGCTTTTTCAGGTGCTCGCGGGCTCGATGTCGATTGTCGGCGTCCGGCCGGAGGTTCCGCATTATGTCGAACTTTATACCCCGGAGGATTACGCAACCCTGCTTATGAAACCCGGGCTTACCTCGCCGGTTGCCATCGCCTACAGGCATGAAAACGACATGCTGGCGGGCTGTGACGACCCGGAACGCAAGTATGTCGAAGAAATATTGCCCGCCAAGATGAAGCTTAACCGCCAGTATGTGCAGGAGTTTTCGTTTTTGAATGATTTAAAGATAATCGGTCGGAGTTTTAAATGCATCTTTGAAAAAGACGAGATGTTAAACAAACAGAATTAAAAGAGATACAAAAAATCGGCTGCCTCAAAACAAGGCAGCCGATTTTTTTGCGGCGATATGTATTTCTATTCTTCAGCGGGCTTTATCAGCTCCGCGGCGGCTTTTGTGTCCCCGGTCAAAAGGGCCAGAACGCCCTTATATACGATTTCAGGGGCCGACTGGAACTGCTTTTTTATAAGCTCCGCCTGGTCTCTGTCCACAACAAGCAGCTTTATAGACATCAGCGTATCGCCCATGTCATAAGAATTGCAGATAACATTATACCCGCCCGACGGATTTTCCTCGATTTCGACGCGGTTTTCCGACTCGCGCTTGATTTTGGCAAGCAGCTTGACGGCGGTGCCTATAGCCTTTTCCCTAACTGAGGCGGGCAGACGCCTTTCAAACAGCTCCGCAGTTTCAACTCCGAGGCTTGTATTTTTATAAAGCTCAGTATTACCATCTTTTACGATGTCGATATGACCTGAGACTAAAAGCTCATGAAGGGCGCTTGCAAAGGCAAAGTAATTGCAAAGGCCGTCGTGCTGGACAATTTCGTTGAGACTTTTGAATGAGAGTGGCTTGCCGACTGATTTCAGCAGATAGCAGATGAGGATTTTTATTTCACTGATATCTTTAAGTCCTCCCGGTTCGACGCCCTCTATGAATCCGTCACCTGGCATTTTCCGTCCTCCTCATATCTAATACAAAAAGGTAGTATCTATGATGTCTGTTATAAGGGTATCATAATCGGGCTAAAAATAAAAGTGCTTTTTTGCGTCTGAATTATAAGAGTCGGACAATAATGTGCTTTATGCTGTGACGCTGCGATATTGCTGAATAAAATAACCCAACAATGCAAATAATCAAGTGTAATGCTTATGAAGTTAACAAAGCAATCCAAATGCTGAATTTTGACGGTTTAACTTCATAAAATAAGCATAACTACGAAGCGGTTATATAATCCGACTTAAAGGGGTTTAAACATGAAGGACGGATATTATCTCGGTATTGATGTTGGGTCAGTGAGCACTAATATAGTGCTGATGTCGCAGAATGGTGAAATAGTAAAAAAAGCTTACCTCAGGACAGGCGGCAGGCCGATTGCTATTTTGACCGCCGGTCTCAAAGACTTCTGCAAAGAAGTATCGGATGAGGAAATCTTAGGTGTCGGAACGACAGGCAGCGGCAGACAGCTTGCTGCGGTAATATGTGGCGCCGATATTGTTAAGAATGAGATAACTGCACACGCTGTCGCCTCTCAGCGTGTAGTTCCGCAGGTTTCGACCATTCTGGAAATAGGCGGTCAGGACTCAAAGATTATTTTTCTCAAAAACGGCGTTGTCTCTGATTTTGCGATGAATACGGTCTGCGCCGCCGGAACAGGCTCATTTTTAGACCGCCAAGCTGAGCGGCTCGGTATTCCCATTGAAAAATTCGGGTCGCTTGCGCTGACGGCAAAGTCGCCGACGCGGATTGCGGGGCGCTGTGCGGTTTTTGCGGAATCGGATATGATACACAAACAGCAGATGGGGCACAGAATAGAGGACATTATTGCGGGGCTTTGTACGGCCCTTGTCAGAAACTATCTCAGCAATCTTGCGCGCGGCAAAGAGATTACCGGTCCGGTAATGTTTCAGGGAGGAGTGGCAGCAAATGCCGGTATCGTCGCGGCGTTTGAGGAAGCGCTGTCCCAGAAGATTATCATTCCCCAGTATTATGACGTCATGGGCGCATGGGGCGCGGCAATGCTTGCCCAGAAAAAGATGGAGAAGAGCGGGGAAAAGACTGCCTTCCGCGGATTTGCAAACGCCTGCGCACACTATGAGACAAACAGCAGGGAATGTGGCGGCTGCGCTAACAACTGTGAGGTCATAGAAATAACCATGGGCGGAAAGGTTGTTGCCCGCTGGGGTGACAAATGCGGGAAATGGTCGAACTTGAGCGCGTCGGCATAAGGGGGCATGTAAATCTGCATGAACGGTTTAAATGGAATAATACATTATATGCTCAGGCAAAGGGAAGACAAAAATGAGCGCACTTCGGCGAAAATAACCGTAGGTTTGCCGCGTGCCATGACATATTATGAGCACGGCAAGCTGTGGCAGAACTTTTTCACGCTGCTTGGATGTAATGTCCGGGTATCGCCCGAAACGAACCGAAGAATACTCGACAGGGGCGTGTCGGTTTGCAGCAACGAGACCTGCCTGCCGGTAAAGGTCATGGCCGGTCATGTTATGGAGATTGCAGATAAGTGCGACACTGTGTTTATCCCAAGGTATATGAGCACGGCAAAGCATGAGAAGTGCTGCCCGAAACTCTGCGGGCTTCCAGATATGATAAGAATGAATATCAGGGGCAGGGCCGACATTATGGAGGTAATTATCGATGTGGACAAGGGCTATGAAAGGACGAATAAGACACTTGACGAAATTGCTCACCGCCTGAATATCTCCGAGAAAGCGGCGGAGGAGGCCTTTGAGCACGCAGTGAAAAACAAACTCAATGCGGACGCCCGCGCAAGGCTGACAAGCGAGATGGAGATCGGCAGTTTCAATGCATCAAAAACCGTCGCAGTGCTCGGTCACCCATATATGATTTATGACCGGTTTTTGAGCATGAACCTTATCGGCAAGCTCAAAGCCGCCCATCTGAATGTTATTACCCCGGATACATTGCCCCATGATGAGCGAATTGAAAGCGCTTACCCTTACTTCGGAAAGAGAAATTTTTATGGCATAGGCAGCGATAACTTGGGCTGCGCCTATATCTGCGAAAAAAATCCGAATGTGGCGGGAATAATATACTTAACTCCGTTTGCCTGCGGGGTTGATTCACTTGTCACCGAGTTTATTTCCCGGAGAATAGGGAACAAAATACCGCTGATGATATTGACTGTTGACGAGCATACAGGCGAAGCGGGTTTTGATACCAGAATAGAGGCATTCCTTGATATGATTTCATAAGCCGAAAACATTAAAGCAATTTAAAATTTATGGAGGGGATTATGAAAATTACATTTCCGCATATGGGCAATGCTTATGTTGCCGTTAAGGTTCTTCTTGACGGGCTTGGGCTCGATTATTACATGCCCCCTGTCGGGAACAGGGCGTCTTTTGAGCGCGGAGTCGAGAATTCGCCGGAATTCATGTGCCTGCCGTTCAAGACGATACTCGGCAACTTCCTCGACGGGCTTGACCACGGCGCCGACACGATACTGTTCGGCGGCGGCAGCGGACAATGCCGGCTTAGTTATTACGGCGATCTTCACAAGGAAATTTTGAAGAGCATGGGTTATAAATTCAACTATATTCACTTGACGCTGAATCACCTGACCTATAAAGAAATCATGGATAAATTGGGCCCTTTTCTGCATGGCAGGACAAAAACAACGGTCACAAAGGCGGTGACAGAAGCGGCGTGGACTGTATTTGCCGTCGATGGGCTGTATAAAAAGGCGGCGCATATCCGGCCGCGGGAAATAAATCGCGGAGAAGCCAACCGCATAATGCAGCACTTTGAGAAACGAGTGCAGACCGAACGCGGTTTTCATAATATCAGGGACGCTATTTTAGAAGCGCGAAATGCCCTTGAAAAGGTAGAACTCGACCCAAATGCAAACCCGCTAAAAATTGGGCTTGTCGGCGAAATCTTTATTGCCAGTGAGCCTTCATGCAATCTTGATATTGAAAAGAAACTGGGCGGCCTCGGTGCGGACGTCTATAATACAATGGGCGTCAGCATGTGGATTAAAAAGCATTTTGTCGAGGCGATAGTGCCTATTCACGGCAGGGATAAAGCCGTCGACGCCGCGCAGCCCTATATGCATATAGATGATATCGGCGGCCACGGGATCAATACGATAGGCAACGCCGCCCTTATGAGCAAAGACGGGCTCGACGGGATAATACAGATATACCCATTCGGCTGTATGCCGGAAATAATTGCGCAAAGCTCATTCCGCGACATTGAGGAGAAATACGGCGTACCCATAATGACTCTTATAGTTGACGAACAGACGGCAGAAGCCGGATATATCACAAGGCTTGAGGCATTCTGCGATATGCTTGAAATGCGCAGGGAGATGAGAAATAAAGCAGGCAAGAAGTTGCTCGGTGCCTGATTTTGACAAATAAAATGCTGTTTTGCTTTTGTGTTGATAAAAAAAAGACATACTGCTATAATATGATTGCAATAATTTTATGACGAGGATTGAGCATTTTTGAACTTTTTAGATTTTGCGGCCAATTCAATAAAACCGCAGCATAAAAGTTCTTTTGTAACTGCAATTATTGTAGCGGCCGGAAAAAGCGTCAGGATGGGTATAGGAAAAAGCAAACAATTTATACCGCTTTGCGGTATTGCCGCGATAGCAAGGACGCTTTCTGCATTTGAAAAAAGCAGGCTTGTCAGGGAAGTTGTTATCGTTACGAATAGATTTGACATAATGAAAGTCGGCTCAGTTGTCAAGGAATTCGGATTTGATAAAGTAAAGCACATCGTTATCGGCGGTGAAACGAGACAGCAGTCCGCTGCGCTTGGCTTCAACGCTATAAGCAAGGAAACGGAATTTGTCGCCGTTCACGATGGCGCGCGCCCCCTTATCACATCTTCCTTTATCGATAAGGCGATTGAGAGCGCGTTCGAAAACGGAGCAGCGGCACTTGCGGTCAGGGTTAAGGATACCGTGAAGATAGCAGACAAAAACGGCGTAGTTATATCAACTCCTGACAGGCAGTCGCTTTGGGCTGTCCAAACCCCTCAGGTTTTTGGAGTGGATATATACCGCGCCGCACTGGAAAAGGCACAGCGCGAAAATAAGGATTATACGGATGACTGCCAGCTTGTCGAAGCGTCGGGCGGCCGCGTCCAGCTTGTCGAAGGAGATTATACAAATATCAAGATAACCACTAAAGATGATATCCTTCAGGCAGAAGCAATCCTAAGGGCGAGGGGTGACGCTTTTTGAGAATTGGACATGGCTATGACGCGCACAGACTGGTGGAAGGGCGCAGGCTTGTCCTCGGCGGTGTTACAATACCCTTCGAAAAAGGCTTGCTGGGTCATTCTGACGCCGATGTTTTAGTGCATGCGGTAATGGACGCGCTCCTCGGTGCAGCCGGGCTTCCTGACATAGGCGCCCTCTTTCCGGACACCGACCCTGAATATAAAGATGCGGACAGTATAGAACTGCTGAAAAAGGTATTCATTAAAGTAAAGTCAAAGGGCCTTATGGTCGGCAACATAGACGCAACAATAATCGCCCAGGCGCCGAAAATGAAGCCATATCTTGAGAAAATGAGGGAAAATATCGCCTCGGCATGCGAAACTGCGGCCGAAAATGTCAATGTCAAGGCTACAACTGAGGAAGGCATGGGATTTACAGGAGCGTCTGAGGGAATAGCCGCTCATGCAGTTTGTCTGCTTGTATAAAAAACTACATACGTGTGAATATATTGTTATTTTGTCAAAGGCTGTTGCAAAATTGCTGTTTGCAGCAGTCTTTTTTTGCCTAATTTTATAGAATTGCCGCTGTTGTTCCGTTTATCGATTTCATCGCATACAATGTATAGAGA
Source organism: [Clostridium] cellulosi (assembly GCA_000953215.1). Taxonomy (NCBI): domain Bacteria; kingdom Bacillati; phylum Bacillota; class Clostridia; order Eubacteriales; family Oscillospiraceae; genus Ruminiclostridium; species [Clostridium] cellulosi. The sequence continues at coordinate 780,145 of LM995447.1, forward strand.
TATGAGCCGTGAGGTGATAAAAGTGAGCGGACAATATATTATTGTAAGCTCCATCACATATGCATATAAAGGCAAGGAAATTTTGGAACGGAAAGGTATCAGGGCCTCGGTTGAACGTGCTCCAACCGAGATTTCGGAATGTGGGTGCCATTATGCCATAAGGATCGGCAATGCCTCATTGGATAGGGCAATCAGGATTCTGGATCATGCGCATATCAAAATAATCAGTGTCGGGGGCGGCAATTATGGTATATCTTGACAACGCTGCAACAACTTATCCAAAGCCTGCATCCGTTGCGCAGGCCGTATATGATTTTATGAAAGATAAAGGGGCAAATCCCGGGCGCAGCGCTCATAAAATGTCTATGGCGGCGGCATATGAGGTATACGCATGCAGAAGCGCCGCGGCGGAGATGTTCAACGCCGACGGGCCGGAGTGTGTTGCCTTTACGCTCAACGCGACACATTCAATCAATATGGCATTAAAAGGTGTTCTTTATAAAAAAGGCGGCCACGTTATAACATCTGACCTTGAACATAATGCGGTTATGCGCCCCCTTTATAAGCTTTCGGAACGCGGGGTGCGTTTTTCAAAGGCATATGTAAGCCTTGACAACGACGATGAAACGGTAGCGGAATTTGAACGCCTGATAAATAATGATACGGTGATGATAGCCTGCACTCACGCGTCCAATGTCTGCGGGAAGATACTTCCGATAAAGCGGCTTGGAAAGCTTTGCAAGAAATACGGATTAAAATTTTTGGTTGACGCTTCCCAGACCGCTGGTGTTATCAAGATAGATATGAAGGAATGCGGCATTGATTATCTTTGCATGCCGGGCCACAAGGGCCTTTACGGGCCGATGGGGACAGGTCTGCTTATTACGTCGGAAGGCGAAAAGCTGCATACGATTATTGAGGGAGGAACAGGGAGCAATTCGGAAAGCTATTCCCAGCCTGATTTTATGCCAGACAGGCTGGAGAGCGGAACACTAAATGCACCGGGCATAGCGGGCCTGCGTGCAGGTATGCGTTTTGCTTCAAAGACCCTTTCCGGCGGCATAGAACTCAGTGAAATGGAATATGCCCGCACGCTTTATAAATCGTTGTCACAAATTGATGGAGTGGAGCTGTATACACCCTTGCCGGACGATGGGTATGTTCCTGTAATTTCATTTAATATACGCGGTGTTGCAAGCGGTGAACTTGCTTCTGCACTGGACAAATACGGGTTCGCGCTCAGGGGCGGACTGCACTGCTCACCGGCTGCGCATGAGCGCTTTGGAACGCTTCATAGGGGCATGGTAAGGGCGAGTTTTGGCGCGTTTAATACAAAAAGGGATGCTATAAGGCTCTCTGCGGCAGTTGCCCAATTGGCAAAACAGATGAAGAAATAAAATTTTACGCCGCTGAGAAGCGATAAATTTTTGGCGCTGAAATGGTGGACAAGCAGTCGGGGTGATGGAAAATCAAGGCTTCTTTTAAGCAAAAGTAAGTTTGAAACAGCGAAAGCCCTATTATTCATTTAAAATTTATGGTACAATATATACAATATGTGATATTTACTTCGCAAAAATTTGAAGAAAAGCAGTATAAGATATCAAAAATCCAGAAGGGTGCAGTAACTTATGGATTTCATAAATAATTTCTTCCAGTCAATTATCAGTGTAATAAAAACGATTTCCATACTGGATATAATCGATATTATTCTTGTATCGTTCCTTATATATAAAGCGATTCAACTTATCCGCGAGACGAGAGCAGAACAGCTTATTAAGGGTATTATCTTATTCGTTGTGGCCTATTATTTTTCAATGATACTGGGCCTCAAAGCGATGTCTTTTATATTGTTAAACATATTCCAGTTCGGTGTTCTTGCCCTTATTGTGGTATTCCAGCCGGAGCTTAGAAGTGCGCTTGAACACCTCGGCAGGTCAAGTGTCGGCAAATTCAGATTATTTAAAATTGATGATGATAAAACCGAGATTAACAAAATTCGGAATGAAATCTATGCGGTATGCGAGGCGGTTCAGTGGCTGCAAAGGGACCGCATTGGCGCACTTATACTCTTTGAACGCAAAACAAAGCTCGGTGAGATTGTAAAGACCGGCACTATTATCAACGCCGATATGAGCTCCGAAATAATCTGCAACATATTTTATCCTAAAGCACCCTTGCATGATGGAGCAATGATTTTGCGGGACGGCAGAGTTTACGCTGCCGGCTGTTTTTTGCCGCTTTCACAAAATCCGGATTTGAGCCGAGAACTCGGAACAAGGCATCGTGCTGCTCTCGGTATCAGTGAAAGCTGCGACGCCCTTGTAATCGTTGTTTCAGAGGAAACGGGCATTATTTCGCTTGTTCAGAATGGTGTAATAAAGCGCAATCTTAATATAGATACATTGAGAGTAGCCCTTGAAAAAGGTCTGCTTCCTCAAAAACCGCAGGACAAGAAAGAGAAGAAGTCTGCATCAAAGGTGACTGCGAAATGAAGAATAACGTGACAAGACGACTGCTTTACAACAATAAATTTATATTTGTGTCATCTGTCGTTGTGGCTATACTGTTTTGGCTTTTTGTAGTAATTAATGTAAGCCCAGACTATAAGCGTACGATTTACGGCGCACAAATCAGCATAGAGGAGAATTCACAGTCTCTTACGGCCTTGGGTCTCCATGTGGTTGATAAGTCTACCGATAAGGTTAGTATAACAGTAACAGGCCCCAGAAATGTAATAGGCAGGCTGACAGGTTCGAGCTTCAGCGTTACTCCGGTAATTAGTATGATTTCTAAGGCCGGCAGTTATGAACTTAAGCTGAATGCTGTTCTGAAATCGCCGGATAACAGAGTGAGGATAACTAAAATCAGCCCCGCATATGTAACAGTAAAGTTTGATACGATGCAGGTAAAAAATCTGCCTGTCAATGTCCAAGTTGAAGACAACAAAGTCCCCGATGGATATATCATGCAGACTGCAGAATCTAACCCAAAAACAATTACCATTTCAGGCCCCACAAGCGAGCTGTCGCAAGTTGCCAAAGCACAAGCAAAGGTTAAAATAGGCGATAACACCAAAGAAACCACAGTGATTAACAGCAAGATAATCTTGCTTGACAGTGGGGGCAATGAGCTAAATTTGGAGCACATTCAGATGAGCCAGTCATCTGTGCAGATTACTGTGCCGATACTAAAGACAAAACAATTGCCGTTAAAAGTTAGTTTTACAAATATACCAGAAGGATTTGATACGAATAATATCATGTATGAGGTAACGCCCAGCTCAATTGATGTAGCTGGAAACGCTGACAAAATTGACGCTATTAATGAAATAAATATGGGCAGCATTAACTTTGAGGAACTTGACATTACATCAACCAAAATGATGAATATTCCGAATATTGAAGGAATAATGAATATAGAGAACGTGGAGACGGCATATGTAAAGGTGATGCTCAAGAATACGTCTACAAAAATGATGAGCACAAGTAATTTTACAGTTGTCGGGCAACCTGCCGGTTACAGGGTAACAGTTAAGACGAAACAGATTAAAAATATTAAGCTTTTCGGGCCGTCCTCCGATATAGACAACGTGACTACAATAAACGCAATTATTAATTTGTCCAATGTTCAAAACGGTACAGGGCAGTATGAGGTTCCTGTAACCTTTAAAGTACCCGGCAGATCGGGGTATTGGGTAACCGGTTCTTACAGCGCTGTTGTAAGTATAAGAAAATAATGATGATTGAATTTTCTCCCAGAAAAGGAAGATTAAATGGCTATTATAGTTAGTAATATAAGAGCAGGACTTTCGAAGAATGAAGACGACGTAATAGACATAGCGCTTTCCAAAATAAAAAGAAGCCGCGGTGAAGCGGTCAACGCGTATATAATAAAAAAGTCAGTTGACGCAAGGCACAAGGATATCAGCATTGTGTATTCAGTTGGTATTGAACTTGTGCATGAGGCAGACGAAAGAGCCGCTGTAGCCGCTGCGAATGACAAAGACGTCAGGTATCGTGCCAAGACGGAATACAGTCTAAAAGTAGGTACGGAAAGGCTGTCTGCCCGTCCTATAGTTGTTGGTTTCGGCCCCGCGGGTATGTTCGCGGGGCTGCTTCTCGCCCAATACGGTTACCGTCCGCTTATTATCGAGCGAGGCGCTCCGGTTGAGGAAAGGGTTGCCGCTGTCGAACGGTTTTGGAGCGGCGGAGCATTTGATGCACACACAAACGTGCAATTCGGCGAGGGTGGAGCCGGCACATTCTCGGACGGAAAGCTGACGACGAGAATATCCGACCCTCGGTGCGACATGGTCATAGATGAATTTGTCAAAAACGGCGCGCCCCAAATAATAAAGCAGGCGGCCAAGCCCCATATCGGGACAGATAACTTAAGAACGGTTGTTAAAAATATCCGCAATAAAATTATCAGCCTCGGCGGAGAAGTCAGATTTAACAGCAAGCTGACGGATATAGAGATAAACGGCGGGAAAGTAAGTTCGGTATTTATAGACGGTGAGAGAACGGAGGCCGGTGCTGTTATATTGGCTCTGGGCCACAGCGCCCGCGATACTTTCAGCATGCTGCTCCAAAAAGGCATATCAATCGTGCCAAAACCCTTCTCGGTAGGGGTAAGAATCGAACATCTTCAAAAGGAGATTGACAAAGCACTTTACGGTGAATTTGCCGGCCATCCGGCTTTACCGAAAGGGGAATATCAACTGTCGCTGAGAAAAGGCGAGAGAGCGGTTTATACTTTCTGTATGTGCCCGGGCGGCCTGGTGGTGGCGGCGGCGTCACAGGAGGGCGGAGTCGTCACTAACGGCATGAGTTATTATAAGCGTGACGGGGCCAATGCTAACGCTGCCCTTGCCGTTTCGGTATCGCCAAAAGACTTTGGGCAGAACCCTGTCGATGGAATAAACTTTCAGGAAAGGCTTGAAAGGGCAGCTTTCGCCGCCGGCGGCGGAGGTTTTCGCGCCCCGTGCCAGACAGTCGGTGATTTTTTGGCGGGGACCAATACCGCTCATTTTGGGCGGGTCGTGCCGACTTATTCTGTCGGGGTAAATCCATATAACCTTGAAAAGTTGTTCCCAAAATATATAACTGAAATGTTGAGGTGTGGTATCCGGGCCTTTGACAAAAAGCTTCGCGGCTTTGCGGCGTCCGATTCAGTTCTGACAGGCGTGGAAACGCGCACGTCGTCTCCTGTCAGAATCCTGCGCGACAATGAAACCTTTGAAGCCCTCGGGGTGAGCGGGCTATACCCCGCCGGCGAGGGTGCCGGATATGCTGGCGGCATTGTCAGCGCGGCGGTAGACGGGCTCAGAACCGCCGAATCAATCATAAAAAAATATGCCCCCATCGACTGAAAATAAAAAAGATAGACTGCCTCCCAAAAACAAGTTGTGGAGGCAGTTTTTTTGCAGAAAAATTTATCAGAAAACTGTAATTGTCAGGATAGGCAACGCCTTTCGGCGATAAATAAAAAAGCCGCATTTTGGTGCGGCTTTTTATGTTGGATTTATGAATGAAACATATTTATGTAGTAAACAATATAAAAACTGAAAATTGTCGAAAGGTGTTATTATGCGTATATTTAATCAAGCAATTTTTATGGGTGAGGGGCATATAGCCCCGTATTTTGAGGGCTGGTATTTCCGCATGGTTTCAGGCAATGGGCGGTCTATATCCGTCATACCCGGGATTTCTTTATGCAAAAATGATTCCCACTGCTTTGTTCAGTTGCTTGACTCAAACGGGCTTATCATTTATAAAAGATACCCGCTCTCGGATTTTGAATACTCAAGGGATAGGTTTCTTATAAAAATAGGCGAAAATTCATTCTCCGATGAGGGTTTGAGAATAAATATCAAAGGCGAGGATTCGGCCTTCGGCAGAGTAGTGTTTAATGACAGGGTACGTTATCCAAAGAGTATCTGGAGCCCCGGAATAATGGGGCCGCTGTCCTATTTCCCAATGCTCGAATGCCGCCATGAGGTAATCTGTGTGAAAAGCAAAGTTTGCGGCGGATTGGCTTTAAACGGCGAGGATATTGATTTAAGCGGCGGAAGCGGGTATATAGAAAAGGATTGGGGTGTTTCTTTCCCAGAAAAATATCTTTGGACGCAATCATCGGGCTTCTTAAACCACGACGCGTCGTTTATGCTCGCCGCTGCAATTGTACCGCTAATGGGGAAAAAGATAAACGGGCTTATTGCTTACCTTTATGAAAACAACAGGTTTCACACCTTTACCACCTATGGCTGCGCGCGTGTCCATTCAATGAAATATTGCGGTGATGCGTTGGAAATCGTCGTAAGATCACCGCGGCAGGAACTGACCGTCAGTATTTTAAGGGGAGCGGATTCGCCGCTCAAGGCGCCGTTGGCAGGCGATATGAAAAGGGTAATCACCGAAAGCTGCGATGACACCATAAAGGTGGAACTGCGCGATAAAAACCGCACTATTTTCAGCGATACGGCAACGGAGTCGGCGACAGAAATTTGCAGGGATATGATAGTTTTGCATTAAAATTAGACAGAAATGGAATTAAAAAAATGTTGACATGAGTCGGATAAAATAGTATTATTATACACTGTAATGCTAGAATGTTAAGTAATTATCAAGTATAAAGCAGAACAACTAAAATGGAGTATATATGCTTTTATATAGATTTGATACACAGCTATTGATTGAAGGAAACGGTCTTTCTGAAGATGAAATATACGAAAATATTGTGAAAAACATTGAAGGTGATTGCTTACTCGTCGTTGGCGATGAGAAACTGATTAAAATTCATTTTCACACCAACGAACCTTGGAAAGTGCTTGAGTATTGTGCTTCATTGGGCGATATCCATGATATTGTTATAGAAAATATGGAACGTCAGGCTAATGGTTTTTAAGGCACTTTAATACAGCTTTAATATAAATACCATACATTAAAAAAAGCAAAAACGAAAGGAAGACAAAAGTGAGCAAAGAAATATTTCATGCTGGTGAAAAAGTAAAGCATCCTAAGTTTGGTCAAGGATTCATTCGCATATTGAAACCATTCGAGAAGAGTTTTGTTGAGTTTATCGGAGATAATGGTTCTCATTGTGAATGGGTTAAGAATACTGAGATTGTAAAAGCAAATTAAAAATAAAAGATGCTGAAAACACGCCCGGTTTACTACCGGGCGTGTTTTGTTTTGCTCAATTCAGAACAAACACTTGAAAACGCTGATTTAATTGCAGCTTAATATGGAAAAATTTTTGTATATGCAGCGCCTTAGTCGGTAACCATAAATCAGAACCTCTCTTTCATGAGAGCGGTTAAGTACATTTTTTCAGAATGTATACAGGGGTGGTCGTATGAAATTTCTAAAACATCTGTGGCGGCTGCTGGTTTTATGGATTTTGCTCGGAATGGGTTATACGACACTGGAATTGCTGTTCAGGGGCGTGACATATGTTCAGATGTTATGGATAGGAGGATTGGTCGGCGTCCTTGTCGGGCTATTGAACGAACATCCTGCGTATTATAACAGGCTGATGTGGCAGCAGTGTCTGCTCGGTACGATTATCACCGATGTAATCGAATTCATTTCCGGCTATGTGCTCAATATAGTCCTTCACCGCAACATTTGGGACTATAGTTCTATGCCATACAATTTTCACGGACAAATCTGCCTTTTTATGACAATAGCGTGGTTTTTCCTTATGCCGTTTGCGATATATGCCGACGATTGGCTGCGGTATAAGCTGTTTGATGAGGAAAAGCCGGAGGGAAATGTTTTGTATAACTATAAAAGGCTGTTTACCGGAAAATGATGAGAAGTAAATGCTATATCTTACAATTGCCCCGGAGCAAACAATATATTGTGTATTTTTATGCCCAATGATATAATAGATGTGGGTTTTTTTTATAAAGAATATAGCATACATAAAATAACGGTAAAACAATGAAACACATCAGGAGGTTCCCATATGCTTGTCAGCGAAATAAGGGATATTTTGGACGCGGAAATTATTACTGGGGCGGATAAGCTCGATACAGAAGTAAAATCGGCTTGTGGAAGCGATATGATGAGCGATGTTCTTGCCTTTGTCAAAGACCAGTCAGTTTTGCTCACAGGTCTTGTAAATCCACAGGTAGTCCGCACAGCAGAAATGATGGATATGCGCTGTATAATATTTGTAAGGGGGAAGAGACCTGACAGTTCTGTTATATCGTTGGCGAACGAACGCGGCATTATTTTGTTGTGTACCAAACACAGAATGTTCGTCGCCTGCGGCCTTTTATACTCTCATGGACTGCGAGGGGGAACAGTGAAGGAATGACGGGGAAAGAATTAAATTCTGACGAGATGCGTCTTTTTTATAATGTGCCCGGAGATGATTTCACGCATGCAGGCGAGGCTTCAGGCAACGTTAAAATGGTACTCAAGCAGCTGGGATTTGACCCTGATGTTATAAGACGGACCACGATATCGATGTATGAAGGCGAAATAAATATGGTAATTCATGCCGGCGGTGGAGAGGCGTCTGTAATCATAACGCCTAAAAGGATAGACATAACGCTCACTGATCATGGGCCCGGCATTCCCGATGTTGAGCTTGCTATGAAGGAAGGCTATTCGACCGCGCCCGACAAAATAAGAGCACTGGGATTTGGCGCAGGTATGGGACTTCCCAATATGAAAAAATATAGCGATGAGCTTGAAATTGAGACAGAAGTTGGAAAAGGCACAACGGTGCATATGGCGGTAGTCGTAAAGAACTGAACTGATAGCTCATAGTAGATAGGGAGGTGGAATTATGAGTGATTTCTATCATTCGGTGACACTCGACAGTTCCCGCTGCAAGGGCTGCATAAACTGTATTAAACGTTGCCCGACGGAAGCTATCAGAGTCAGAAACGGCAAGGCTTCTATTATTCCAGAACGCTGTATTGACTGCGGCGAATGTATAAGAGTTTGCCCTCAGCACGCGAAAAAGGCGGTTTTCGATTCACTTGACTGCTTAAAAGAGTTCAAGTGGAAAGTTGCGTTGCCCGCCCCGTCGTTATATGGCCAGTTTAACAATCTTGATAATATAGATAAAGTTTTGACGGCGTTTAAAAGAATTGGTTTCGACGATGTGTTCGAAGTGAGTTCCGCTGCGGAAATCGTATCGGATTGCACGCGAAAGCTAATGAGCACAGGCAAACTTCCAAGGCCGGTCATCAGCTCGGCCTGCCCGGCTGTTACAAGGCTTATACGAGTGCGTTTCCCGAACCTCTGCCAAAATGTCCTTCCGGTGCTTGCGCCGGTCGAGGTAGCTGCTATGATGGCAAGGCGTGAAGCTGTAAAAAAGACCGGCTTGAAGGCAAATGAAATCGGGATTTTTTTCATCTCGCCTTGTCCGGCAAAGGTTACATACGTCCGCACTCCCCTCGGCACAAGAAAATCTGAAATCAATTATGTGCTGGCGATTAGCAATATCTATCCTAAAATTGCCGGAATAATAAAACACATGGACGACCCCGAGCCGCTGTCCCATTCCGGTATTATCGGAGTTGGATGGGCAGGTTCGGGCGGCGAAGCATCTGCGCTTTTAAAAGAACAGTATCTTGCCGCTGACGGAATAGAAAATGTCATCCAAGTTCTTGAAGAAGTCGAGGATGAGAAGCTCAGCGAAGTAGATTTTATTGAGCTTAACGCGTGCAGCGGCGGGTGTGTCGGCGGTGTGCTTACCGTTGAAAATCCCTATATCGCTAAAGCAAGGCTTCAGCGTCTCAGAAAATACTTGCCTGTCTCCCGCAATCATGTGGACGGGGAAGTGCCTGCTTCCGTAATGTGGACGCTCCCGCTCGAATATATTCCGGTGTTGAAGCTCGATAACGACGTTTCCGTGGCAATGAAAAAACTCATGGCTATTGATACACTTCTGAAGGAAATGCCCGGGCTTGACTGCGGTTCCTGCGGAGCCCCATCATGCCGCGCTTTCTGCGAGGATGTAATACGCGGAATGGCAGACAAGGGCGACTGCATATTCAAGCTGCGTGAGCGGATAAATAAGCTTGTCGACGAGCTTTCGCTGCTTGAGGGGTATCTGCCCCCGCCGTTCAGAAAACCAGACCAACCTGAAGGCGAACAGAAATAACGGCATTATTTTAACCATATTAATCTTAATAACGGCGAGGTAGATTAGTCAATGAGTGATAAAAAGATAACTGTTTCGGAACTCGCGGAGCACTGCGGTTTTGAAATATTACAGGGAGGCGCTTCTCTGAAAAAAGAAGTTACCGGTGGTTACTGCGGTGACCTTTTAAGCTGGGTCATGGGACGTGCTGCTTCCGGTAGCGCATGGATTACGGTAATGGGAAACGAAAATGCCGTCGCAGTGGCAGTTTTAACCGAGGTTGCCTGCATTATACTCGCACAGGGAGCTGAGATTGACGAAAAAGCGCTTTTGCGTGCAAAGGAAAACGATGTAGCAATACTGAAAAGCGGAGAAGGCGCTTTTGAAACGGCTTTGAAAGTCGGAGAGGCACTCAGAAATGATACGTGATAACCGAATCTATTATGATTTCCACCTCCATTCATGCCTTTCGCCGTGCGGCGACAAGGATATGACACCGAATAACATTGTAAATATGGCAAAACTAAAAGGGCTCGGCGCAATAGCTTTGACTGACCACAACACCTGCGGCAACTGTGAAGCAACGATGCAGGTCGGCGAAAGGACAGGTCTTACGGTTTTGCCTGGAATGGAGCTTTGCACAAGTGAGGATATTCATGTCGTATGCCTGTTCAAAACGCTTGATGGAGCGCTCCAATTTGAAAAAGAAGTGAAAAAGACACTGCCCAAAATAAAAAACCGGCCTGAAATCTTCGGTGAGCAGTTGATTCTCGATGATATGGACAATACGATAGGTCAAGAGGAAACGCTGCTTATAAACGCCAGTGGAATAAGCGTTGACAATGCTCTTTACTTAGCCAGACAGTTTGGGGGAACCGCTTTTCCAGCTCACGCAGACAAGATTGCCAACGGCATAATCGGCATACTGGGTGCGATACCGCCGGAGGCAGGTTTTAAAACAGTGGAGCTTTCGCTGAACTGCGATAAGGACAGTTTCTTGAAATCGAACCCTTATCTTCGGAATTTTCGCATTCTCCGTGATTCGGACGCCCACTATCTTTGGGACATCAGTGAAAGTAAATACTTTCTTCAGAATGTTTGCAATGACAGAACGAGTATTATTGATTTCATTGACAAAAACAATGATTAAATTTTTAACAAATAAGGCACAAATTTATATGGTTTTTATTATTGCTTTATGATATAATACTTTACGTCGGTGTGCATTTATTTGATAAAATTTTAACATTTACCTTGAGGGAGGACGAAGTAATGCAAAAACGCAAAACGACCGTGCCTTTCAAGGGCACGAAGGAGCAGGAGGAGCGTCTTTACAAGGTTATTGAAGAGTTAAAGAACGAAAAAGGCGCGCTCATGCCGATTCTTCAGAAAGCTCAAGAAATCTATGGCTATCTTCCGATTGAGGTTCAAGAGATAATTGCGGAAAGCTTGGATATTCCCCTTGAAAAAGTCTATGGAGTTGCCAGTTTTTACGCGCAGTTTACATTGAATCCGAAAGGGAAATATAGTATTTCTGTCTGCCTCGGAACGGCCTGCTATGTAAAAGGCTCACAGCAGGTGCTCAACCGCATCAGTGAGAAGTTACATATCCAGCCGGGCGAGGTTACACCAGACGGAAAGTTTTCGCTTGACGCAACCCGCTGTATTGGTGCATGCGGACTTGCTCCGGTTATGATGATAAACGACGATGTCTACGGAAGACTGGTTCCGGATGATGTCGATAAGATACTTGAGAAATACAACTAATTGCGCATATGCAGGAAATATCGCTGAATATTATTGATCTCGCGCAAAATTCTATTGCGGCAAAGGCGGATCTTATTGAGATTTCAGTTGAAGAGTCGCATAAAGACGATACCTTAACTGTGACAATTGTTGATAACGGCAGCGGAATGTCACAAGAGCAGCTTAAATCGGTAACAGATCCGTTTTATACGACGCGGACAACGCGTAAGGTAGGTCTTGGAGTGCCGTTTTTCAAGATGGCGGCAGAAATGTCCGGCGGTAGTTTTGAAATCAGTTCAGAGCCGGGTAAAGGAACCCGGATATGCGGTGTTTTCGGGCTTTCACACATTGACCGCATGCCGCTCGGAGACATCAATGAAACAATATCAATGCTGATTTACTGCAACCCGGATATAGATTTTGTTTACAAAAGGCGCCGTGATGAAAAGAGTTTTACCCTTGATACTCGTGAACTAAGGAAAGTATTGCAGGGTGTGGCACTAAATACAAACGAAGTAATCCTTTGGATAAAGGATTTTTTGCGCGAAGGTGAAGCTGAGATTCAGTGAGTCGGTTAATTTATATACGGAAAGGAAGATTGAGCAGTGAAAACTCTTGCTGAGCTTGAGGAAATCAGAAAAAAGATGCAAAGCAAAGTCAACATAAGAGAACACGGCTCTAACGTTACCCGCATAGTGGTCGGCATGGCAACATGCGGTATCGCTGCCGGAGCTCGTCCTGTTCTTAATAAGATTGCCGAGGAAGTCGCAAAAAGAAACCTTAAGGATGTTATTGTTACTCAGACAGGCTGCATCGGCATCTGCCAGTATGAGCCTGTAGTTGAGGTTTATGTACCTGGACAAGAGAAGGTCACATATGTCAAAATGACGCCCGAGAAAGCAGTTAGAATGGTTAACGATCATATTGTCAACGGCAACGTAGTTTATGAATACACAATCGGCGCGGTCGCAAAATAAGGAGGTTAAGATAATATGATACGCTCACATGTCCTTGTCTGCGGCGGTACCGGATGTACATCTTCTGGCAGCGAGCAGATAATAAAAACATTTGAAAGTGAAATAGAAAAAAACGGGCTTTCCGATGAAGTAAAGGTTGTAAGAACCGGTTGCTTCGGATTATGTGAATTAGGCCCGGTTGTTATCGTTTATCCTGAAGGTGCATTTTACAGCAGGGTAACAACAGAAGACGTCAGCGAAATTGTTTCAGAACATTTGCTGAAAGGCCGTATTGTCAAGAGACTTCTCTATCATGAGACAATCGATGAAGGCAATAAAGTCAAATCCCTCAACGAGACTCCGTTTTACAAAAAGCAGATGCGCCGCGCGCTTCGCAACTGCGGTGTAATCAACCCTGAAGATATTGACGAATACATAGCGAGGGACGGATACAAGGCGCTCGGAAAAGTGCTCACCGAGATGACTCCGGAAGAGGTTATCGATGTAGTTCTGAAATCCGGTCTCCGCGGACGCGGCGGTGCTGGTTTCCCGACTGGCCGCAAATGGCAGCTTGCCCGCATGAATGACGCAGATCAGAAATATGTTTGCTGCAATGCTGACGAAGGCGACCCGGGTGCATTTATGGACCGTTCAGTTCTCGAAGGCGACCCGCACTCTGTCCTTGAAGCTATGGCGATCGCTGGTTATGCAATCGGCGCAAATCAGGGTTACATCTATGTCCGTGCTGAGTACCCGATTGCTATTAAGAGACTGAGCATAGCTATCGAGCAGGCACATGAATATGGACTGCTTGGCAAGAACATATTCAACACCGGTTTTGATTTTGATATTGGCCTTAGACTCGGCGCAGGCGCTTTTGTCTGCGGTGAAGAGACAGCCCTTATGACTTCAATTGAAGGTCACCGCGGCGAACCGCATCCACGTCCTCCCTTCCCGGCTGTCAAAGGACTGTTCGGCAAGCCGACACTCCTCAACAACGTCGAGACCTATGCTAACATCCCGCAGATTATTCTCAATGGTCCAGAATGGTTCGCTTCTGTCGGTACAGAAAAATCAAAGGGCACAAAGGTTTTTGCTCTCGGTGGTAAGATTAAGCATACGGGACTTGTTGAAATCCCGATGGGTACAACTTTGCGTGAAATCGTAGAAGAAATAGGCGGCGGCGTTCCGAACGGCAAGAAGTTCAAGGCTGCTCAGACAGGCGGTCCTTCCGGCGGATGCATTCCTGCTTCACTCATAGATACACCAATTGATTACGACCAGCTTATTTCTATCGGTTCAATGATGGGTTCAGGTGGACTTATCGTTATGGACGAGGACACCTGCATGGTCGATATCGCGAAGTTCTTCCTTGAATTCACGGTTGATGAGTCTTGTGGTAAGTGCACACCTTGCCGTATCGGTACAAGGCGTCTCCTCGAAATGCTTAACAAGATAACTTCCGGTAAGGGTGAGCCTGGAGACATCGAAAAGCTCGAAGAGCTTTGCCATTACATTAAAGATAACGCACTCTGCGGACTTGGACAGACAGCTCCTAACCCGGTGCTTTCTACTCTGAGATATTTCCGCGACGAGTACGAGGCTCATGTTAATGAGAAAAAGTGCCCGGCGGGAGTCTGCAAGGATCTCCTTTCCTATGTAATCGATCCTGATAAGTGCAAAGGCTGCACACTTTGCGCACGCAACTGTCCGGCTGGTGCTATTACCGGCACTGTCAAGAAACCTCATGTCATTGACAAATCTAAATGTATAAAATGCGGTGTCTGCCAGCAGAAATGTAAATTTGGCGCCGTTCTCAAGAAATAAGAAGGAGAGTGCTGTTCTATGTCTAATGATATGGTTAATATACAAATTAACGGCATGCCTCTTTCCGTGCCGAAGGGCTCAACTATACTCGAGGCGGCGCGGCAGGCAGGCATTAAAATACCGACACTTTGTTACCTCAAGGATATAAATGAAATCGGCGCCTGCAGAATGTGCGTCGTCGAAGTAAAGAATGCGAGATCACTCGTAGCGGCCTGCGTTTACCCAGTTAACGAGGGTATGGAAATATTCACAAACACTGAAAGGGTACGCAAATCCCGCAAATTAACCCTTGAACTCATTCTTTCAACACACAAACGCGAGTGCCTTTCCTGCGTACGCAGCGGAGATTGCGAGCTTCAGAGGCTTTGCCGTGAATTAGGCGTTGATGACGCTGAATATTTCAAAGGCGATATGCCAGTTTCTGCAGTTGACGATTCAACAGGCGTTATTGTCCGCGACAATTCCAAGTGTGTACTTTGCCGCCGTTGCTCTGCTGCATGCTCAAAGCTGCAGGCTGTCGGTGTAATCGGCGCTAACGACCGCGGTTTTGATACACATATCGGCTGCGTTATGGACCGTGAGCTCAAGGATGTTCCTTGCGTATCATGCGGCCAGTGCATAGTGGCCTGCCCGACAGGCGCTTTGCATGAAAAGGACGATACAGATAAGGTTTGGGCAGCTCTTGCTGATCCGACAAAGCATGTTGTTGTCAACACTGCTCCTTCTGTCCGTGTAACCCTCGGTGAATGCTTCGGCATGCCGATCGGTACAAACGTAAAGGGCAAGATGGTTGCGGCTCTCCGCAGGCTCGGTTTTGATAAGGTATTCGATACCGACTTTACTGCTGACCTCACAATCGTTGAGGAAGCTAACGAGCTCGTTGAGCGCATTAAAAACGGCGGAAAGATGCCGATGATTACGTCCTGCTCACCTGGATGGATTAAGTTCTGCGAATATTATTATCCTGAATTTATAGACAACCTTTCAACCTGCAAATCACCTCAACAGATGTTCGGTGCAGTAGCTAAGACATGGTATGCGCAGAAGATGGGCATTGACCCGAAGGATATCTTCGTTGTATCCATCATGCCTTGCACTGCAAAGAAGTTTGAGGCGCGCAGAGAGAATCAGGCAGCTTCAGGCTATCCTGATATCGATGTTGCTCTTACAACACGTGAGCTTGCCCGCATGATCGAGCGTGCTGGACTTGACTTTGCTTCTCTTCCGGATGAGGAATTCGATTCGCCGCTTGGCGATTCAACTGGCGCAGGTGCTATTTTCGGTGCAACCGGAGGCGTTATGGAAGCTGCCCTCCGTACAGCGGCCGAAACCCTCACAGGAAAACCGCTTGAAAAAGTCGAATTCAATGAAGTTCGCGGCACTGAGGGCATTAAAGAGGCAACATACAAGATTGGTGACCTTGAACTTAAAGTTGCGGTCACAAGCGGACTTGCAAACGCGAAACGTCTCCTCGACAGCGTCAAGGCGGGCGAGAAGAAATATGACTTCATCGAAGTCATGGCTTGCCCGGGCGGCTGCGTAAACGGCGGCGGTCAACCGACTCAACCTGCAAGTGTACGCAACACCGTTGACCTTAAGGCTATCCGCGGCGCTGCACTTTACGCTGAGGACGAAAACCTGCCTCTCAGAAAGTCACATGAGAATCCCACTATCAAGGCTCTCTATGCCGAGTATCTTGGGGAGCCGGGAAGCCATAAGGCTCATGAAGTCCTTCACACTTCTTATGTCGCAAGGAAAAAATACTAATTATTTTAAAAGCAATAAAGCCGCGAACAGTTAAAAGCTGTTCGCGGTTTGCTTTTTGACTAAAAATATTCTGATTTTAATGATAAAGTGGTTAAAAACTATTATTTTAAAATGAAAATTCCAGCGGTAAAATAGTATTTGCAAATTTGATTGCTCAACTTTATAAGTCAACATATTTCGACGGTATGTTTGTTTGGAGGATATTTTAGTTTTGGAAATTACAGGCTCAAAGAAATGGTTGATTCTCGTAATCACATCAATATCAACATTTATGGCAACACTTGATTCAAGCATTGTAAACATCGCTCTTCCGGTAATTTCAAAAGATTTAAAGGTTTCAATCAGCCAGATTCAATGGGTGGTTACAAGTTACCTGCTGACGATATCGATGCTTTTGCTCGTTTGGGGTAAATTGTCCGACCTCTACGGCAAGAAAAAGATATTTTCATCAGGTTTTATAATTTTTGCACTGGGCTCGGGCATGTGCGGATTGTCGCATACGCTTGAGTTTCTCGTAATATCAAGAATTGTGCAGGCCATTGGTGCTTCCGCCATGATGTCACTGAGTCAGGGCATTGTAACCGGTACTTTCCCGCCGGAGGAGCGAGGCAAAGCGCTCGGATTTGTAGGGGCCATGGTTGCGCTCGGCAATATGACCGGCCCGAGTCTCGGCGGAATACTGCTCCACTTTTTCAACTGGCAGGCTATATTCTTCATTAACGTGCCTATCGGCATTATCGGGCTGATAGCGTCGGCTATTGTTATACCTGAAATATTTGAAGTGCAAGATGTAAAATATTTTGACTTAAAGGGCACGTTGCTTTTCAGTTTTGGGGTGCTTGTACTGTTCCTGGGGCTTTTGTTTGTCCAGCAGGGAACAATTCCGACAATATATTTAATACCGGCCATAATTATTGCAGCGGCTGCATTTATTCTTTTTGTTTTTGTTGAGAAGAAGAGTATAAACCCGCTGATTGACCCTGAGCTTTTTAAAATCCACGAGTTTTCTTACGGGCTTGTAGCGGCATATCTGTCATTTATCGCGCTGATTTCGGTGCTATTTTTCATGCCGTTTTATTTGGAGAATCTTCTGAAACTAAGCGCTTTGCATGCGAGCATTATTATCTCTGTTTATCCGTTGACGACTGCGATTGTGGCGCCTATAAGCGGATGGCTGTCCGACAAGCTTACTTACAGGCCGCTCACAATTACCGGAATGGCGGCGGCAACAGTATCTTTGCTTCTGCTTTCGACGCTTCACCGAAATTCGCCTATCTGGGAAATTTTGTTGCTTCTCTGCCTGCTCGGTTTCGGTATAGCGACTTTTCAGTCGCCGAATAACAGCAGCGTAATGGGGAGCGTTCAGCGTGACCAGCTTGGTATAGCAGGCGGTATAAACGCGCTTTTTAGGAATCTCGGATTGGTGTCCGGAGCAGCTTTTTCTGTTTTAATCTATTCATTTTCGACTAAATCGAGCATAAATTCGCTTTCAGGCGGGAAGTTTAACCCCAGTTCCTTCATCAAAGGATTTTCTTATATAATGCTTTTTGACGCTGTATGCACATTCATAGCCATGCTAATAAGCGTTAGACGGACAGTAAAAAAAGCAAAAGAGGAAATTCAGAAATAATTTGTATAAAAACCTGCCAAATAGCCCCATATATCATGAGCCTCTATTACAGAAGATAAAATATATTCAAGCCATAAATTACAAGATTTAAAGTTGAAGAATCTGGGCAACATATAGTTGAAATCTTTATAATGGAGGCTATGAAAGTGAACAAAACTCTTGCAACCTTTTCGAAAGGTGTAGCTGCAGGTATAGCTGTCGGTACTGCTGTTGGTATGATTGCCCGTCCTATGGATGTGCGCAAACGTGCCCGCATGAAGAAGAATGCAGCAAAAACTATCCGTGCAATAGGTGAAGTTTTTTCAGACGTACAAAATATTATTAGATAAATGTTCATATAAAACAACTGCACCCGGGATCTTATTGGGTGCAGTTTTGTATTCTTTCCCGTTTATACATAAAACTGTGTGTCAAAACTCTTTGTGATTTACATTTTAGAGCCGAGTTACTTCTGGATTGTTTACAAAAGGGTAATTGAATTTTAACTAATTATGGTTTAATATAAAAGACAGGCTGTTTATGTAAACAGCCTGACTAAAGTAATATGGATCGAGGTAAAATTGAGATTAAAGCTTATTGCCTGCAAAGTTATATGCAGGGAAATATCAGGACTAATTGCTAAAAGTGAAAATTATATAGATGTTACTTTCATAAGGCAGGGGTATCATAACGAGCCGGCAAAACTAAATGAAATAATAAAACGCGAGATTGACCGCATTGATAAACGGATTGACACACATTCATGCAATGCTCAAGGGATGGATTTTGACGCGATTCTTTTGGGCTTTGGGCTATGCTCAAACGGCCTTGTCGGTATTTCATCAGAGAGGTATCAAATCGTGGTACCTCGTGCGCATGACTGCGTGACGCTGCTTCTCGGTTCTGCGAAAGAGTACAGGAGAATATTTGACGAATGCAGCGGCGGCGTCTATTGGTATTCCCCTGGGTGGATAGAAAACTGTCCTATGCCGTGCGAAAAAACGTCACAGATGAAGTACGAGATGTATAAGGAAAAGTACGGCGTCGACAACGCACAGTTTTTAATCCACAGCGAGGAATTGAACCTTCGGAATTACAAGCGTGCCGCATATATTGACACTGGTTTCAAGCGGGATGAATATGCCCAATTTACAAAAGAGGCCGCAGATTATTTCGGCTGGGAGTATAAAGAGTACCGCGGTGATTTATCCTTGCTTTCAGATTTAATAAACGGGAACTGGGACAATGACAGATTCCTTATTGTGCCCAAAGGTACACATATTGCCCAAAGCTATGATGAAAAAATAATAAGGGCAGAAAAGGGCGCTACAATCAATTAGTGAAAAGGGGAATTCGTTTGAACCGCCTCATCTCTTCTATAAATAAGAATAAAACAGGCATGCTGATAATGGTTTTTTCTGCGCTCGCGTCTGCGTTTGGTCAGTATTTCTGGAAGCTTGCCGGAACAAATAATCTGCTCCTGCTGCTTGTCGGGTTTGCTTTGTACGGCATAGGCGCGTTGTGTATGATTACAGCGTTTAGATTCGGCAGTTTTTCGGTTTTGCACCCAATGCAGACTTTAGGGTATGTTTTTGCACTGTTTATAGGATTATTTTTTTTGAATGAAGCTTTAACGCCGCAGAAGGCCATAGGTGTGCTGTTTATTCTTTTCGGCGTAGCAATGATAGGTGTCGGCGATGAATAAGATATTTCTGATAGCAGTTATTATATTTATGACAATGCTTGGGGCTTTGGGCGGATTTTTCTTTAAGCGAAGCAGCGCGGGAGGTTCCATCCTTTCGATTATTAAGAATAAGGAGCTTTATATCGGCGGAATAATCTATATTGCCTCTGCACTGTTAAATATATGGGTCTTAAAGTACATGCAGTATTCAGTCGTACTGCCGATGACAGCGATAACATATATTTGGACAATGATTATCTCAAGGATTGTTCTGAAAGAAAAGATAACGGTGAAAAAGGCGTTCGGTGTAGCGTCGATTATAGTTGGAGCAGTATTTTTAAGTATGTAGTTGCCGGTCAGCAGTCTCTGTTTTGAGACTGCTTTTTTATGCTGTCAGCGGCAAATTTCTATTCTACGCCCAGTACCCTGTGCATACTAAAAAAGTGTTCTGGACCCTGCGCTTTAAAATAACAAAGGATGAGGCTATTTTTTACAAAAATAAAAGCAAACTATATCAGATAAATAACATAAAGTGTAAAAAAATGTTGACATAGTGAGAATAATACATTATAATGTAATAAATATAACAAGGTTAATTTACTAAATAATATAAAATTAATATTCAACGCTTCTTTTATAGCTTTTATAACGCTTCACTCACCTTAAGCCAATGACAGTTAGAAGAGGTGTTTTGACATGAAAAGAGTCAGAATTATATCGACAATTTTGGCACTGACTTTAATTTTAGGTGTAACAGCCGCTGGATGCACCAAGGCGAGTACAAGCAAAAAGACAAGGCAGCTTGTAATTGCGAATTGGAAAGGGTACGGTTCAGACACGCCCTATGCAATCAACACGTTCGAGAAGGCGAATAACTGCAAAATCGTACATCAGTATTACGATTCCGAAGACGGGCTTTTGAATATGCTCAAACAGGGCGGCATCGGCAAAATCGACGTTATGCTCCCTAATCTCGGTTATATGCAGCGTGTTATAAAGCAAAATTTGGCAGAGCCAATCGATTTATCGAAACTTAAAAATTACAATGATATTATAGAAGATTTAAGAAATCAAAAGGATTTAAGGGACTCAAACGGCAAAGTTTACGGTATTCCGTGGGTATGGGGTACTACCTCAATCGGATATAATCCGGACAAGATTAAGGAAAAGCCTACAAGCATTGCGGTTTTGTGGGATCCAAAATACAAGGGACAAATTGCGTTTAATGATGATTATACCTGTGCAGTGCTTTCTGCTGCGTTGTACCTTAAAGAAAAGGATCCATACAATCCAAACCTCGACAAAGTCAAAGAGGTGCTTATCAAGGCAAAACAGAACAGCAAGCTGCTCTGGTCGAGCTATGATGATTTTTCAAAGGCATATACCTCAGGCTCGGTTATACTTGGCAACGTATGGTCCGGCGCAGCCACAGAGCTTAAAGCCGAAGGCCAAAAGATTGAATACATATATCCTGAAGAGGGTACTGTCGCTTGGCTGGATACCTGGTGCATAGCTAAAAATGCGCCCAACAAGGATCTGGCGTATAAATGGATAGATTTTATGACGTCAACTGAATTCCAGAAGAAGTTCACATCAAATCCAAAGGACCAGCCTCCTATTCCGGCAAACAAAAAGGTGTTTGACTCAATGACCGATGAACAGAAAAAAGCGCTTTGGGTTTATCCGTCAGTCCCGACAAACTTGGTAATGGAGAAGTCACTTCCCGATGAAACCACTGAAAAGTGGCAAAAACTCTGGGATGAAGTAAAGGCTTCCTAAAACTGGAGATAACTTAGGAAGGCCAATTATCATCATTATGATTGGTAATTGGCCTTTTTTGCATTAAAGGACAGATTAACTTGAAAAAAGAAAGAAAAACAATTCTAAATAGCCCTTTGATGGCGCTGCCTTCACAGGGATTGCTGCTTTTAATGATAATCTTTCCAATATGCCTGCTTATCCTATACAGTTTTTCAAAAGGAAATATCACTGCGGGGATACCGACATCGTTTTCAGCAGCTAATTATAAGGAAATGCTCACAAGCCCTATTTTTTATAAACTTATGCTTAAGTCGATAATTATAGGGCTTGAGGTGACGGTATTCTGCGTTGTCATTTCAGCACCGGCGGCATGGGCGCTGGCGAAAGCGGTCAAGGCCACCCGCCGCAGTTTTGGCGTTATGCTCATCATAATACCGTTTTTTACTTCACACCTTTTGCTCATCTATTCAATTATGGTGGTATTTGAGTCGAAAGGCTTTCTAATGTCACTTCTCGGTTTTCTCCATCTCGCCGACCCGACAGAATCTATAGTATATACAAGGCCCTTCGTGGTGATTTTGCTTGTTTATGAATATCTGCCCTATATGATATTGTCGCTCTATTCGTCGTTTGAGCAGATAGACGACGCACTGCTTGCCGCGTCGTCGACGCTCGGCGCAGGAACCTTTACGACATTGCGCAAGATAGTGTTCCCGCTGTCGCTTCCGGGGCTGCTTACAGGCATACTGCTTGTATTCGTGCCTGCTGTCGGCAGTTTTGTAGAGCCTGCTGTTGCGGGCGGCCCGAATGGAATGATGATAGGCTCGCTTATTGACTCCAATTTCAGCATGTCTCTCAATATGTGCTATGGCGCAGCATTGTCGCTTGCATTTCTCATTATACTTTTGATTCTCGTAACTATCATCAACCTGATATTTAAATTTCTCAGCCGGCGTGTGGGAGGGGAAGTATAATGAGAGGTTTTAACCGCTTCTGCCGCATCTGGCTCTACATAGTCTACGCGATATTATTTATTCCTATCGTAATAGTTGTTCTGATGTCATTTAACCAGTCGGAATACGGCACTTTCCCGATAAAATTTACTCTTGACTGGTATATTTTGCTTTTCACCGAGAGCAATCTGCTGTCGGCGACATGGCTGTCGATATGGTTTTCATTCGTAGTCGCCTTAGCCGCCGTAGTTATAGGCGTCATGGCCGCAATCGGCATGAGGGGAATGAGCAAGAAGGCGCTGAATATGTTTTCAACGCTGCTGAACGTGCCGATTATAATTCCGTGGCTTGTGCTCTCAACAGCTCTGCTTATTTTGTTTAATGCGGTAGGCATAGGGCGCTCTTACATCGGCATGTTCTTGGGCAATCTCACTGTTGTAATACCCTATGTTGTTCTTGTTGTTTATGGACGCATGTCAGGAACGGATACGATGCCGGAAGAAGCTGCCCGAACGCTTGGCGCCGGGTCTCTTCGCATACTTATCGACATAACTTTGCCGGAAGCCTTCCCGGCGATTCTGTCCGGCGGGCTGATGGCGTTTGTAGTCTGTTTTAATAACTTTGTAGTGCAGTATTATCTTGCGCCGTTCGGAGTAAGGACACTGCCGCTTGAAATCTACAACATGGTTCGCGTCGGGTACAAACCAGACATGAACGCGCTTGCCTCTATTATCATGCTGTTTTCGGTAATACTCGTCGTTTTGGTATCTAAGCTGGGTTTCAAAGCCGGTCATATTTCAAATTTAAGAAGCAACATGAATAAGCCAGTGGATTAACCCGGCGGTTCAAGACAGGAGTACAAAACGGTTTTGGGGGCAAAACGGAATGTTGAAAAACTTGTTACGGTCTGCCGCAGATGGAGTAAGGTTTTGCAAGGATTTCCGGGGAAAAATTGCGCGTGCGCAGCATTTGTCCCATCCAAAAGTTCGTTCGGACAGCGGATTTGCTGGGCGTCCGGCCACCGATAAAAAGACCGCCAAACGCAAAACCTTCAGCGAATATTGGTCATCCCGAAACCGTTATAGGCACATACAGGCTTCTGCTAATGATAAGAAGGGTTAGCTAATCCGGGTTCTGTATTTTTCTGCTCATTGAAGCGTTTCATGATAGGCACAGAACAATGCTCAAACAAGCGATGTGAAAAGAAATTGGGGTGGTAGCTTGGCAAAGCTCGAAGTCCGAGGGCTCAGCAAGTCGTTCGGCCAAACAAAAGTGCTGAATAACATCTCGTTTGAAGTAAATGACGGCGAATTCTTATCATTTCTCGGCCCGTCGGGATGCGGAAAGACGACAATACTTAAGATAATTACAGGGCTCGAACAGCCCGACAGCGGGGAAGTGCTGATAAACGGAGTCAGTATATTAAACCTGCCGACCGAAAAGAGAAACTTAGGCATGGTATTTCAGAATTACGCCCTGTTTCCCCATATGACGGTGTTTGGCAACGTCGCCTATGGCCTCAAGGTCCGGCATATGCCAAAGAAAGAAATCGAAGAAAAGGTCAAATGGGCCCTCAACTTGGTCAGAATGTCGGGCATGGAGGACAGAAAGGTAACACAGCTTTCCGGCGGTCAGCAGCAAAGAGTAGCGCTTGCCCGCGCTCTTGTCATCCAACCGGACATTCTGCTCCTTGACGAACCTCTGTCTGCACTTGACCGCAAGATTCGGGCGGAAATGCAGGAAGAAATCAGGAATATCCAGAAAAAGCTCGGCATCACAACGGTTTTTGTCACTCACGACCAGGAAGAAGCTATGTCGATGTCCGACCAGATAATCCTGATGAACAACGGCACGATTGAACAAAAAGCTGACCCGCGGACGCTTTACAACAATCCTGTAAGCGTTTTCGCCTCGAACTTTTTAGGGCATGCAAACACCCTTTGCGGAACGCTCAAAAAGACAAGTGACGGCTTTATCTTGCAGGGCAGAGGTTGGAGTTTTGCTGTCGGAGAACCGTACGGGGCAAAAGACGGGATCCGCGCAACAGCGGCGATAAGGGGCGAGAATTTTATTGTATCGGATACCGAAAAGCCCGGACTGTGCAAAGCCAAGATTCTCACTAAGATATTTTCAGGTGCGTTGTGTAAACTCTCTGTCGCTCTCGGCGATGATAATGCGGAAGTTGTGTTGATGAGCGGCGAAGCGGCACGTTTCAGCGAGGGCGACATCGTCTATCTGGGCGCCAAGCCGGAGCATATATCGGTGTTTCAGGAAGCTTCAGATAAATAACGAACGGTAAATAATTTTAAGATATAAAAAGTGGCTTCTGCTTTAGCAGCAGAAGCCACAGCCATACATTCAAATATATTGTTCCTTGTAGCAGGCTGCCTTTATTGAGGCGGTTGTTTTAAATTCGGTTCAGGACACATAATTTTATGTAAATTAATTGCAAAAATATATTAATTCTGTTATAATGGCATATGCAAAGGGTAACGTATGGGCGGTTAGTCACTCTCCCGAAAGGGAGGTGATGCGCATGGAGTATATTGTAGCCGTAATTATTTTATTGATTGTTGCTACAGGATACATAAAAAGCGTAAAAAAATAACCGCCCTCCGGTCCAATGGAAGCGGTTATTTTTCCGTGAAACTGGGCTAACCGTTTATACGGTTTTACCCTTTGCTTTTATTATATGCTATGAAATAGGGCTTGTCAATATTACGCATATAGCTTGTCCAAAATAAGATAACATACAAAGTCATCGTCGCAGTTTTCAACCTGTGACGATGGCTTTTTTGCTGCTTTCACCTATTTAAACAATTCTTTTAAGATTCTTTCAGGGTTATTCAAAAATTGCTTTGTCAGCATATAATGTTCTGTTTCATAATATGGCTTTTTAGAAATTCCTTCTTCACTCAATACAAAAATGTCTGCATCAGGGAAGGCAAGCAATATAGACGAGTGAGTCGCGATAATAAACTGGGAATTCTTTTTCGCCAGATTATTTATTAAAACCATCAGCGTGAGCTGCCGTGATGGGGAAAAGTGTAGCTTCAGGCTCATCCAAAATATAGAGTCCATTTCCGCCAAATCTATTCTGCACGAGGGATATAAGCTTTCTCCATGTGATTTTTCGTGCAATGAACCGCCGTAATAATCTTTGAAGGGTATGGGCGCATTAGTTGACATGTCCAACTTCTCAATGTAACTTGCTACATTATAAAAGCTTTCGGCCCTTAGGAAAAACCCGTCTTTCGGACGCATATATCCTTTTGTGACTGTCACATAGTCAAACAGTGGTGAATGAGTGTCATAGGATGAAAAAACAAAGTTCTTAGTGCCACATCAGGGTTAAATCCCAAATTTACGGCAATAGCTTCTAAAAGAGTTGATTTCCCGCTGCCGTTTTCACCAACAATAATGGATACGTTTTTCGATAGTTTTAAAGTGTCTAAATGCCTGATTATAGGCAGGGAGAATGGGTATTGATTGTAATTTTCAATCTTGTCCCTCTTTAGTGATATCTCTTTAATATACAGATCTTTAGGCATGTTCCATCTACCTTATATGTTATGAATAGCATACCAAGTGCCCCAACAATATCATTATGGTAAATTATAATAGCTATTACCGACATGATGTATAGACAATATTACAAAGGGAAGTGTCAGATAATGTTAGAAATGTTGCCAAAGTATTATGTGCTGAAGAGGAAAATTGTCGAAATGATCGACAGTGAAGAGCTCAAGGAAAATGACATGATTCCAAGCGAACGTGAGCTAATGGAAAAATACGGTTTTAGCCGTATCACTGTCAGAAAAGCTATTGATGACCTTGTAAACGAAGGATATCTTTATCGGGTGCAAGGGAAAGGTACATATGTAAAAGGTGATGAATTCAACCAAGATCTATTTCAGCTCACAAGTTGTACAGAGGAAATAAAGAGAATGGGTATGAAACCGACCAAAAAGATAATTGAGTCGGGAGTAATTGAAGCAGATAAAGTTCGTCAGAGAAGATTACAGCTTGAAGAAGGTGATAAAGTTTTCTATGCGAAGCGCATTTACTATGCTGACGGAGAGCCGCTGAACTATACGACCATATATCTTCCATACAAGATTTTCCCTGATATCGAGAAATTTGATTGGGAAAAAGAATCAGTTTACGACGTCATGGAGAAGCATTATGCGGTCAAAATTCTGACGGCTGAACGCACTTTAGAGGCTGTAACCGTGCAGAATGAGGTGTCTGACTATCTCAACATGAAAGAAAACGCTCCAGTCTTGTTGTTCAGAGGAATAACATTCGGCAGGGTAAATGGTGCTGAACGTCCTATCGAGACTTTCAAAAGTTTTTATCGCTCAGATAAGATGAAGTTCTTTATCAAACAGGCAAGGTAAATAAGTGAAATGACAACCCCGAGATCCATTTTGGTGCAAAAAGCTATAACTGACAGCGTTTGAATGGCAAACAGTGTCCTATAAGCCAAAAATGACGGAAAGCATTACGACAAACACTAAGTTTTCATTCCAGCAATTAAAGCCATACGAGCTTTAATAATAAGATTTCTCTTTGGAGGTAAAAAAATGAAAAATTTTAAAAAATTAGTTTGTTTAGCGCTATCAGCAGTTATGCTTCTGTCAGTTATGGCGGGATGCAGTAAGAATGGATCATCAGGGACTTCAAAATCTGCGGCGCAATCAGAAAAGAAATCAATTGCCCTTATTTGTTCAGCAGCGGGAGCTAATGATAACGGCTACAACGAGTCTGCAATCAACGGCCTCAAAAAAGTAAAGGAAGAGATAGGAATTGATTATAAGGTTGTAGAATCAACTGATATTCCCGGCAGCCTTGAGACGCTCGCAAAAGCGGGTTATAAGCTAATTTTCAGCCTTGAGTACAATTTCGATGCGCTGATTAAAGGCGTGGGCGGCAAAAAGCCGATCGCTGAACAGTATCCTGACACAACCTTTGTCGTTTTCAACGACAACCCGAACGTTGATTCGTCCGGCAATGTGCTTCACAAAAATGTTATCTCTGTAATGTTTAACGTTAACGAGTCATCATTCCTTGCCGGTGCGCTCAGCGTACTTGTAAATGAAAACGCTGACAAACTTTTCAGCTCCTCAGACTATTCATTCACAAAAGGTGATGCCGGCAATAAACTCGGCTTCATCGGCGGCTCAAAATCAAACGGTATAACAGTATTCAGCTATGGCTTTGCATCAGGCGTAAACTATGAAGCACAGAAGCTTGGCAAGAAATACACTATCTACACAAACTATGACGCTGGTTTCACCGATTCAGCAGCCGGCTCAACATTGGCTAACACCTTCTTCTCCAACGGCGCAAACATAATCTATGGTTGTGCGGGTTCAGTCTGCGATGGTATTGACTCAAAGGCAAAAGAAGTTAAGAAACTTTCTATTGAGGTTGACGCGAACAAGGATTCGAACCAGCCAGGCTATATTCTTACCAGTGTTATTAAGAACACTGAAGTACCAGTTGTCGAAATCTCCAAGTATTATAACGAAGGCAAGCTTTCAGAAGAAGGTGGAAAAGTTCTGACTTATGACCTCGGAAGCGGCGCTACTGGCATTACCGACCTGAGCACAATTGCTTCAAAGGTTACCGACAAAGAGACATGGAATAAAATCCTTGACGAGCTTAATGATGTTAAAGCGAAGATTAGCTCTGGTGAAATTAAGGTTGTCAATGCACAAGCAGGCGAAAAATTTGACAAGAGCTCGCTTAAAAATGTTGTAATGCCTAACGAATAATATCTGTCTATTAAGGCGGCAGCCGTATCGTATTGAGGGGAATATTATGAACATAATCGAAACAGTCAATTTGACAAAGAATTACGGCAGATGTTTGGCGAATGACAATATCAACATTAAGATTAAGCAGGGCTTAATCACGGCTATTGTCGGAGAAAATGGGGCAGGCAAAAGCACGCTCATGAACATGTTCTATGGCCTTGAGCAACCGACAAGCGGGGAAATCTATATAAAAGGGAAAAAGGTTCATTTTTCTTCACCTCTTGATGCGATAAACTGTGGATTGGGTATGGTGCACCAGCATTTTAAGCTGGTGCCCAGCCTCACAGTTTTTGAGAACATCATGCTTGGAATAGAAGAAAATAAAAAACTTAAGCTCGGTAAGTTAAGTTTAAAAACCCCTATCATAAATGCGAAAGAGGAGAAGCGCAAGGTTCAGGAGTTAATTGACCATTACAAGTTTGCGCTTTCCCCAGATGATGTTGTAGCAAAGATTTCAATCGGTGCGAAGCAGAGGGTTGAAATCCTCAAAATGCTGTACCGGAATGTTAATATCTTAATATTTGATGAACCTACTGCTGTTTTAACACCTCAGGAAGTAGAGCAGTTCCTTGAAAGTTTGAGGAAACTGAAAAGCCAAGGCAAAACCGTAATACTAATAACGCATAAGTTACAGGAAGTCATGGATGTCAGCGATGAAGTTATCGTTATAAAGCGCGGCAAGGTAATCGGTGAAATGCCTACATCGGAAACGAATCCAGAACAGCTTGCTGACATGATGGTTGGACGAAAGGTCCTTTTGAGGGTAAATAAAAAGTATAACGATGTCAGTAAGAATAAAGTAGCTTATAGGGTAGAGCATCTGTCCGCTGAAAATTCTTCAGGCGATAAGGTACTCGATGATATAAACTTTGAAATCCGTGAAGGCGAAGTACTCGGGATTGCCGGGGTTGAGGGAAATGGCCAGAGTGAGCTTGTGAGTGTGCTGACGGGCCTTATGGAATGTACGGAAGGGTCGGTCAAACTCTATGATAAAGACGTCACTAACCTTTGGCCGAGGCAGCTGCGTGAGTCCGGTATAGCTATGATACCTGAAGACAGGTATGCTCAGGGGCTTTGCAGGCAAATGAGAATCTCTGAAAACCTCATAGCAGGCTATCATATGAGCCGGAAGTTCTGTCAAATGGGGATAATGAACAGCAAAGCTATCAGCCAAAACATGGACAGGCTAATTGAGAAGTACGACATAAGGGTTGGAGACAAGAACGGATATGTTTCAGAACTTTCCGGAGGAAATGCACAGAAGATTATCATAGCAAGAGAATTCGACTCTGACCCAAAGGTGCTTATTGCAAGCCAGCCGACCCGAGGCGTCGACGTAGGTTCAATTGAGTTTATACATAACAAAATTCTTGAACTCAGTATGGCGAACAAAGCGGTGCTTATTGTTTCAAGTGAGCTGAGCGAGGTAATGGGGCTCAGCGATAGGATTCTGGTTATGTATAAAGGCAGAATAATCGGAGAAGTACCGGGCAAAGGCGCAGATAGCCGTGAAATAGGTTTGTTGATGGCAGGCATAACCGCCTCAGCAAAATAATTCAAACAAGCAATCGAGGGTATATTATGGATAAGAGTAAACGGATTGCCATCGTAAAAAATGTTTTAAGTACAATAATTCCCATAATTGCCGCATTTATAGTCGGTGGAATAGTTATTGCTGCCATAGGTGAAGACCCGCTTACGACCTACGGTGTTATGATACAGCAATCCCTCTTCAGCTATGACGGAATACTGAAAACCCTGCATTTTGCTTCACCGCTTATACTTACGGCACTTGCAATTGCAGTCACATTTAAAGCAAATGTATACAATATGGCAGTCGAAGGTTCGGCTGTGCTTGGCGGCTTTTTTGCCGCAGTGGTCGGATTTTCAGTTACCGGGCTGTCACCGGTCGCTCATATCACACTTTGCTTGGCAGTAGGTGTCGTGGCTGGTGTGGTTTTCACAATTATTCCTGCGCTGCTCAAGGCATATCTGAATGTTGATGAGATGGTTGTTACACTCATGCTCAACTATGCTTTGGTAATCGTGCTGCAGTACCTTGCAGAGGGCGTTTTCAAGGACCCAAGTTCAGGATATGTCTCGACTTATACAATTAATAACAGCGCGATGTTTCAAAAGCTTTTCGATTCCAACCTTACATCGTTCTTCTTCATAGCGATAGCAGTGTTTATAATAATGTACTTTGTCTTTAAGAAGTCTAAACTTGGATACGAAATAACGGCAATGGGATTTAATTCAGAATTTTCTGAAGCGGCCGGTATGAATGTACGCCAAAAAATCATAATCATTATGCTTATAAGTGGCGCGCTAAGCGGACTTGCCGGCGCAGGCTACATGATGAGTGAGAAATACAGGTACACACTCGACTTTTCAGGAAATCCGGGGCTCGGATGGACAGGCATGCTCATAGCGCTTGTCGGACGCAAGAATCCGATAGGCATACTTATCGCTGCCATATTCTTCGCTGCGCTTCAAACTGGAAGCGATTATGTAGATATGTTTACGAATGTACCAAAGAATATAGTTGGGGTCGTTCAAGGTATTATCATACTCTTTGTATCCTTCCAGTTAGTTGATATGAAGTTTCATATTACCGATAAAATCAAAGCTAAATTCCAAACGAAGAATAATGCCCTGCAGAGAAAGGCGGCGAAGTAAATGAATTTACTCGGAAGTATCCTGTATGACACAGTGTATTACAGCACGCCTATTGTGCTGTGCACACTCGGTGGATTGTTTTCATACAACGCCAATGTACTTAACATCGGCCTTGAAGGCATGATGCTGATGGGGGCTTTTTCAGGCGCGCTCTTTACTCTGATGACAGGAAGCATTGTTGCTGGTATGGCCATTGGCGTAGTTGCGACTTGTATTCTCGGGCTTATCTTTTCATACCTCAGCGTAAATTTGAAGAGTAACTTCATCATTACCGGTTTTGGCATCAACATCCTTGTGTCAGCCCTCAGCGCATTTGTGCTCCAATATATGCAGGAAGCAAACCTCAATCTCAGCGCAATAGTTGATGTCAATAGATTAAAAATAAACATACCCCTCATTAAAGATATACCAATAGTCAGCAATATACTAAGTGGGCACCCTGCACTTACATACATTGCAGTTCTGCTGGTAATTGCCGTATACGTTATACTCTATAAAACGAAGTTAGGGCTTTACATCAGGGTTGTAGGTGAAAATGAAGATTCGGCAAAGTCAGTAGGCATTAAAGTAGGTGCGATTAAGTATGCAGCAATTATAATCGGTGCTGTGCTGTGCGCCCTTGCCGGAGCGAATCTTTCGGTAGAGAGAATGGGGCTTTATACAAATAATATGACAGCGGGACGCGGATTTATTGCACTGGCTGCCTTCTATTGCGGTAAAGGAAAACCTGTCAAGTCAACACTTTTTGCTATGATTTTCGGATTGGCGCAGGCCCTTTCAACCAGTCTGAGTATTTATGCTGGTGGTATATCTGGGCTCTTAGACGCTGTCCCATATCTTACAATGGTTATTGTACTTGCAGTAGTTTCCGCAACTGAAATTAAACATAAAAAGACAAGGAGTTTTAACATTGGCTAAGACCGCATTAATTATTGTAGATATGGTTAGGGACTTTACGTCACCTGACGGAAAGGTCTTTTATCCTCAGAATCAGGCAATACTTCCAAATATCCAGAAGGTACTCGCCAAGTGCCGCGAATACGGTGCCCTCATAATCTTTATAAGAAACAGCTATAGGAAAGACAAGTATGATAAGAATTTGCAGACAATGCGTGTAAACTGTATTGAGGGTACAGGCGGCGACGAAATAGACCCGTCCCTTAAGGTTGACCCTGTTAAAGACTATGTGATAAAGAAGCGGCGTTACAGCAGTTTCTTTGGAACAGACCTTGACTTGGTCCTTCGTGAAAATGGTGTAAAGAATGTAATTGTTGTTGGCACAAAGACTAACTGTTGCATACGGGCAACGGTGACAGATGCGTATTATCTCAACTATGAAGTATATGTGGTGTCTGAATGTGTGGCAACAAATGATGAGACGGTAAATCGAGTACACCTTGAGGATATTAACAAGTACCTCGGACATGTAGTAACGATGGACGAGC